>JBGTKC010000138.1:0-3156 GCA_041744755.1 Saprospiraceae bacterium
GCGACTGGCGCTCGGCTTGTTCGGCGCGTTCGACGCGTTCGGCGGCGGCGGCTTGAGCGGTGCGGGCGTCTGCGGCGCGGCGCTCGGCGTTCTGCCGCTCCCGCAGGGCGATGGCGGCTTCGTTCTGCTGGCGGATGAGGTCGGGATCGGGCGACGCACTCGGCTTCACGGGTTCCTTACGCTCCTCTAGAGCGGGGGGTGGCGTGGCCGTCACGGGTTCGGGAGTGATTTCGGGCTCGGGCTCCTCTACGGGTTCGGCCACGCTGGATTCCTCCTGGGCCTGCTCAGCGATGGGTGCCGCGGCGGCGGCCCCGTTCTCCTCGCCCTGCCCGAAGTCGATCACGCCGAGGTTAACGAGGATTCCCTCCTGCCCAAGCGGTGGCACGGGATAAGTCAGGAAGGGGAACAGGATGAGGAACAACAGCAGTAGTCCCCCGCCGACCGCGATCGCCTTACTGCGCTTCTTGTAGCGCTCTTCGTACGAGTAGATGCCGACGGTGTCCATGGAGCAGTAACGTTTGCGAGCCCTCAGCGAGGTATTAAGTGGATGATGAAAAGTTTACGCCGCCGGGCCTAGCGGCTCTTCGGGGAAGCTAAGATACCGTTGACGTCGAGGCGCCGGGCAATGTCCATGGCCGTGACCACACACTCCGTGGGCGTCTTCGCTTCATAGGCGATGAGGACGGAGTAGTTCTTGTCGCTTCTGGCGCGCTGCCGCAAAACTGTCTCCAGCCCGCCAGCGCCTTTGTTCTGTCCGTTGAACAGCATTTGGCAGTCGGCTTTCACCAACACCTGGTCGATCTCCTTGTCCGAAGGCGGCTGGTTGTCCTTGGCGCTGCCGGGGAGCTTCAGGTTAAGTGCATTCGGCGCCACCAGCGAACTGGTCAACATAAAGAAGATAAGCAGCAGGAAAATGATGTCGGTGAGGCTCGACATGTTGAACTGTGCGGAGACGCGGGAGCGCTTTTTGAGAGCCATGGGGGAAGATAATTGTTGAGTTTTTGAAGGTTGAATTTTTGAATGGCCGTATGGCTGTGCTCTACTTCGCGTAAGAGCTTGCTTCGCGGCCCTAAATTCCAGTCAACAAATCTCTAATTCAAAAATTCAAAGATTAACTAGTCGGCTGTGTAGCGATCATAGCCTTGACCCGATTCTCGGCCGCCAGCTTCATCACCTGCTCGACTTTAGTAAACGGTACCCCGCGCTCAGCGACGATCGTGACGGTCACGTCGCTTTTGTCCTCGACTTCGGCGATTTGCTGCTTAAGGGCTACCGGTAAGGCCGCCGGGCGGATGCTCAGGCTGTTGAGCTTCCACTCGTCCGCCGCCGAAATGCTGACCACGACACTCGTCGCTGCCACCGTCTTCGAGTTACTCACCGGAAGTTCGAAGGGCTCGATGCGGACCATTTTACTGGTGAGCATGAAGAAGATGAGCAGCAAAAAGATGATGTCCGTGAGGCTCGACATCGAGAACTCGGCGGAGACTTTGGATTGACGCTTGAGGCCCATGTTAAGTGTTGAAGTGTGAAGTGTTCAAGTGTTGAAGGGGGAAGCGTGAGGAGTTCAAGGTGTGTAGTTGACAACAGTGGCGCTTGCTGGCTAAAGGTGAGGGCGAAAGCCGGGCTATTCAACACCTCACCCTTCGACCTTCAACACTTTCCTCAAGCCGGCTCCTGCAGCAGGTCCATGAACTCCATCGTGGTCCGCTCCATGTTGAAGACGGCCTTCTCGACGTTAGCCACGAGGATGTTGTAGCCCACGAAAGCGAAGATCCCTATGGCCAGCCCGAAGGCCGTCGTGATGAGGGCCTGGTAGATGCCGCCCGCGAGCACGGAAGGGGTCACGTTCTCCTCGGTAGACATCTGGTAGAAGGCCAGGATCATGCCCGTCACCGTGCCGAGGAACCCGATCATCGGGGCGGCCCCGGCGATCGAGGCGAGGGTGGAGAGGTTTTTCTCGAGTTTGAAGACCTCCACATTGCCGACGTTCTCGATAGCGGCGTCGATGTCGCGCAGCGGCTTGCCGATGCGCAGGAGTCCCTTCTCGACCATGCGCGCCTGCGGGGTCTCGTTGTTGCGGCAGATGGCAAGGGCCCCGTTGATGTTGCCCGACTGGACGCTGCCGCGGATGTTGGTGATGAAGTTGTCGTCCACCTTGGTAGCGCGCTGGATGGTGAGGTAGCGCTCGACGAAGATGTAGAGCGCGATGACCGACAGCACCAGGAGCGTAGCCACGATCGCGATGGCCATCGGGCCACCGGAGACGATAATATCGAATAGCGATTGGGCTTCGGTGTCGCGTTCGACGAGAGCGGGGTCGATGTCTTGGAGGAGGAGGAGGGATTCGAACATGGGCGGTGGGCGATAGCCGGGGTGTGTACGCTACGGCCGACAAACGTCGGTACTGGCGCCGTCATTACAAACCCTAATCATGTGTGTAGAATTTCGGGCGCCGGCCGAGTGCAGGCGTCTAGCAGCGAAGCCCGTGCCCGATTTCGCGAGATCGGGATGCGTTTTGCCGAAAGGCGTACACGGTTTGCCGAAAGGCGAACTACCCGGGATCTTTGTCTCCAGCGAAATTTCGCTAAGCGCCCGCGAATGACTTTCTTCGCCACCGACCAAATAGATACAATGACTCGTCACATCCGCCGCTGCGCCGTCTTAGGCTCAGGACTCATGGGCACCGGGATCGCCTGCCACCTCGCCAACGTCGGGCTCGAGGTTCTCCTCCTCGACATCGTGCCTCGCGACCTCCCGGAGGGAAAAACCAAGGACAAGACCGCCCGCAATAGCCTCGCGCAGATGTCGCTAAACGCCGCGCTGAAAGCAAAGCCCGCCCCCCTCTACGACAATGCGTTCGCCACCCGGATCACCGTCGGCAACCTCGACGACGACCTCGCGAAGATCAAGGACTACGACTGGGTCATCGAGGTCGTGGTCGAGCGACTTGACATCAAGCGGAGCCTCTTCGAGAGGGTGGACGCCGTGCGCAAGCCGGGTACGCTGATCACGTCCAACACCTCCGGGATCCCGATCGCGCAGATGGCGGAGGGACGGTCTGATGACTTCCGTCAAAACTTCTGCGGTACGCACTTCTTCAACCCCGTGCGCTACATGCGGCTCCTCGAGATTATCCCGGGGCCGGACACGGAGAAG
>JBGTKC010000139.1:0-4226 GCA_041744755.1 Saprospiraceae bacterium
GGCTCCCCGATGCCGGGCCTCAAGCACGGCGGCCCGGGCCGCGCCGGCGGCGGCGAGGAGCTGGGCGGGGCGCGATCGGTGCTACACTACATGAATAGGTGTGCGGTGCAGGGCCACCCGACGATGGTGACGGCCCTGACGCAGCAGTACCAGCCGGGGGCGGCGCAAATGGAAGATAGGATTCACCCTTTTGCTAAATACTGGGAAGAATTGGCGATAGGCGAAACGTATACTACCGCCAATCACACGGTGACGGTGGCCGACATTGTCAATTTCGCCAATGTGAGTGGGGACCACTTCTACGCACACGTGGATGAGACGAGTCTCGGCGATACTTTATTTGATGGTCGGGTAGCGCACGGCTACTACTTACTATCGAAGGCCGCGGGGCTATTTGTGTGGGCGAAGAAAGGTCCGGTGCTGCTTAACTACGGGATAGACACCTGTCGCTTCACGAAGCCGGTGTATCCGGGGACGACGATAGGGGTACGGCTCACGGTGATGGACAAGACCTGGCAGGAGTTGCGGGAGGGGGAGACGATTAAAAGGGGTATTGTGCGGTGGCGAGTGGAGATGCGGGATGTGGAGGTGGAGGCGCGGGACCAGAGTGCTGTCGCTATCGAGCAGCGGGAGAGTGAGGTGATTGGGGTGGCGGTGATACTGACGATGGTAAGGCGGCTTTGATGCCTGCGGCGCTGGGCCTCCGGCGGGGAGCCCGCGGCGCTGGGCCTGCGGCGCTGCCTTGCTTTCGTGGCCTGCGGCGCTGCTTCGCTGGGGTGGCGCTATTGACATAAGTTTGGAACTATGCATAGTGAGCAAGATGGTTTTGACTGGGTAACTTCGGATGTAGAGTCGCTACTGGGCTATAGGACGTTGTTTGGAGCGGACGACCCTGAGAGTTTTCGCGAAAGCGGAACCTCCGGACTGCCGATGATGCGCGAACCGCAGTACGGATCCCAAGCAGGAGATCGTAGTGGCGTGCGGCGGGAGACTTACCGCATGGCGCTGGCGGCCTTCCATACGACGACGCAGCTGAAGACGCAGCGCCACTACGAGATGACAAGCCAATTCCTGCGGAGCGGCACCTCCCCAGCGGCCAACGTGGCCGAGTTCAAGTACGCCGAGAGCGACGCAGACCGTCGGCACAAGCTATCCGTCGCACTCAAAGAAGCCAACGAATGCTTGATGTGGACGACGCTCCTCAACGACACGAAAGTCCTCCCGCCCGACACCAGCGAAAAGCTCCTCAAGCTCATCCCAAACGTCATCACCATCCTAGAGATCTTCCGAGATCGCTACCCCCCACGCAAGTAGTCCCTGCTGCCCCTGAGCGCCGCAGGCCCACCGCCGGAGGCCCCGCGCCGCAGGCATCTACATGCTCTCTATCCAAGCCCGTACCACCGCCAGCCCCTCCTCATCCGCTACGCTCCTCCCCACCTCAGGCATCCTTACCGCAGCTTTATCGCTCGCCATCCGGTAGTAGAGAATAGACTTGTCGGCGTGCCCGGGGTCGATGTCGTAGGTGAGGGCCCCGGAGCCTTTGCCAGCCGCTACGGGGCTCTTGCGGACACCCGTCTCGGGGCCGGTGGGGTAGTGCCAGGCGAGCATGAGGCCGGAGGTGCTCGCCGGACCTTCGTGGCGGTGGCAGTAGCCGCAGTTGGCGTCGAGGTAGGCGCGGGCGGCGAGTTCGGGTGTGATGTTGTCCGCGCGCCAGTCCATGGAGGGCCAGTCGGTTTTGCCGGAAGGCGCGCCTGCCAGTAGGCCGCTGTCCACCCACTCACTCACGTAGCTGTGCGCACCGCCGTGGAGCTGGCGCACGCTCGGGCCGATGGGCCGCATGGCGCCCTCGTAGCTGTGGCAACTCTTGCACTGAATTTGGTTGGGGGACTCGTAGGCGATGTGACGCGTTTTGCCCTGCGCATCGACGAAGTCGACGTCGGCCTTGCCGCCGAGCGGCTTGTAATCGGCGTCGGTCTGGGCGTCGTTCCACCAGTAGCCCCAGGCCTTCCAGCCCTGGTCGGTGTGCTTGAGGAGGCGGGTCTCGACGAGGCGACGGCCGAGGTCTGGGTGGCGCGCGTCGACGGGGTAGTAAAAGTTTTTGATGAGTACGGTGCCGAGGGGCATATCCAGCACCTCGCGGTCCTGCCAGCCGAGGGTGGAGTCTTCGGGGACGTATATGAACCTGGCCTTGCTGGCGTGGTCGCTAAACAGCGGCGTGTTGAGGGTGTACGGGCGCACGCCGGTGGCGGGCTGCAGGTCGGCGATGTTGCCCTCGAAGAAGCCGTACTCCGAGAGATGCGACAGGGCGCGCTCCTTGTCGTAGCTGGCGCTGGGCAGCAGGAGGATGGCGAGTGCAGTGACTAAGATGGCGAAGTACTTCATCGACCGCCCATTTTTGTGAGCCCCTCGCCGACGCACTCGAAGCCTCGTGGATTGCGCTCCAGGTGCTTGCGTCCGCGACCTAGATCTAGGTTGGCCATATCCACACCGTTGCCCGAAACGCACAGTCCCCAGGTGCCCACGGGCGCGCCGCCGCCGTCGATGATGCCTTGGGTGATGCCGTCGTAGATGATGGGTGGGGGGTTGCGTCGGAACTTGAGGGCAAGGAGCTTGCCGACCTGGTGCTTGGTTGACGGCCAGGCCCTATCGCGCTCGATGCGGTTGTCGCGCACGCGCACGTCGCGGGGGATGGGTGCGTACTCGGCGTCGGCGATGGGCAATTCGGTGACGTAGTAGCTTACGACGGCCACACTGGCGGTGCGGTGTGCGGTGATGTCGTTGCCGTAGATGTCGACATCCGAGGTGGCGAGCACCATGACGCCCGTACCGGCGGGGACTTGGGCGACGATGTTGCCCTTTGGGGCGAAGTTGTCGAGGTTGTTGGCGTGCACCCGGTTGTCGTGGATACGGACGTGACCGCCGGCCTTCTTAACGAGTCCCGGGAGGTCGAAGACGAGGATGCCGCCGGTGTTGCCCTCGGCGAGATTGTCGTAGACGTCGGCATCGGTGGTGTTCTCGATCTCGATGCCGGCTACATTCTCGATGGCGTGGCAGTTGCGCACGATGACCTTATCGCTCTGCCCGACGTAAATACCGGCGTCGGAGGCGCCGCGCGCGCGACAGCCATCAATGAGTACGTCGGAGCACTGCACGGGGTAGAGGCCGTAGGAGCCATTGCTCTCCTCGGGCGCGCCCGACCAACTCGTCTCGACGTTGATGAAGCTAATGCCCTTGCAACTTTGCGTCTTGATGGCGTCTCCGGCGGTGTCGAAGATGGCGAAGTCGCGCAGGGTAGCACGGTCGCAGTTGGTGACTTTGAGTCCCTCGGCGCAGGCCTGCTGGCCGCTGAATTGGAGTATGGTCTGGTCGCGGCCCGCGCCCATGATGACGAGATCGTCGATGCCGTCGACCAGGAGGCTCTCGGTGAGTTGAAAGGTGCCGGCCGGGAGACGAAGGGTGTCGCCGTCTTCGGCCTCGATGAGGGCGAGTTGCCAGGTGTCGGCGTAATCGATTTGGGCCTTCGCCAAAACTGGACTTACGGCGAGAAGCAGAGCGGCTATGGGCCAGGTGAAGGGGGATAGCTCAGCGGGCATGGCACTAAGGTAGTGTGGGGAGGCGGATGCGCCTCGGGCCGAAAGTCGCGAAGCTGGGGCGCCGTACCCGCGACCTACCCGGAGGGCTTTACTCCCTCCCCGCCTCGCAGCGTTGGCGCCTCTGCCTTGAAAAAGGCCATTGTGGGCTCGCTGTCCTGAAAGTGTGCACTCGTCACGCTTCCCGCATCTGCCTTAATCAAAACCCACCTATGCACGTCCGAGACCTTCCCCTGCTGCTCCTCGTCCTTTGTTCAACGGTTTTGGCGAAAGCCCAAATCTCCAACCCTACCTCCAACCTCACCGAAGTCACCGTCTACCGTCAGGGCGCCCTCATCAAGCGCACCGGTAAAGTCACCATCGCCGCCGGCGATCAAGACGTCTCCTTCGCGGGCCTGGAGCAGAGCATCCGCCCCGGTAGCGTCCAACTGGCCGTCAAGCAGGGCGTCAACACCTTTGCCCTCGAGGTGACCAACGACCCTAGCCGCGCCCCCGCCGAGCCCGACTCCCTACTCGGTCTGCGCGACCAACTCGCCGCCCTCAACGACTCCCTCGCGCGCCTCAACGCCGAGCGCGCCGGCCTCAACGAGGAGCTCGCCGTGCTGGCCGCCAACCGCGACCTCACCGGCGAGCAGG
>JBGTKC010000140.1:0-11201 GCA_041744755.1 Saprospiraceae bacterium
TTAACTTTGTCCCACTGGCTGTCGGTCATCCGGGCGTATTGCTTGGACATTTCTTGATCGTTTAGTCACTTCCAAGATACGGCAGCCAGTATTTCAGACGATACACATATATATTTTCATAATTTTAGACACGCTCTAAGAGGCGCAGGCTGATCTTGACGCCTGGCTTGCGCATCCGGGACTCCAGGCCGCGCGGGAGAGTGCCCGCACGAAGGTCCTCGAGCGTATAGAAGGCTGGAATATGCGGATCCTCATCGACGATCCACGGTTCCCGCTGAGTGAGGTTGCTGAGGTCAGGGCGGCGCCGGGACCTCCGGCTCCTGGGAGCTAAGGGATTAATATTCAAGGAGTAGGCAGACTTCGCTGCACCGAACAATGCTAATGAAAGGGCGCTGTAGTTAATGAAATCAACGTTAGTAACAACCCCCTCCCCATGAAAACCTACCTCACTTCCTTCCTCGCGGTATGCCTATTTGCCCTCGCGGCTTGCTCACCGAGCGTCAGTACCAACAAGACCGCCAATGTCGATCTCGGCAAGTACTCCACCTTCGCTTTCCTCCCCAATGCCGACATCCGCATGCCGGCGGCCATGGAAGAAAAGCTGAGTAGTGATGACGTCAATGGCGCCATTGTCTCGAGCCTCAACGAGAGTATGCGCAGCAAAGGATATACCCTCGACCGCAGTAATCCCGATTTGCTCATTTTGTTGAGCACGAGCACCGAGAAGCGCACCGACGTGGATAAGGACCCCATTTACGCCAATACCACGCCCTACGCCACCTACCCATACACGGGCACCTACGCCGGCTACAACACCATTAGCCCCTATTACAACGATTACTACTACAACGGCTACCTCGGCTACAACAACGTAATTGGCTACGACACCGATGTGACCCGCTACAAAGAAGGCACCCTGGTGGTAGATATCGTAGACCGCAAGACGAAGAAAATGATCTGGAAGGGCGTCTCGTCGACGTCGATCTACGACGGCACAAGTACCGATGCCATTCAGAGCATGGTAAACGCCATCCTCGCCGAATACCCCATGCAAAACGAGATGGCCAGTCGCTAGACGCCCGTCCGCTAGTCCACTCCAGAATGTAGTGCCACAAAGCAGCATCCCCTTCTCGCCAGCGCGCGCGGAGGGGCTGCTTACGTGAATGCCCTCCCTCCGGACAGCGCGACTCGCCGCTTGCCGCCCGCACCCGATCTTCCCCCCGTGCCCACGCTCCGCCTCGCGCCCACGCCCTCCGGCTACCTACACCTCGGCAACGCCGTCAACTTCGTGCTGACGGCGGCCATGGCCGCGGCCCTCGACGCGACGCTATTTCTGCGGGTCGACGACCTCGACGCTGGTAGAGTCCGCGGAGAGTACCTCGGGGACATCGCTGAGACGCTGCGGTGGCTGCTACCCACCCGGGCGGACGCACTCCTGAACGGAGCGGTCTACCAATCGACGCGCGTCGATCGCTACGGCGGGGTGCTGGCCGGCTTACGCCAAAACGGGCTCGTCTTCGCCTGTACTTGCAGTCGTAAGGACTTGGCCGCCATCAGGTCCGCCGGTGATGCCGACGTGAACCACTACCCCGGCACCTGCGCCAAACGAGCGATCGACCTCGATACCGAGCGCGTGGTCTGGCGGATGTACGACAGCGGAATCGTCGTACGCCAGCGGGACGGCTGGCCGAGCTATCAACTCGCCAGCCTCACCGACGATGTCGACCTCGGCGTCACTCACCTCGTGCGCGGCGAAGACCTTCGTGCCTCCACGGCGATGCAGCGGGTTTTGGCGAAAGCCCTCTCCGCGGACGTTTTGACGATAGTGCCGAACGGCTGGCCGAAATACGGCCACTTCCTCGACGTGCGCGCTTGGCACCACGCGCTCATTACGGACGGCGCCGGCCGCAAACTCAGCAAATCGGCCGGCGCCGAGAGCCTCCGTGCCCTCCGCGCGGCCGGGGCGGGGCCATCGCTAGTTAAGGCGAAAGCCGGTGAAGCGATCGGCGGGGGAGCCGTCACGCGATTCGCCGAGCTAACATCGTTGCTCAAAAGCCGTATCCCTGCAATATGGTAGGAGGCAACCACACCTTTGCGGACTCGTCGCAACTTACTCAGTCAACTATGCCTAAGCTCCCCCGCGTACGCCCACACTTCAGTGCGCTCGTCCTCGTCTGTCTCCTCGGTCTGGTGCCCAGGCCAGCTAGCGCCAACGAAGGCATGTGGCTGCCGCTTTTGCTGCAGTCCCTCAACGAGGCCGACTTGAAGGCCCTCGGGATGAAGATCTCGGCCGAGGACATCTACTCCGTCAACGCGGGGAGCCTCAAGGATGCCATCGTACACTTCGGCGGCTTTTGTACCGGGGAGGTAATCAGTAAGAATGGCCTCGTGCTCACCAACCACCACTGCGGCTACGACGCCATCGCGAGCCACTCGACGGTGGCCGACAACCTCCTGGAGGACGGGTGGTACGCCCCGAACGCCGCCGCTGAGAAGAGTAATCCCGGCCTCTACGTCGCCTTCATCGAGCGCATCGAGGACGCGACCGCCGCTATCCTCAACGGCGTCACCGAGGACATGAGCGAGGCCAACCGGTCGAAGCTGGTGCAGGCCAACACCCAGCGCTACCGCAGCAAGTACAATCTCATGCCCTACGAGGAGTTGAGCGTGAAGGCCTTCTACGACGGTAACCAGTACTTCGCCATCGTGACGAAGCGCTACAACGACGTGCGCCTCGTCGGGACACCCCCGGGTAGCGTCGGGAAGTTCGGCGCCGACACCGACAACTGGGAGTGGCCGCGGCACACGGGCGACTTCTCTCTATTCCGCATCTACACCGCGCCCGACGGCAGCCCGGCCGAGTACAGCCCCGAAAACGTCCCGCTTTCGCCAAAACGACACCTCGCGATCTCGCTGGCCGGTGTGCAGCCTGGAGACTTCTCGCTGGTCTTCGGGTTTCCCGGCAAGACCGACCAGTACCTAGCGAGCTCGGCGATGGCCCAGCGCGTGCGGGTGGTCAACCCGATCCGCATCGGGATGCGCGACCTGAGCCTCGGCGTGATCGACAGTGCCATGCGCGCCAGTGCCCAGACGAAGATCGACTACGCCTCCAAGCAGGCCCGTATCGCGAACGCGTGGAAGAAGTGGCGCGGCGAGTCCGAGGGCGTGGAGGCCAGTGACGGGATCGCCAAGCGCAATGGCGCGGAGTACGAGTTCACTCGGGCTCTCGCTAAACCCGTCCTCACCGCCGTAGAGGTGAGCCCTGAGCAACGCCGCCGCTACCAGCACCTCCTGCCGGCCCTCGATAGCCTCGTGCGCGTGAGCGAGCCCTACGCCCGGACCAATGCCTACGTCGGTGAGCTCAACTACAACATCGACCTGTTCCGCTTCGCCAACGTCATCGCGCGGCAGCTCAAACAATACGACGCCGACGCCCCTGAGGTATTCGCGAGCCGCGCCCCGGACCTGGCGGCGGACCTGCACGAGAGCTACGCCGGCTACGACGCGGCCATCGACCTGCGGGTGTGTATCGCGCTCCTGAAGCGCTACGCGGCCGAGGGCGACACCGGTCAGATGAGTGGATTCGTCCGCGACCAGATCGCCTTCGCCGGTTCGGTGGACGCGCTCGCGGCTGCGCTCTACGGGCAGAGCTACCTCACGCACCCGCGGCGGATGATCACCCTCCTCGAGACCGACCCGGGCGCCTTCGCGGAGTATCTGTTAGCCGATCCGGCCTACCAGTTCGTGCGTCAGCTCAATGGCTACTACGAGGCGAACGTGCTGTCGCGCTACAACGCCTACCAAGAGGCGATGGCGCCGCTGCAACGGGACTATATGCGCGCCCTTATGCTCGTGAACCCGAAGCGCAAGCTGTACCCAGACGCCAACTCGACGATGCGCGTGAGCTTCGGGAAGTTCGAAGGGTTTACGGGGCTCGCCGGCGAGACCTACGGCTACATGACCGACCTCGACGGAGTGGTGGCGAAATACCAGCCGGGGGACTACGAGTTCGACCTGCCAGCGCGCTTGCTCACCCTGCACGAGCGCAAGGATTACGGGCGCTACGCGACGGCGGAGGGCAAGCTCCCGGTCTGCGTCCTCGGCTCTAACCACACCACGGGCGGCAACTCCGGGAGTCCCGCGCTCGACGCCTACGGTCGGCTGGTGGGCCTCAACTTCGACCGCACCTGGCAGTCGACCATGTCGGACATCAACTACGACCCGAGCATCTGCCGCAACATCATGGTGGACATCCGCTACGTGTTGTGGTGTATTGACAAGCTCGGACAGGCGCCGCACCTGGTGGCCGAGATGCAGGTGGAGTAGGGGTTGGTTGGCTGGTTGGTTGGTTGGTTGTCGTTGTGCAGCGGGCCGCCGTGCAAAATGTGCTACCTCAGGGCCGCGATCGCCTCCGCCACCAATTCGTCTACTCCTTTCCTTAGATCGAGCTCGACCGCGTCCGTGGGCCGTTCGAGCGTTTCGAGCTGGGAGTCCAGCAGCCGCACCGGGAAGAAGTGCCCCTGACGCTCGGCGAGGCGCTCGGCCAGCAGCTCCCGGGAGGCGTGGAGGTAGACGAAGGTCGGTTTTGCCGAAAGGCGACTAGCCAGCGTATCGCGGTAGGCCTGCTTGAGGGAGCTGCACGCGAGGACACAGCCTCGATCGAGTGCGGCTTTCGCCAAAACCTCCGCCAGGGCCTCGAGCCAGGGGGCGCGGTCGGCGTCGTCGAGCGGGATACCGGCGGCCATCTTCCGCCGATTGGCCTCGGGGTGGTAGTTGTCGCCTTCGATGAAGGGCAGGTCGAGTGCCCGGGCGACGCGCGCGCCGATGGTCGACTTGCCGCTACCGGAAACCCCCATGACGATAATGACCATGGCCGCAAGTAACGCCTCGCATCCCGAAGCCCGCAGTGGGGCCCGCGCCACCTACCCGGCGACCAACCTTGTCGCGAATGTGGAAGATGCTGTCGTATGTTACCCCAAGTCGTAGCGCGTCGGACTCAGCGAACCACCTTTGCGGTTTAGCCATGGTGAACATCGGTTTTACGGGCAAGCTCCTCGACCGCTACCTCGCGAGTGGGTGGTACCGCATGGGCTCGCGCATGTTCACGTGCCGCTACAACTTCTACCCGACGGGCTTCCTCACCACCGTCTGGACGCGGCTACCCCTGGCCGGGCACGAGTTCCCGAAGCGGGTGGCGAAGGGGATGCGACGCAACGACGCCCGGTTTACCCACCGTATCCACCCCGCGCAGGCCACCGACGCCGAGGAGGCCGTCTTCGCTGCCTACCGCACCAGCAAGGACTACGACCTCCACAACTCCGCGGCCTACTACCTGCGCCACGACCCGGACGTGCCCTTCGACACCTACCAGGTGAGCGTCTTCGACGAGGGAAAGCTGGTGGCCTTCAGCTACTTCGACCGGGGCGCCGCTGCCGTCCAGTCGGTGTGCGGGTACTACGACCCCCGCTACGCCAGTCACTCCCTGGGGCTGTACACGATGACCCTCGAGATCGGGCAGGCCAAAGCATGGGGGATGGCCTACCACTACGCCGGCTACCTGGTGCCCGGCAACGAGGCCTTCGAGTACAAGCGCAAGGTCGGGGCGTTGGAAGCCTTCGACGACGTCGCCCGCACCTGGTACCCGCTCGCGGAGATGGATAGCGCCGAGCTCCCCGACGCCCTCCAGCGCTCGGCCCTCCTCGAGTACGACGGGCTATACCGCCGCGGCGGGGAGCCGTACGGGCTGCGGTTCCGCCCCAGCATCCAGATCCCCTTCGGCCGCTCCGGGATGAGCTGGCTGCGCCGGGAGCAATTTCCTTTCTGCGTGGTCGACGCCGACCTCGCCGAGGAGCCTTTCTGGGCCTGCCACCTATATAGCTTCAATTACGGTCGGTATTTCTCCGTACTCGTCACCCACGCCCACGAGACGGAGGCCGAGAGCCTCGACGCCACAATGGCCGACGTCGGGTTGATAGACCTCGGCAACTACCGCGACCTCGGCACCGGGGTCGCCGTGGAGTGCCTCCACTATTCCCCACACCCCTACACCTCCCAGGAGCTACAGCGCATTCGCGAGGCCGTGCGCCTGGCCAATGCTTTCGTCAAGAAATCCCATCGGTACCGCCGCGGTCCCAGTGCCGGCCCCGCGCCAGCTTAGTTTGCCCGCCATGAGCAACGCGCGTACGATCCTGGCCGATCTGGTGGCCTTCCCCGTCATCGGCGGCGACCCCAACCTCGTCATCGTCGACTACATCGAAGACTACTTAAGCGGTTTTGGCGTAAGCTGTACCCGCGTCTACGATGCCACCGGCGCAAAGGCCTGCCTCCACGCACGTATCGGCCCGGCCGTAGACGGCGGAGTCATCTTGAGCGGCCACACCGACGTGGTGCCGGTGGAGGGCCAGACCTGGACGACGGACCCGTTTGTCCTCGTAGAGCGGGGTGGGCGCCTGTACGGACGCGGCGCCTGCGATATGAAGGGATTCCTGGCGTGTGTCCTCGCGGCCGTGCCGACTTTCGTCAAAACAGAGCTCGACAAGCCGATCTACCTAGCGTTCAGCTACGACGAGGAGGTGGGATGCGTCTCCGGGCAGCTCCTCGCCGAGGCCATCCGCGACCACTATACGGAGCGACCGAGCTGCTGTATCGTCGGCGAACCCAGCAACATGGAGCCGGTGGTGGGCCACAAGGGCATCATGGTATACAAGGTCACCGTCCGTGGCTCTGCCGGGCACTCTAGTCGTATCCGCACGGAGGTGAGTGCCGTGCACGAGGCGAGTCGGCTGATCCTGTGGCTGGAGGGAAAGATGGACAGCCTCCTCGCCGCCGGGCACCTCGACGCGCGCTTCGAGCCGCCGCACACGAGTCTACACGTCGGGGTCGTGCGCGGGGGTACGGCCCACAACATCGTGGCCGATCAGTGTTGGTTCACGGTGGACGTGCGCTGCTTGCCGAGTGATGACCTCGCTGCCATCGAGGTCGACTTCAGAGCTTTCGCCAAAACCCAGGAGGCGGTCATGAAGCAGCGCTTCCCCGGCGCGAGCATCACGATCGAGGAGTACCACCCAAACGTCCCGCCCCTCATCACCGAAGAGACGAGCGAGGCCGTGGCACTCATCCGTAGACTCACCGGTGTCCGGGCACTGCGCACCGTCGCCTACGCCTCGGAGGGTGGGCAGTTCAGCGCCGTCGGCTTCGAGACCGTGATCTGCGGCCCTGGGGACATCGCACAAGCTCACCGCGCAGACGAGTTTGTGGAGATCAGCCAACTCGAGCGTGGCTTAGAGGTGCTCCTCAACCTAGCAAAAACAAGAGTGGCCAGCTAGGCCAGTCGTTGGTGTTGACTGACCTAGCTGACCACAAGACCTAAAGCGATAGTCACTACCACCAAGGTGCGTAAGACTGACGGCTAGCCGGCGAGGTGCGTAGGCGCCGCAGCGACGTTAGAAGTTCCTGTCGAACCAGTCTGCGACTTCCTCCTTGGTCTTGCCGATGGCGTTCTGGACGCGGCCCATAAACTCGTCCTCCTTGCCTTCCTCGTAGGCGAGGTCGTCGTCGGTGAGGTGCGCGTAGTCTTGCTTGAGCTTTCCTTTGACGACGTTGTAGTTGCCTTTCAACTGGTCGTGGTATGCATTTGACTTGTCCATGTTAGAAGGGTTTTAGTGTTGGGTTTCGACAGTCAACAGCGCGCGTGGCGGGCGTGTTCGCCTGCGTCTGCGCCCCTACGTCATGGTCTGCCTCTTAGCCGCATGGCTATTCGGTCACGCGGAAGTTGAATTCGGTTCCTACGGGCTGGAGAGGTCGAGCTGGGGTGTCCGACGAGGAGCGGCGGTGAGCTACCAGGCGCCTAGGTGAAAAGATGCGGGCTGGCCGTGGGGGATCCATTTCGGAGGAGCGTTCAATAACGGAGAGCATCTAGCGGAATCCAAATATTACCTGAGCCCTAGCAACGCCTGGGGCTTTTGGCGTAGGTATTGCCTGGACGGGTTAGGACGATCACCTGAACGCCTACCGATGAAAGCCCAAGAATTTTGCGTCCCGACTCCCGCTATGCTCGCCACCTACCTCGACGACCTCGGGGCGCGGGGGGAGGACTATACGCTCGCCATTGTCTTCGCGAGTGTCGAACACGAGGTGGCTGAAATTCAGGCGGCTTTCCGCGGGCGCGGGATCACGGTGTGTGGGTGCTCGACCGACGGTGAGGTAGCCGGCTCCGGCTTACACGCCTCGTCGATCGTCGGGCTGCTGTTGGATATCCCCACGGAGGCGTTTACGCCGTGGCAAGCCGGTAGCAGCGACATCTTCACCGGCGCCGAGGGGCTCGGACGCCGTGCGGTGGAGTCGTACGCCGAACCACAGGTCTTCGTGCTCATGGGTGGTATCATCCTCGCCGACGGGCGCATGATCGACGGCGAGGACGTGGTCAGGGGGATTAACCAGGGCGCCGGGAGGACGATCGCGATCTCCGGTGGGCTCGCTTCGGACGACTACAATTTTGAGGGCTGCTACGTTTTCGATAACGAAGGCTTAGTCACGCTCGGGCTCAGCGCAGTCATCTTCGACGCCTCCGTGGTCAAGGTCGAGTCCTGCGCGCGGAGCGGCTGGCAGGCGATCGGCAGCGACCAGGTCATCACCGCCGCGGAGGGCAACGTCGTCCACAGCATCAACGACGAGCCCGCGCTGGTCTTCTTCGAGCGCTACCTCGGCTCGATGACGAAAAGCAGTTTCGACCGGGGCAATGTCTCGGTGGTCACCTCGGAGTACCCGGTCCAGATCCATCGCCCGTTGGGCACCGTGCTTCGCGCGCCGGCCTTCCCGCACCCTAACGGCACGAGTATCGTCCTGGCGGGCGGCGTCCAAACCGGGGAGCGCTTCCGATTTACGTGCGCGCCGGGGTTCGAGGTCATCCAGGAGACGGTGGCGTTCTTCCGGGAGCAGGTCGCCCGTCAGACCGTGAGGCCGCTGGCCGCGCTGATGATGAGCTGCAAGGGGCGACACTCGGCTTTCGGGCCGATGCTCGAGGACGAGATCGAGGAGATCAACGAGGCCTTCGGCGTGCCGATGGCCGGGTTCCTGACCTACAGCGAAATCGGGTCCTGCCCCTCGGAGCCGGTCGCGATGCACAACGACACCCTCTGCATGATCACGTTCACCGCCGCGTAAGCCCCCCCCCGCCGCGACTCAGTAGCAACGAAGCCATGTATCCAAGCTCTACGCACCAAACGCCTCCCGTCCAGGACATCACCGGCGTCCCGGGCGGCCAGCGTACGCGACCGTCGATCGAGAGCCAGCTGGCTGCAGTCATCGACGAGGCATCGCTGTCGCCGCAGCAGAAGGAGACGTTCGAGGCTTTCGCCAAAACCATGCAGCGCGAGGTGGTCAGACTCCGTTTCATGGCCGATCAGGCGGTCCGCAACAAGGAGGTCGCAGCGAACTTGCTCAATCAAACCGTCGAGGGGCTGCAACAGCGGTCCGACGAGCTCCAGGCCAACCAGACGAGCCTCGCCGATACCGTGGCCCGCCTCCAGCTCGCCAACGACGACATGCAGCACTTCATGCACGTCGCCTCGCACGACCTCAAGACGCCCTTGCGCTCCATCGGGAGCTTCGCCAATCTCATCCAGCGGCGCCACGGCACCGAGTTTAGCGAGGCCGCGCTCGAGTACTTCGACTTTATCAAACGCAATGCCGCTAACATGAATGGCGTCATCACTGACCTCGTCAACTACAACCGCGCGATCAAATTCGAGGAGCGGACCGAGATCGACCTCGACGCCACCTACGGCGAGGTCAAGCTCGGGCTCTACGCCGACATCGAGGAGTCGGGTGCCGAGGTGGCGTGCGCTCCCCTCGGGACGGTGGTCAGTGCGCGCAGCGCCCTCTCGCAGGTGATGCAGAACCTCATCCGCAACGCCATCGTCTACCGCGACCTCGACCGCCCGTGCCGCATCGACCTTAGCATCGCGCGCCACGGCCAGCGGGCCACGCTCTGCGTGCGGGACAACGGCCTCGGTCTCGACCCGGCATACCGCGCCAAGGTGTTTATGCCCTTCCAGCGCGTCGGCGACCTTACGCGCCCGGGCACGGGCATGGGGCTCGCCATCTGTCGTCGGATCGCGCGCGAGACCGGCGGCGACATTGACTACCTCGGGGTCCCGGGCGTGGGCACGAGCTTTTACGTAGGTCTGGGGGCCCTACCGCACATCAGTGACACGGACCGTGACTACTACGCGACGCGGGACGACCTCAGTCGCGCTGCGTGAGCGCCCGCAGGCCCCGCCAGCGCGCGTCGTCGACCGTCTCGAGCCGGGCGCCGTCCCTGAAGACCATGACTGGCTGTGAGGCCGCAGCTGTCGTACTGGGCCAGTTTGGCAGGTTGGTATCAAGACGCTTCGGCAGATTGGGATTACCGGTCTTGACGAAGTTGGCGACGTAGGTCATCATCGCGCGCTCGGTGGCCTCGTCGCCAGCGGCGTAGGGTTTGTCGCCGTGGACCTTTAGATTGCCCATGGCGTAGGGGATGTCCGAGGCGTGACTCGCCCCGCCATCCGCGCCGGGACTCGGCTGGTCGAACACGTAGCGGTAGACAGGCTTGCCGGTAGACTCGCGGTGGAGTGTCGACCAGAGCCAGGTCCCCATTACGATGAATTGGTCGGCGTTGTAGTCCGCCGAGGCGCGTTGGGTCTCGGCGGGGCTCCCGTGTGGGTAGAGCTCAAGCATTTCGGGTGCCTTATCGGCAAAACGGTCGTTGAGGGTTTTGGCGAAAGCCGCACCCGGATCCGCGGCCGCGAGGATCTGCTTGCCGTCCCCACCCTCGGCGGAGGTCCAGCCGACGAGCAAGGGGACCTTGGCCACCTCACCGGTGGCGTAGCTATCCTCCAGTCTGGCCGTCTTGAAGTAGCCGTCGACGAACATCCTCGGGAGCGCCGGCGTGGAGCGGCGGAAACGGGCGTAGAGCGTGTCGGCGGGGATGGCGCGTAGGGCCGCGAGGCTCACGTCCGGCGAACCCGAACCCACGGGATCGGCCAGCGCACGTGCCGCGGCCAGGCTTATTTCGTAGGCCTTCTCCCGGCTCGGCGGAGTGTCGAAGGGCGTCGTCGACCCACCGCTCTGCCCGATGGCGCCGGCGAAGAGATCGCGCGACAGCGGGCTGCCGCAGTGAGCGCTCACCGACCAACTCCCGGCCGACTCCCCGCCGATCG
>JBGTKC010000141.1:0-1940 GCA_041744755.1 Saprospiraceae bacterium
AGGGCTTTCGCCAAAACCGGCAACACCTCCCGCAACGGCGCATCGACCGCCACCGCCGCGTGCCGGTGCCCCCGCGTCTCGCCGAGGGTCACGATCGCCACCGGCACCCCGAGCCGCTCGGCCTCCCGCACGAAGCGGTAGCCACTGAACACCGTCAGGCTCGACCCCACCACCAGCAGACCGTCGCTCTCCCGCAGCAACGCGTACGCGGCCTCACTCCGGTCCTTCGGGACCGACCCTCCGAAAAACACAACATCCGGCATGAGGTCGCCCGCGCAGGCACCGCACAGCGGCGCGCGGAACTCACCTTGCTCCGCGACCGCTACCTCGGCATCGCCGTCCGGGGCCAGTTGCTGCGCCACGCGGATGAAGCCCGGGTTCTCTCTCGCGATCTGCGCCTGGACCACAGACCGCGGGTAGGTTTTGGCGCAAGCCAGACAGGTCACGTCCCGGAGCTTACCATGCAGCTCGATCACGCGCGCGCTCCCGGCCGCGAGGTGCAGGCCGTCCACGTTCTGCGTGATGACCCCGCTCACGAGGCCCACCGCCTCCAGCTCTGCGAGTGCGTAGTGGGAGGCGTTCGGGCGCGCCTCACCCACGGCGGCGTACCCTCGGCTCGCGCGCGACCAGTAGCGCTGGCGCGCCTCGGGACGCTGGACAAACTCGTCGTGCTGCACCGGCGTGCGCGGGATGTGCCGCGTCAGGGGCCCGCGGTAGTCCGGGATCCCCGAGTCCACCGAGATGCCCGCCCCCGAGAGGACGGCGAAACGTCGGCCGCGCATCAGGTCGGCGAGTCGGGCGATGGCAGCGTCGTGCATACGTGCCAACAACAAGCCTGGAGGTACGTAGTTGGGCACTAGCTACTAGGTCCTCGGGGGTAGCCGCGCCCGAGTGCTGCCGGGATGGATGTAACCGGGAAGCCCGCGGCCGTCTCCTCTGCCTCGACGAAGTACATCGTCGCCGAAAGCCGCGTCACGAGGCTCAGCTGGGTCGCGGGCGCGAATCTCGAAGTAGGTCCCCGGGTAGGCGTTGGCCGTGCGGATCGTTAGCGTGGAGCCCTTAGCGGGTGGCGTACGCGCGGACACTTTTGGGAGCTTCTACCGGACGATAGGTGGGCGCGAGGGTGACGGAGGCCAGGACTCGCATCTGTATAGTCCGTAGCCTGGCCAGGCCGGGCCGGGCGCGCAATGCCTAGGTGGCCGCACGGCTTCGCCTGGTGGACTTCCCTGAGCCCCGATTGCCCCGGACGACCGTACGCAGGGGGTGAAAAGACCGTGGTTACCGAGACGGGAGGCGTCCCGAGCGCTCACCTTTCCGGTCCGAATCCCTGCCGAGGCCTACTTTCGCGCGTGTCCGCAAAACCTGTCCCGCCCGCAGCGCCTTGTTTAGCGTGATCGTGGGTGGTTTTGCTTCCGCAAAACCTGCTCCGCGTCTGTTCCTTTGCCCTCACCGAAGCCCACCGCCCTATGCCCATCGTTGAATTGAAGGTCCCCGTCATCGGGGAGTCCGTTAGTGAAGTTACGCTCTCGCAGTGGCTCGTGGAAGAAGGTAGCATCGTCGGTCTCGACGAGCCCATCTGCGAGTTCGAATCCGACAAGGCCACCTTAGAGTTCCCCGCCGAGGCCGCCGGCCGCATCACCTTCGTCGCCAAGGCCGATGACGACCTCGAGATCGGCGCCGTGGTGGCCACCATCGACACCGACGCCGCCGAGGGTGGCGGTACCGACGGCGGTGCAGGCGCGAGCGCAGACAGCGCACCAACCAACGGCGCAAGCGCCGACGCCACCCCCGCCACCGGCCCGCAGGAGCCCGTGAGTGCCACCGTCAGCTACGGGGACGGCAACGACACCAGTCGAGACGCGCCCCCGGCCGCCGAGATCGGCACCGACCCAAAGGAAGCCACCTACGCCACCGGCCACCCGAGCCCGGCCGCCTCGAAG
>JBGTKC010000142.1:0-12331 GCA_041744755.1 Saprospiraceae bacterium
TCCAGGACGCCCTGTACGAGCTCTCCCCCGAGGAGCGCGCGCAACTCAAACTCACCATCGAGCGCCTCGCCGAAGAGGACGCCTGGGATCGGCAGATCGAGGAGGATATCACCGCAGGTCGGCTCGACTTTCTCTCGAAAGAGCTCGATGACGCTATTGCCTCCGGCGACACACACGACGCCCCGTAGCACATGAGGCATCGAACTACGAGTAGCTTCTGGAAGCGTTTTGATACGCTGCCTCCGGAAGTCCAGAAGGCAGCAAGAAAAAACTTTAAGCTACTTCGTGAGAATCCAGAACACCCTTCACTGAGATACAAAAAGTTAAAACCCTTGAGTGCCAATTATTACTCCGTGCGAGCATCGCTAGGGTATCGTGCTATAGGTGAACCTAGGAACGGTGAGATGTTTTGGCTTTGGATTGGGCCACACCATGAATACGATAAACTTCTGAAAGGTCTGTAGCTTGAGGTCGAATGCATTGGTGAGGCCAGCTCACCCCCGCACCATCCCCCCATTCACCCGACGCCATATCCCCAGCGGATTCCCGGTACGTAGCTCAGATGGCAATAAAGACTCCGGCGCGTTCTGATAACAAATAGGCCGCACGAATCGCTGAATGGCGTCCACGCCCACCGACGTATACATCGGCGAGCTTGCCGCCGGGAAAGGACCGCCGTGGTGCATCGCGGGACAGACCTCGACGCCTGTCGGCACGCCGTTGAAGAGCAGTCGGCCGACGCGATGCGTGAGCGTCTCGCAGAGCAAACTCGCTGCAACTAGTTCAACGTCCGTACCGATCACTGTAGCCGTCAGTTGACCGTGGAGCTGCTCGGCGATGGCTTGCATTTGTGCGGCATCTGCGCACTCGACGAGTAAGGTGTAGGGGCCAAACACCTCGTCCTGCAATTTTGGATTAGCGAGAAAGGTTTTGCCGTCGGTAATGGCCATAGTCGGTTCGCCACTCCACTTGGGTTGGCTAGCCGCTGCCTGATAATCTAGTTCCACACCCTTCGATTTGCCCGCGCGACCTACGTTTTGGCGATAAGCCTCCACAATGTCCTCGTTCAACATCGTGGACGAAGCCTGCTCCGCGAAAGCCTCGCGCACGGCGCCAATAAAAGCCGTCGCCGCATCCGAGCGCTCGACGAAAATGAGGCCTGGGTTGGTGCAAAATTGTCCGGCACCAAGGCAGACTGAACCCGCAAGCATTGCCGCCACTCCAGGCCCATCTGCCGCCAGTTTTCGCGAAAGCACGAACACCGGATTGACGCTTCCCATCTCTGCGTATACCGGAATCGGCACCGGCCGGGCAGCGGCCATCTTCATCAAAGCCGTGCCGCCCGCGTAAGAGCCGGTAAAGCCGACCGCGGCCAGCTTCGGGTGCTGGACCAGGCGCACTCCGACGGTATTACCGCCCTGAATGCTCGAAAAGATGCCAGCGGGTAGATTCACCTTCTCGACCGCCCGTTGGATCGCGCCCGCCACGAGGGCGTTGGTGCCGAGATGCGAGGGGTGCGCCTTGACGATGACCGGGCAACCCGCCGCCAGAGCCGCGGACGTGTCCCCGCCCGCGGTCGAGAAGGCCAGCGGAAAATTGGAGGCCGTGAAGACCGCGACCGGACCCATCGCGATGAGCATTTTGCGCAGGTCCGCACGGGGTGCCGGCTGTCGGTCCGGCAGCGCCTTGTCTATGGTTGCATCCACCCAGCTGCCTTCCTCGACCAGGTCCGCGAAGGCGCGTAGCTGTCCGCAGGTGCGCCCGCGCTCGCCGGTGATGCGGCCGGCGGGTAGTCCCGACTCCGCCACGGCGCGGTCGATGAGCTGTTCACCCAGTGCTTCGATCTCGTCGGCGATGCCGCGCAGGAGGGCGGCGCGCTGCTGGCCGGAGGTTTTGCGGAAGCGTAACCACGCCTTGTGTGCGTGCTCGACGGCCGCATCAACATCCGCACTCGTAGCCTCGGTGAAGTGCTCGGGAAGTTGCTCGCGGGTCGCGGGATTCGTCGCGCGCAGGGTCCGGCTGCCGCTGGCGTGAGGCTGGCCGGCGATTAGGTTGGCGGTGGGGATGGCGTCGAGCATAAGAACTTAGGCGTTGAGGTAGTCGGGCAATTCGGGGCGCGTCGCGATACCGTGTTCGAGGATTGCGAGCACGCGTTGGCGTTCTTCGCCGACCAAGATGTGGCGCGGCGCACGCACGAATTCGGTACCGATGCCGGTCATGCACTCGGCCAACTTGATGTTCTGCACCAGCTGCGGATTGATGTCGAGTTCCAAAATCGGCAAGAACCAGCGCTGGATCTTGAGCGCCTCCTCGTAACGCCTGGCTTTGACGAGTCGATAGATCGCAACCGTCTCACGCGGGAAGGCGCACACCAGTCCGGCCACCCAGCCATCGGCGCCCATGACGAGTTCTTCCATGGCGATGGTGTCGACGCCACACAGGATTTTATAGCGATTCCCAAAGCGGTTGCGCAGCCGCGTCACGTTCGAGATGTCGCGCGTGCTCTCCTTGACGGCCTGCACGTTTCCGAGGTCCTGTAGTTGGTCCAGGATGTCGAGCGTGACCTCGATCTTGTAGTCCACGGGGTTGTTGTAGAGCATGATCGGCAGGTCCGTCGCCTCGGCCACCGCGCGGAAGAAGTCCGACACCTCCAGTTCGGTAGGCTTGTACATCATCGGCGGCAGTAGCATCAGGCCGTGGGCGCCGGCGTCCTGCGCGCGCTCGGCGAGTGCGACGGCCTTGCTGGTGGCGCCTTCGGCAATATTGACAATTACGTCGAGGTGGTCCCCGTACTGGTCGAGTACGGCTTTCGCCAAAACAATCCGCTCGTCGTGCGTCAGCGTGCTGCTTTCGCCGAGTGAGCCACCGATGATGACGCCCGTCACGCCCGCCTCCACCTGCGCGGCGATGTTAGTCATGAAGCCCGGCAGGTCCAGCTCCCCGGCGCCGGTAAACTTGGTGGTGACCGCGGGGTAGACCCCCCGCCAGGAGACGGTGTGCATAGGTGTCGAGTTTGGGCCTAAGGTGGGGCGTTTGGTAGCTTCCGAGCGGAAGTGATCGAACGCCGCCTTTCGCCCCCTTTCTTTGCCGCCATGCGCATCCTCCTCATCGGCTCCGGCGGCCGCGAACATGCCATCGCCTGGAAGCTCCGCCAGAGTTCTCGCCTGTCTGAGCTCTTCATCGCGCCGGGCAATGCGGGTACATCACAGTGCGGCACGAATGTGTCCTTAGACAGCAGCGATCACGCAGCCGTAGCCCGTTTTTGCGAAAGCGAGCACATCGACATGGTCGTCGTCGGACCGGAGGTACCGCTCGTCGAGGGTCTGTGCGATAGCCTTTCGGCAAAACTGCCTAGCCTCAAGCTCGTCGGACCGGGAGCCGCCGGCGCCCAACTCGAGGGCTCGAAAGCGTTCTCGAAGGCGCTCATGGCCGAGTTCGGGATCCCGACGGCGGCCTACGAGGCGTTCACGAATGATCCGGGCGCTGCGAAACAGTTTTTGCGAAAGCTGAAACCGCCTTACGTCCTGAAGGCAGACGGACTGGCGGCCGGGAAGGGCGTCGTCATCACCGCTACTCTCGCGGAGGCGGATGCCGAACTGGACGAGATGTTCGGCGGGAAGTTCGGGGCCTCGAGTGCGACGGTCGTCATCGAGGAGTTCCTCGACGGCCGGGAGTTCAGCGTCTTCGTCATTACCGATGGCACGGACTACCAGCTCCTACCCGTGGCGCGGGACTACAAGCGCGTCGGCGAGGGCGATACCGGCCCGAATACCGGCGGTATGGGCGCCATTAGTCCCGTCGATTACGTCGATAAGTACATGATGGAGAAGGTGCGCGAGCGCATCATCGAGCCCACGCTACACGGTTTGCGCGAGCGGAAAATCCCCTATACCGGCATCATATTTTTAGGCCTCATCAGCGTCGAAAATGAGCCTTTCGTCATTGAGTACAACTGCCGCTTGGGCGATCCGGAAACGGAGGTGGTCCTACCCCGCATGCGCGGTGACCTGATCGATTTATTCGACAGCTTATTTGATGGTACGCTTTCGCAAAACGAGATCCAGGTGGACAGCCGCGCCGCGGCTACGGTCGTGATGGCAAGCGGTGGGTACCCGGGAGAGTACCAGAAGGGCCAGGTGATCTCCGGGCTCGGGGAGCACGGGGACAGCTTGTGCTTTTTGGCAGGGGTCAAGGAGGAAGCGGGGCAGCTCGTCACAGACGGCGGCCGTGTGCTGGCCATGACCTCTTACGGGCTGACCGGGGCTGAGGCGGCGGAGGAGAGTAGGCGGGCCTTGGCGGCTATATCCTTCGAGAACGGCTTTTACCGCATGGACATCGGCAAATAAAAAAGGGTGCGCTGCCGGTCCTCGAACCATCGGCAGCACACCCTTCAAGCGCTTTAGCCTGCGCTTGTCTAGTCACGCTTGAGCCACACGCCGCGCTCAACCGTGAGCCCACTGCGGACGAGTTCCACCAGGTAGGTGCCCGCAGACCAATCTGTGGCTGGCATCTCGTGGGCACTGACCTGACCAACACTCAGCGGTAGCACCGCGAGTACGCGGCCGTGGATGTCCGTCACCCGCAGCTGATCGCCAGCGGTGATATCGCTGACAAAGTTTACGTTCAGTACGTCGCGTCCGGGATTTGGGAAGAGGCGCAGGCTACTAACCGAGCCAGCCAGAGGTTGGCGCACCCCAGAGACGGCCATCGGCCCCTCCCACTCTACGAGGATGCTGTCGCCGAAGGCAATAGATTCGTGACTGAAACGATACTCGTGTTGGCCGAGGAACCCGACAGCGCCGAGGAGCTGAGGTCGCTCGAAGGACTCCGTACCCGGCCGCAGGCGCTTCACCTTGCTGATTCGGTAGCGACCCGTGTTGCCTTCCTCGTACCCGTCGAATGCGATTACGAGCTGATCGCCGGACGCACTCCTTTCGATGGTCGTGGACAGGGACACCAGGCCAGTGGGCGTCTCGTCGCCGCCGTTAGTACCACCGGTCGAGCAAGATATTGGGGCACCATCGACGCATGGTCCAGCCACGACGATCTTCTGGAAGCAGAAAGCGGTATTGGCGCAGCCGTCCGTGGCGATGTAGCCGCGCTCGATGACGATTGGGTCATCGTAGCAACCCGTGCCCCCTGGCAAGACATAGTCATACTCCCACTCCACGAGGACAGCGGTGGCTGTAGAATCGGGGCCGCCGGTGGTCGAGGTGCGATTATCACCGGTGGCACACGCTACGGATAAATTCATCCGGTTGATCACGCGGCCAGCTTTGATGAGCACGGGGATATTCGGCGTATCGTAAGCCGCCCCGGCAGGCAACGTGAAGGTGAAGATCTCGTAGGTCCCAAGGCCGAATCCATCGCGAGTGGAGTTGAATTTGATAGAATAGTAGGGATTGTTGGTGGTGTTCTCGACGGCGTAGGCCATCAAGCGGCCTTTGTAGGTATCGGACTTGTTGAAGTCCGTGGCGCTGGTCCCGGCGGGCATCCCAAAGGCAATGTGAGAGATGTCGTGCTTGCAGCCAGCCAGCGCGAGGTAGTCGACGCGGATGGAGTATCGGGTAGCCCCGTTGCTCTCCCTTACGAAATCGATCACTCGTACGGTGTAACAGCCATCCGAGGCGACTGAGCAACTGTCGCCCGCCGGGTTAGTGCCGCCTGGCCTGCCTCCGTTGGATGTCGTATCGACAGGATTTCCATTGATGTCGACGGGGCACGACGTACTCACGACCACGCCTGCGGCATCCGGCGCTGGAACGGCCGCCAGACACGCCACCGTGTCGGTTTCGGCACACTCGAACGTCAAGTCCTGACCTTGGGCCAAACCCGGGATCATTAGTCCGAATAGGAGCAAGAGGTAATAGGCTTTGTTCATGTCGACGGAGGACTTTGGTGTGACAGTCCTCCCTCAACAACCCCTCCTAACTCTTCTTAGCGGTAGACCGATTCGACGTGTTGTGGCAATTCGCCGTTCACTCACTTCCTACACACCACCAGCAGGTCCTGATTCAACCCGTACCGCATATACTCCCCGTCGTCGAAGGCCTCCCCGTAACGCTCGAGCGTCACGTCGAAGCCCGCCGCCCGCAGCCGGTCCGCCACGTCGAGCCCGTAGTAGCGGACGTGGTCCCACTGCCCGAAGTGCTCCTCGCGCTGGCGGGCGTCGGTGACGTCGGGGTTCTCGTAGGTTCGGTCGAGGAGTTCGTTGATGGGCACCGTGACCAGAAGTGTGCCGCCGGGCGTTAAGACGCGGTACATCTCCGCCATCGCGGTCGCGTCGTCGGGGATGTGCTCGAGGACGTGATTGCAGAGGATGAAATCGAAATGGCCATCGGGATAGTCGATGTCGAGCAGATCGAGGTAGGTGACTGCGTCTTGGGTCCCGTAGCCGTTCACCATCTTATCACCCGGCACGTACTCTAGCCCCGGCACGGCGGCGAGGCGCGGCATGAGGCAGGCCTCGGGCGCGACGTGCAGCAGGCGCTGCGGCCGCCGGAAAAGATCGGTGCGTTGCTCGAGGTAGAGCCAGATGAGGCGGTGTCGACTTCGCGCGCCGTTGCTTGGCGTCAACTGGTCCGTACCTTTCTTCAAGAACGTGGCAAACTCCTCCTCGGCGATCGGGCAGTAGACGTTGTCGGCGCCTTTCGGCAAAACGACCTTTTGCTGGACGTACATCCGCCGGCGGTTGAGGTCGCGGAGCCTCAGGCGAAGCCCGAAGGGGAGGAAGCGCTTGGCGAGGTTGGTGAGTTGGCGGGTCAAAGCAATTTTCAATTTTCAGTGATCAATTTCTAATGGCTCGACGGCCATTTTTCCAACGCAAAGACGCTGACAAGAACGCGAAGGTCGTAAGGCTGGGGCGGTGAAGGCGCAAAGCGTGTCGCGCGGCGCCAGACCAGCCGTCCGAATGGGTTTGCGCTCTTTGCGTAGCGCGTAGCGCCCGCGCCTTTGCGTCAAAAAAACCCGCCTAAGTTCATGCCCTCTGTCCCATCGGCGCCCCAGAGCTATCCTTCAATGCCGTCTTCAACGCCCGAATCTCCTCCGAGGTAAAGTCTCTGGCCACGCCGTAGGCCAAGTCACCGATCGGCATGAACATCACCCGCGTCCGGCGCAGCTTGCGGACGCGGTGATCTAAGGCCTCGCACATCCGCCGGATTTGACGGTTCAAACCCTGCACGATGACGATACGGAAAGTCTTCTCGCCGACCTGTTCCACGTAGCAAGGCTTCGTCTTCACCTTGAGCTCCGGCAGGTACACGCCCTCTGAGAGGCGACGCATGAAGGCTAGGCTTACGGGCTTGTCGACGGTCACGACGTACTCCTTCTCGTGCTCGTTGGCGGCGCGTAGGATCTTGTTGACCTCGTCGCCGTCGTTGGTGAGCCAGATCAGTCCCTCGGAGTTCTTGTCGAGCCGTCCGACCGGGAAGACGCGGCCCGGATAACCTACCGCCTTGATGATGTTGTCGGGATCGCGCTCGTCGGTGGTGCAGGTAATGCCGACGGGCTTGTGGTAGGCGAGCCAGATGGCGTTCGGCTTGCGGCCCACGGGCTCGCCGTCGATGGCGACGGTGTCCTTCTTGTTGGCGCGGTTGCCGAGCGTGGCCACGGCGCCGTTGACGGTCACTCTGCCGGCCTTGATCAGCGCGTCGGCCTGGCGCCGGGAGCAGTGCCCGCTCGCGGCGATGTATTTGTTGAGGGAGGTGCCGTCGGCCATGGGGGCGCGAAGGTAGGGTGCTCGCGGGGGCTCAACTGAACAGCAGCGTCAGCGCGACCCACAGCAGGACCGCGAGCGTCAAGGCGATCATCCCGAGCAATCCCAGTACGAAAGTCTTGAGGAGCACCTTCCACCACGCCACCGAGAAGACCCGCATCTCCGTGGCGAAGACGTAGGCGACGAAGGTCACCAAGGCCACAGACCAAGCGACCTTGTCCAGCACGCCCAGACCTATCGCCATCAGCGCCGCCGCCCCGAGCAGTAGCGCCACCGACATCGTGATCGCGACCAGGTTGAGGTGTTGACTATAGTACGGCAGGCGCCGCCACCACAGCAGCCAGTACCCAAAGGCCAGCATCGGCATAAACAGCAACACGACCCACGTGACGTTCGCCATCAGGGCCTCGTTGACGCTCTGCTGGCCCGCCTGATTGATCTGCGCCAACTTGCCGAGGGCGAGGCGGTTGACGCCCGAGGTGAGCGTGGACGCACCCACGAGCTCCCGCGGGGAGAGGGCGGCGTACTGGCGGTTGTCGAGACCGGTCGCCTCACCGTAGAGGAAGGTGTCCGGCAGACTGAGGCCCGAAGGCTCCGGGAAGGCCGCGGCGACGCTGTCCAGCAGCGAGAGCGCGACACTGTCCCTACCCGCGTATCGGGTTTTGGCGAAAGCCGTGAGGGCCGTCACCCGGTCGTGGTTGGCGTACGCCATGCGGAGCCGGTCGATCGAGCGCATGGGCTGGGTCATGGTCTCGTCTGCGCGGAGGCCGAAGACGTTGCCGCCCGTGCTTCCGCGGACGGCGCGCTCGACCCGTCGCTCAATGCCGTCCACGCTCGCGAGTACCGCCGCGTTGGCAGTGCCCCCACCGACGTCGCGTGCCACGGCGCGCCGGACGCTGTCGAGTAGCGCGCGCACCTGTGCCGAGTCGTGCTCGGCGGGATCGAAATCGAGGCCCGCGGTGTCGCCTGCCTCACCTGCGCCGATGGCCTTGTCGAAGTCGGCCTTGGTGGCTTCTCCGGTATCGCTACCGGGATCGAAATTGACGAAACTTGGCCCCTCCCCGCCGCTCGTCATCCGGACCACCGCAAAGCACAGCAGACTACTTAGGAGGAGTAGTCGCAACGGGTGGATGTAGCGCTCGCGCTTGCCGTCTAGATAGTTGCGCGCCATTCGCCCGGGCACGGGCAGGTCGCGCAGGGTGGTCACCGTCTTGCCTTCCAGGTGCAGGAAGGTGCTCAGGCCCTCGCCGATCCACTGCACGAGCGGCTTGCGGGACTCGCGGTTGCGCTGGCCGCAGTTTGGGCAGAAGTGGGAAGCCGGATCGAGGCCCTGCTCGCAGTTGAGGCAGTGGCCCGGGTCGTACTTCGCGTAGGGGAGCTCTCGGGAGATCACGGCGGGAAACTAAGTCGAGCCCAGTGACGACGCCGCGCTATTCGACCACCTCGGTTGCTGGCGCGACGGATGCAGTCACGGCGGCGGCGACATTCGGACGCAGACAGACACCACCTTCCAAAATTTCCCCTCCGCTCTCAACCTTCCCTAACAAATTAACTTACACTTACTAGTCATGTAAAACACATGTTGCAAACGCTACACCAAGCTACCCTTGAACCCTAACCCACCTCCGGTCTCGTCGGCCCCCGTACGGCCCGCGACCAGCCCCTACGACATCGTCGTTTTCTGTCACCTGCGCTGGGACTTCGTCTACCAACGCCCCCAACACATCATTAGCCGACTTGCGAAAGACCACCGCGTCCTCGTCGTCGAGGAGCCCTGGCGGCGGCAGGACGAGTCCGGACACCACCTAAGATCCGCCTCCGCAAACCTCGATGTCCTCCAGCCCAACGTCGATCACATTGAGCAGATCGCAAGCGCGTTGACCGAATACTTGCCGGGCGGGGAGGTCGATATCGCCTGGTTTTACTCACCCTCATTCGTGGGTGTGCTAGAGGGTTTGACGCCCGGAGTTATCGTGTATGATTGCATGGACGAGCTGAGCCTCTTCCGCGGCGCGCCACCAGCTTTGATCCAACAGGAAGCCGAGCTCCTCGCACGTGCCGACGTCGTCTTCACCGGCGGGCGCTCGTTGTACGAGGCCAAGCGCCAGAGACACGACAACGCCTCTTGCTTCCCCAGTTCCGTGGACCGGGCGCACTTCGCGCAGGCCCTCGGCGACGTAGACATCCCCGGGGATCTGGCCCGCCTCCCCGAGCCCGTCGTCGGTTACTTCGGCGTCATCGACGAGCGCATCGACTTAGGCCTCCTCGCCGGGGCTGCTGCTTTGCGACCGGAGGTGCAGTTCGTCATGATCGGACCGCTCGCCAAGATCCACCCGCACGACCTCCCGCAGGCTGGTAACATCCACTACCTCGGGATGCGCGACTACAAGGAGCTACCGAGCTACCTCGCCGGCTTCGACGTGGCGATGATGCCGTTCGCGCTCAACGACTCGACCACCTTCATCTCCCCCACCAAGACTTTGGAGTACATGGCCGCCGGTCGGCCGATCGTCTCCACCGCTATCGCCGACGTCGTGTCGGAGTATAGCGAGGTCGTGGCCATCGTCGACTCCGCTGAGAGCATGGTCGCCGCGATCGACGAGGCCCTAGCCGACGCCTCACCGCGCGACTACGACGCCATCCTCGACGCTACCTCCTGGGACAGCACCGTCCACCGCATGCAAGGCATCATCTCTAAACAGACCGTTTCTTGAAAACTGAAATCGTAATTATCGGCGCCGGTATCTCCGGGGCCGTCTTAGCCAACAAATACGCCAACCTCGGCAAGCGCGTCACCGTCATCGAGAAGCGCGACCACATCGCCGGCAACTGCTACGACTACGTCGACGACAACGGCATCCTCGTCTCGAAGTACGGCGCACACCTCTTCCACACCAACTACGAAGACGTCTGGGCTTACGTCAACGAGCACTCCGAGTGGTATCTCTGGGAGCATAAGGTGCTCGCCGTGGTCGGCGATAAGGTCGTCCCGATCCCGGTCAACATCACGACCGTCAACGCGCTGTACGACCTCGACCTCCAGACCGAGGCCGAGATGCGGGACTGGCTCGACAACAACCGTCTCGACATCCCCGACGCCAAGAACGGCCGCGACGCGGTGATCCACAAGGTGGGTCTCGACCTCTACGAGAAAATGTTCCGCCACTACACCAAGAAGCAGTGGGACAAGTACCCGGAGGAGTTGGACGCCTCGGTGCTCAATCGCATCCCGGTGCGAACCAATTTCGACGACCGCTACTTCTCGGACAAGTACCAGGCACTGCCGCTCGGGGGGTACACGCAGCTATTCGCGTCTATCCTCGACCATCCGAACATCGAGGTGTTGCTCGAGACCGACTACTTCGACGTGCGCGAGAAGTATAGTGGCTACGAGAAGCTGTTCTACACCGGCCCAATCGATCGCTACTTCGACTTCAAGCATAGCCTCAACGAGCAGCTCGAGTACCGCAGCATTAATTTCTGCTCGGAGACCGTAGACCGTCCTGTGTTTCAGGAGAACTCCGTGATCAACTACCCCGGCAGGGAGGTCGACTACACGCGCATCGTGGAGTACCGCCACTTCGGCGATCAGGCTTCCGCCAAAACGACCATCGTCAAGGAGTACACCACCGACGAGGGCGACCCGTACTACCCCGTGCCCAACGCCCGCAACCAGGCCATCTACGAGCGCTACCGCGACGAGGCCGACAAGCTCGAAGACGTTTACTTCGTCGGGCGCCTCGCCAACTACAAGTACTTCAACATGGACCAGGCCTTCAAGGCGGCCTTGGATCTGTTTGAAGAACTCGAGCCAGGCGCCTTTCGGCAAAACACTAAGGTGGCCGAATTGCAAGCAGTGCTTAGTTGATGCTCTTCGACTCTTTTCTCTCCGGGGGCTTCGAGTGTGCCGACCACATCAACCGCCGCGGCGAGCGCATCAACCTCCTCCGGGAAACGGGTCACGAAAGCCGCGCCCGCGAGGACTACGCACTGCTCACCGCACTCGGCATCCGGACCGTGCGCGAGGGCGTAGTGTGGAGCGCCGTCGAGGTGGCGCCGTTTGCCTTCGACTTCTCCGAAGTCGTCAACCGGATGCGCGCCGCCGAGGCCGCCGGGGTGCAGGTCCTCTGGGACCTGTGTCACTTCGGCTACCCCGACGGACTCTTCCCGACGCACCCGCAGTTCGTCCCGCGATTCGAGGCCTTGTGTGCCGCCTTTGCCGAGTTTTACCACCGGATGACGACGGCTACGCTCTTCGTCTGCCCGATCAACGAGATCAGTTTCCTCGCTTGGCACAGCGGAGACGTGCGTGGGACGGTGCCCTTCGCGAGCAACTCCGGCTGGGACATGAAGTGGCACCTGTGTCGTGCGGCGATCGCCGGCATCCGCGTTTTGCGGGAACGCGACCCCGCCTGCCGCGTGATGACCATCGAACCCCTGATCCGCGTCCACCCCGGCGAGCACAGCAGTCCTGCCCACGTCGCCAACCTCAACAACCACCAGTTCCAGGCGGCCGACATCATCGGCGGCCGGATGTGCCCTGAGTTGGGCGGCCAGGAGAGCTACCTCGACGTGCTGGGGTTCAACTGCTACTACGACGGGCAGTGGACCGATGGC
>JBGTKC010000143.1:0-5723 GCA_041744755.1 Saprospiraceae bacterium
GCCGCGCCCAACTCACCGCCGCCGAGGCGCGCGCCGCCGAAGCCGGTAAGGCCTTCCGGCCAAACGTGGGCGTGGGCGGGACCTACACCCTCGCCGGCGGCGGCCGCTCGATCAGCTTCCCGGTGGGGGACTTGCTCAACCCCGTTTACGCTACCCTCAACCGAGTCACGCAGACCCAGTCCTTCCCCCAGATCGACAACGTGCAGACCAACTTTCTGCCCAATAACTTCTACGACGCGCGCCTCCGCGTCCGGCAACCGATCCTCGATCCGACGCTCAAACTCCAGCGACAGCTTGCCGAGGCCGGCACGAGCGCCGCCGCCGCCGCCATCGCGGTGAGCGAGGACGAGCTCGACTACCGGGTGCGGCAGGCGTACTTCCAGGTCATGCAGGCCGGCGAGGCGGTTGCGATCCTGAGAGACGCCGATACGCTCGTGGCGGAGGCCCTGCGCACGACGCAGTCGTTGATACGAAATGGGGCAGGCCTACCGCTGGCGCGCGAGCGAATCCTGGCCGAGCGGGCGCAAATAGAGGCGCAGGCAGCCGGGGCGAGGGCACAGGTGGCGAATGCCGAGGCGCTGCTGGCGTATTTGACGGGATCAGCTATTGGATCGCAGAGGTCCGCAGAGAACTTCGACGTCGACGCCCTCTCAGCAATCAAGCAATCATTTAATCAACCAACCAACCAAACGTCCTCCAGGCCCGAGCTCGACCAACTCCGCGCCGCCGTCCGGGCGAAAGATGTTGAGCTGGCCATCGAAGGCAAGTTCCGCGCGCCGAGGCTCGGGGTGCAGGTGGACGGTGGCTCGCAGGCCTTCGGTTTCGGGCTCCAACCTTATGTATTGGCGGGCTTATCGCTCGACATCCCGCTGTACGACGGCGGTCGCGTCAAAGACCGGCAGGCGCGGATCCGGGCGGAGCGGGACGCGACGCAAGCGCGACTCGAGGGCGCGCGGCGAGGTTTCGGGCTCCAGGTGACGGTCGCGCTCAATGACCTCACCGCAGCCGAGGCCACGCTCGCGGCCTACGAGCCGGCGATCGCCGCCGCCCAGCGCACGCTCCACGATGCGCAGATCCTTTACCGCAACGGCTCCAGCTCCTACCTCGAACTGCTCGACGCGCGCACGCAAGTCACGCGCGTCCGCCTGGAGCACAACCTGGCCCGGTACAACACATGGCTCAGGTACGTGGACTACCTGAGTGCCGTGGGAGAGTAGGGATTATCAATTGGCAATTATCAATTTTTAATAACTGTACGAACGCGACGATCATGAAGCTTACCTATTACTCTGTTGCGCTGGGCCTATTGGTCATTGCTTGCGACAAACCAAATGACTCCGGCCTCGACCGCGACGGCATCCCGATCGACACCAGCGCGCGAGAGGTCTTGGCGGATGCCTTCTACGTCCAGACGAGTCCCGTCCTGGGCGGCGGCAGTGGCGAGACCAGCACCACGGACGGCGGTATCTCCGCCACCGGCACCGTCACCAACGAGGCGCAGGCCAGGCCCTCCTTCAAGACCGGCGGCCTGCTCACGAGCGTCCGCGTGGAGGCCGGGGACGCCGTGCGCCGCGGCCAGGTCATCGCCACGATCAACGCCACCGAACTCAACGCCGGCAAGGCCCAGGCGGAGGCCGGACTCGAGAAGGCCCGCCGCGACCTCAGCCGCGTGGAGGCGCTGTTCGCCGACAGCGTGGCCACGCGTGCCCAGCGCGATGACGCCGCCACGGGCGTCCGCATCGCGCAGCGGCAACTGGAGCAGATCAGCTTCAACGCTGGCACGACGACGATTACCTCGCCGATTGACGGGCGCGTTTCCGCAAAACTGTCCAACGCCGGAGAGACGGTTGGCCCGGGGCAGCCGGTGGTGGTGATCCAGGGTACGAGCAAAAACGACTGGCGCATCCGCGTCGCCCTCACGGATGCAGAGTGGGCGAGCGTGCGCGTGGGCCAGTCTGCCACCGTGAGCTTCGACGCCTACCCGGATGAAAGTTTCGCCGCGGCCGTGAGCGAGCGGGCGAGTTACGCCAACCCCAGCGGCGGCACCTTCGACGTCGAGTTGAGGTTGGCCCGGCAGCCGACGGATCTGGCGGCTGGGCTGCTGGCAAGGGTGGAGATAGGTGGTGCAGGTGGTGCATCTAGTGCAGGTGGTACAGCCTCTCGTAAGCTGCGCGTCCCCCTCACGGCCCTGGCGCGGGTATCGGGTAAGCGGGCAGAGGTGTTTGCGATAACCCCCGAGGGTAGAGCACGATTGATCAGGATTGAGATTGACGATTTCGATGCGGCTACGGCGGCGGTAAGGAGTGGCCTCGATGGTAGTGAGCAGCTAGTGACGACTGGGGTGACCTGGCTGCGGGATGGAGACCCGGTAATCGTGGAATCACCTGCGGGCAGGTAAGTGCAGCACATTCAACACTTCCACCTTCAACAATTCAGCAATTGCCCATGTCCCGCATCGCCGCCTTCTTCGTGCGCAACGGCTCGTTTGCGCTGATCACACTCGTGGCCTGCCTGGCGCTCGGGTACATTGCGCTGAGCGGTATGCCGCGCGGGGAGGACCCGCCCTTCGGCGCGCCAATCTTCGTCATTAAGGTCGTGTACCCAGGTACCTCCCCGGCGGACATGGAGCAGCTCATCGCCGATCCACTCGAGGACGCGCTCTACAACCTGGAGGATGTCAACTTCATCAAAACCACCATGCTGGATGGCGTGGTCGTGATCCGGCTGGAGTTCGAGTACGGCGTCAACGTCGACAACAAGAACAACGACGTGGTGCGGGAGGTGAACGCCGTGCGACCGCTGCTCCCGGCGGGCATCATCCGCCTCGATATCGAGGCCGCCGCCTCGGACGATGTGGTGGTACTACAGGCCGCGATCGTGAGCGAGGATGCGTCCGACTCCCTCCTGCTGGCCCTCGCCGAAGATCTGGAGCGCCGCCTCGAGAGCGTCCCCGGGACGAAGTGGGTCGAGCTCGACGCCGCGCCCGCGCAGGAGGTGGAGGTCTCGCTCGACCTGGAGCGCCTCACGCGATACGGCATCGGGCTGGACAGGGTGCTGCAGGCTATGCAGGCCAGCAACTTCAACGTGCCGGGCGGCTTGATCGACCTGGGGGAGCGGCGCTTTAGCGTGAAGACGAACTCGGAGTTTCGATCGCTAGACGACATCCGTCGCGCGGTGGTGTCGGCCGCGCCCGACGGCGGCTTGCTGACGCTCGGTGACGTGGCGAGCGTGCGGCTCCGCACCGTGGGTGATGCCCCGCGCGCGCGCTACAACGGCAGGCGCGCGGTGTGGGTGAAGCAGGCCGTCGTAAACGAAGCCAACATCGTGGCCGTCCGCGAGGTCATCAGCGAACGGCTCAAGGGTTTTGGCGAAAGCCTGCCGGACGACGTCGAACTCGCGATTGCCTTCGACAACGAAGCCTCGGTAAGTCATCGCTTGTCCTCCCTCGGGGGCGACTTCTTGATTGCCTTGGCGCTCGTGATGATTACGCTATTGCCACTCGGGCCGCGGGCTTCGCTGGTGGTGATGATCTCGATCCCGCTGTCGATGGGGATCGGTCTGGCGGTGATGTATTTAATGGGATATACGCTCAATCAATTGTCCATCGTGGGACTCGTCGTGGCGCTCGGGCTGGTCGTGGATGATTCGATTGTGGTGGTAGAAAACATCGAAAGGCACTTGCGAGAGGGCATGTCGCGGGTGGATGCAGCGATTGCCGCAACGCGGGAACTAGGTGTGGCGGTGGTAGGCTGTACAGTGGTTTTATTACTAGCATTCCTACCGCTCGCCAATCTACCCGGCGGCCCGGGGGAATTCATCCGGAGTCTACCGGTGGCGGTTTTGGTGACGGTAGCCGCCTCGCTTTTCGTGGCGATTACGTTGGCGCCGTTTCTGGCGAGTCGTCTGCTTTCGCCAAAACACGAGGCGGGTGGGAATTTCTTCTTCCGCGCCTTCGATAAGTATATCAACAAGCCCTACCAGCGTGTGCTCATCAAAGCAATGGACTATCCGGTGACCTCGCTGGTGACGGCGGCGCTGATATTTGGAGCGAGCCTCCTGCTGATCCCGGGGCTCGGCTTCTCGCTCTTCCCGGATTCGGAACGGCCGATGTTCATGGTGGACATCGAGGCGACGCCGGGGTCGACCCTCGACCAAACTGACAGGGCCGCGCGGCAGGTGGAACGCTTTCTACTGCGGCAGCCGGAGGTGAAGCAATTGAATCTCAACGTGGGTAGCGGCCACCCGCGCGTGTACTACAACACGGTGCAGGGCGCCTTCCAGCCGGACTTCGCGCAGGCGCTGGTGCAGCTGCGTGAGCGTTTGAGCCTGCGGGAACTCGACGCGCTCACGGACCGTTTTCAGGACTCGCTCTCGCGCCAGGCCGGGGCGCGGGTGAGTATCCGGAGGTTTGCGCAGGGGCCGCCGGTGGAGGCGCCGGTCGAGTACCGCATCGCCGGGCCGAACCTCGACTCGCTGGAGGTTTTGGCGAACGCCGTAGAGACCATCGTGGCCGCGCACCCCGGTACCGAAAAGGTGCGTAACAACTTACGCATCCCGCGTACGGACCTACGCGTGACGCTCGACTGGGAGAAGGCCGGGCGCTACGGGCTCGTACCGGCGCAGGTGGCGCGGGCGGTGAGGTTTGGCATGGTGGGCTTGCCGGCCGGACAGCTGCGCACCGACAATGGTGACGAGTACGACATCGTGCTGGGGGTCGGGCAGCGGTCTGGTCCGGGGGCGCTCGATGTGTTCAAAGAGTTGGCGGTCCCGAATGTACAGGGCCAGCCGATCGCGATGTCGCAGGTGACGAGCCTGTCGATGGAGGAGAGCGCTCCGCTGATTCGGCACTATAATAAGCAGCGGTTCACGGCGGTAACAGCTTTCGCCAAAACGGGCTACAATACCTTCGCTATATTCGACGAGCTACAGGTAAAGCTAGATAGATTGGTTTTGCCGGAAGGCTACACAATCACCGCGGCGGGGGAGTCAGAGACGCAGGCGAACTCGACCGGGGGGCTGGGGCCGGTGATATTGCTGGCGGTGTGCGGGATTTTGGCGGTTTTGGTACTGGAGTTTCGGACGTTTAAATCCACGATTATCGTGTTGAGCGTGGTGCCGTTAGGAATCGTCGGAGCGCTGGTAGCACTGTGGTTGATGGGCTTGACGTTGGGCTTCGTGGCGACGATCGGGATGATTGCGCTGGTGGGTATCGAGATTAAGAATTCGATCTTAATGGTGGATTATACGAACCAGTTGCGGGAGCAGGGGATGCCGCTCAGGGAGGCGGTGTTGAACGGGGCGGAGACGCGGTTTTGTAACTATTCAGCTATCCCCACCTCTGCGTGCCGGAATGACACCGATAATCCACACTACTTGATAAGCGCCTAACAACTCCCCGCCCTCAACCTCGTCCACGCACGCTCCGCCCCCCGACCTTGCCGTCATGCCTCCCGGAACGTCCGTCGTCGCCCTGCTCGCCCGCCTCGATGCCCTCGAGGCCCGAGCCGCCGCTCAGGCCGCTGAGATCGCCGACCTCCGGACTCAGGCCGCCGCCGACAAGCTCACCATCGAACGCCAGGCCGCGCGCATCGCCGAACTCGAGCGTCAACTCGGCCAGCACTCCGGCAACTCCAACTACCCGCCAGCATCCAACGGGCCCGCCGCCGCCGGACCTGGGGCCAAGCCTTCGCGCACCAACCGCAAGCCCGGGGGCCAGCGGCGCG
>JBGTKC010000144.1:0-2292 GCA_041744755.1 Saprospiraceae bacterium
GGCCCCCCCGCCGCCCGCGCCGACCTCCCGAGCTGGCTCGTCGAAGACGCCTTCGTGCGCGGCGTGGCCCACATGGCCATCCAGGAGCGGATCCGCACGGGCGTGCCCGCGAGCATTACCGCCGCCCAGGCCATCATCGAATCCAACTGGGGCCGCGCCCCGATCGCGCAGAAGGGCAACAACTACTTCGGGATCAAGTGCAAGAGCTACTGGACCGGCCGCACCGTCGCCCACGTCGACGACGACCTCGACGCCAAGGGCAAGCTCACCGAGAGCTGTTTCCGCGCCTACGACAACATCGAGGACTCCTTCCGCGACCACTCCGACTTCTTGCGCGCCTCCGAGCGCTACGCCAAGCTCTTCAAGCACGCCGTGACCGACTACAAGTCCTGGGCGCACGGCCTGCGCCAGTGCGGCTACGCCACCGACAAGACCTACGGCGACAAGCTCATCGGCATCATCGAGCGCCTCCAGCTCTACGCCCTCGACTGGGAGGACCGCCGGGAGGACAGCTGGCTGCTGCAGGGTATCGGCGGGGCGGACGCCTTCGTGGGGGAGGAGTGAGACCCTACCTCTTCTTCGGCCGCCGCCGCTCACCGGACCTGATCACCAGCGGATTCGCATGGTCGGCGTCGTACCCGTTGCGCTGCATGAAGATGTCCCGCGCCACAAACGCCGCTTCCCGGAAGCTGTCGGGCGTGGCCTTGTTCTGCCCGGCGATGTCGAGTGCCGTGCCGTGATCTGGGGAGGTGCGCACCACACTTAGTCCGGCCGTGAAGTTGACACCTCCGCCGAAGCTCAACGCCTTAAAGGGTACCAATCCTTGATCGTGGTACATCGCGAGGATGCCGTCGAACTCGCGGTACTTCCCGGAGCCGAAGAAACCATCGGCCGGGAATGGCCCGTACACGTCCATTCCGCGGTCCTTCATCGCCACCACGGCGGGGCGGATGGTCTCGATCTCCTCGGTGCCGATCGCGCCGTCGTCGCCGGCGTGGGGGTTGAGCCCGAGCACGGCGATCAGCGGCCCGTGGATCCCGAAGTCGCGCTCGAGAGAGTGGTGCAGCATCGCGATTTTGTTCTGGAGGATCGTCGGCGAGATGCCGGCGGCCACCATCTTGAGCGGCACGTGATTCGTCGCTACCGCCACGCGCAGATCATCGTTGCCGACCATCAGCATCAGGCTGCGGCCCTCGCCGAACTTCTCCTCCAGGTACTCCGTGTGCCCCGGGAAGCCAAAGCTCGACTGCTGCATGGCCGACTTGTGGATCGGCGCCGTCACCAGGGCATCGATGGCGCCTGCGGCAAGGGCCTCGGTGGCGCGGTCGAGGCTCGTTTTGGCGACAGCCCCACCGGCCGGCGTCACGCGCCCGAACTCCACGGTCGGCTCCTCGTCCCAGCACTGTACCACATAGATGCCGTCTGGCATGTCTGGCGTGTCCTCGTCGTCGTTGTTGCGGCTTTCGCCAAAACTCGCCAATTCCTCCACCGTGATCGGGCGGACGTCGATGTCGAGCAGCTCGTTGGCCTCCTGGTGGACCTTCACCAACTCGGTGCTCGCGAACAGCACGGGGAGAAAGTACTCGTAGAGGCGTTCGTCGGCGAAGGCCTTGAGGGCAACTTCGATCCCGATGCCGTTCGGGTCGCCACAGGAGATGCCGAGGGTGATGCGGTGCATAGGTTGCGTAACTGTTAGAGCGGGGCACAAGGTAGAGCGGGGCGCAAGGTAGGCGCCGGCGGTCGCGGGGCTACCTTGCGGCGCATGAAGGCCAAGAAGTCTTACGGGCAGCACTTTTTGGCCCAGCCCATGGTGGCGCAACAGATCGCAGAGGCCTTCGCGGTGGAGGACGTCGATCAGATCCTCGAGGTCGGTCCCGGGCAGGGGATGCTCACGCAGTACTTACTCAAGCGCGGCAAGCCCCTGATGGCCGTCGAGGCCGACCGCGACATGGTGGCCTACCTCATGAACACCTTCCCCGGTTGGGCCACCGCGGAGAGCCTCGTGCAAGGGGATTTCCTGAAGGTGAATGTGGGTACGCTTACGCAAAACCGGCCGACGGCCCTCGTAGGCAACTTCCCGTACAACATCAGTTCGCAGATCCTCGTGAAGCTCGTCGACAACTACCAGCTCTTCCCACGGATGGTCGGGATGTTTCAGAAGGAGCTGGCCGAGCGCGTGCTCTCGCCGCCGGGTTCGAAGGCCTACGGCGCCATTTCGGCGTTGGTGCAGATCTACTACCGCGGCAAGACCGTGATCCACGTCAAGCCCGGGAGCTTCAGTCCGCCGCCGAA
>JBGTKC010000145.1:0-2868 GCA_041744755.1 Saprospiraceae bacterium
TACTCGCGCGACTGGGACTACGCCCGCTTCCGCCAGATCGCCGACGAGGTAGGCGCCATTTTGCTGGCCGACATCGCGCACCCGGCTGGGCTTATCGCTGCAGGCTTGCTCAACGACCCGCTGCCCCACTGCCACATCGTGACCTCGACCACGCACAAGACCCTGCGCGGTCCGCGGGGCGGCCTCATCATGATGGGTAAGGATTTCGAGAATCCTTTCGGCAAAACGACCAAGAAGGGCGAGCCGATCATGATGTCGTCGATCCTGAATTCGGCGGTTTTCCCGGGGATGCAGGGCGGTCCGCTCGAGCACGTCATCGCCGCCAAGGCCGTGGCTTTCGGGGAGTGCCTCCAGCCGGAGTGGCGGGCCTACGGCCAGCAGGTGATCGCCAACGCGCAGGCTTTCGCCAAAACCTTGATCGCGAAGGGCTACCACATCATCAGCGGCGGTACGGAGAATCACTCGATGCTGATCGACCTGAGCAACAAAAACATCACCGGCAAGCAGGCCGAGCAGGCGCTGAACGCCGCGCACATTACGCTGAATAAGAACATGGTGCCGTTCGATAAGCGCTCGCCATTTGTGACGAGCGGCATTCGTATTGGTACGGCCGCGGTGACGACGCGAGGCTTCGACGAGGCGGCCTGCGCTAAAACCTGTGAGTGGATCGACCGGGTGCTGAGTGACGTCGATAATGAGGCCTTGCAGGCGCAGGTAAGGAGGGAGGTGAAGGCGTTTATGGCGGGGTATCCGCTGTATGCGGAGCGGAGGGTAAGTGTTGAAGTGTGAAGGTGGAAGTGTTGAAGGTGCTGCCGCGGGGGGGGGCGCGACCATCGAGCCGCCGCGTCCGCGCTCGACGACTACGGAGTGGAAGTGCAGGGCCACACGGATGATATCGGGGATCGGGCGTACGACCCGAGGCTTTCCGCGGCTCGCAGAACGACCGTACGTCAACTGATCATCGCCCCTATCCCATCCGCGAGGCTGCCATCGAGATACCGCCCCTCGGCGAGGACGCGCCCGTTCACGACAACACTAATTGGGGAGGGAAACTCAGTAATCGGTGGGTGGATGTGATTTTGCGGCTGCTGCTGTAGAATTCCCAAATGGTCAATTTCAAATTCCAAATGCGCTGCCGCGTCGGCCCCTCACTCTGGTCCGTGACATCCGCCTTATGCGCGTCTAACTTGCAAATTAGACACCGTTTGTCTAATTTGCAGCGATGCTCCTTCCTCGCGCCCGGATAGCGGACCGGATCCAACGTCACCTCCACATCTTCCCGGTAGCCGGGATCGTCGGCGCGCGGCAGGTCGGGAAGACGACTTTGGCCAAAGCGCTCGTGGCCGCAGACAGTCGCGAGAGCCTGTACTTAGACCTCCAGCGTCCATCCTCGAGGGCACAGTTGCTCGATGCGGAAAGCTACCTGCGGAGTCGCGCGGGCGCGCTGGTGATCCTGGACGAGGTGCAGACGATGCCGGAGCTCTTCCCGATCCTCCGCAGCGCCGTCGACGAGGATCGCCGCCCGGGGCGCTTCCTGCTGCTGGGGTCGGCGGCCCCGGAGTTACTGCGCTCCACCGCGGAGTCGCTCGCGGGGCGCATCGCGTATACCGAGTTACCAGGCCTGCGCCTGGCGGAGCTCCCGGAGTCCGCCTCGATCGACGAGCACTGGCTGCGGGGCGGCTACCCGTTCGCGTACCAACTCCCGGACGCCCGCGATCGACTGGATTTCTTCGGGGCGTACCTCCAGACCTTCGTCGGCACCGACCTGCGCGACCTCGCCGGCGGGACCGACCCCGCGGGGATGCGACGCCTGCTTATCATGCTCGCCCACCTTCAGGGCACGACGCTCAACCTGTCTCAACTCGGTCGGTCGCTGGAGGTCTCCTACAAGACGGTACAACGCTACCTCGACATCCTCGAGAGTGCCTTCCTCATCCGTCGCCTCCCGCCCTACCTGCCGAATCTGCGCAAGCGTCTCACAAAGGCCCCCAAGGTGTACTTGCGTGACAGCGGCTTCCTCCACGGCTTGCTTGGGATCACGAGCGTAGACGCGCTCCTGGCGCACCCCGTTGTGGGTGGCAGCTGGGAAGGATACGTCATCGAGCAACTTATAGCGGTGCTGCCGGAGCAGGCCCAGGTCTACCACTACCGCAGTGCGCAAGGCCACGAGGTAGACCTGGTGATCGAGTACCCCGACGGCGAGCGCCACGGCGTCGAGATCAAGCGATCGAATGCGCCAACGCTGTCCAAGGCCTTCTATAGGGCCGTGGAGGATACAGGGGCCACGCGGATCACCGTCGTGACGCCGGGTAGTGAGACCTATCCTGTCGGGGAGTTGATGACCGTGCGGGGGCTGCGGAGTTTGGTGGAGGAGTTGAGAGGGTGACGAGGGGCTGGGCTTTGCTTGCGCGAATCTTCGATTTCGCCAAAACTGGGTGTAGGAGATTTACAACTCATGGCGTATGGGGTGCGTCTGCATAGCCGTGTTTGCCTGGCTCCTTTAGGTGCGGGCATGTCCCAACCAGCCGTGGACCTGGCGGAGCCAGGCAAACTCGGCTTGTGCAACGGCGCGGCAGGAGCGACACTCAGACGAGTATTGGCGAAATCGAAGAATCGCGCAAACAGAGCCACCCCCGCCCAAACCCCCGGCCAAACCGCCGCCCCGCCCTACATTCCCGCCCATGTTCGAACAGACGTTTAAGAACATCGACGACCTGTTGTACAAGGACGCCGGTGCCGATTCCGAACTCGATTACATCGGCCAAACCTCCTGGGTGATGTTCTTGCGGTACCTCCACGACCTTGAGTCCGAGAAGGCGGACGCCGCGGAGTTGGATGGAATGACGTACGCGCCGATCCTCGATGCGC
>JBGTKC010000146.1:0-10081 GCA_041744755.1 Saprospiraceae bacterium
GTGGAAAGGGGGCGGTCGGTCTACATTTGCGGCCGCTTCCTAAAGCAGGATTGGTAGTTCAGTTGGTTAGAATGCCGCCCTGTCACGGCGGAGGTCGCGGGTTCGAGTCCCGTCCAGTCCGCAACAAAGCCTTGATCCACTAACGTGGGTTAAGGCTTTTTGCGTTTGGCGCCTTGTAGATCGTTCGACCTGTCCGTACACCGAGCGATGCGACGGCGACGGCGGCTGGGTGATCGAGCCTCCGCGAGACTTGGCTAGGAATATTTGCGCGCACATCGCCTTGTATCTTGCACATTCTACAATTTGCATAGTACTTTGCGGTTCAAAGCAAATCCTCACCCATGCTGCACGCTCAACCTCCTCGCCGCGGCGTCTACGTCCTCGCGGCCCTCTCTCTACTCCTTGTCCCGTTAATCGGCGGCCTGCTGACCGAGGAGGTCAACTGGGGTCCCGAAGACTACGTCGTGATGGGCCCTCTGCTCGTGGCGCTCGCCCTCGGCGTGGAGTACGTGCTCCGTCGGTTCGAGGGACGACTGGCCCGGGTGGCGGCCGTGGCGGTCATCCTCGGGCTCGGCTTCCTGATCTGGGCCGAACTCGCCGTCGGGATCTTCGGGTCGCCGTTTGCGGGGAGTTAGGGGAGTCGGGCGCTGTGAGCTGACTTGATCGCGTCGTTGCCATTGGAGGAGGACCGTTTTCGGGCGATGGCGCCGGAGAATCGGAGGATAGGATTGCGGTCACTCTTTCGTCCTATCACGAGATACAACGAACGGGGCTCGGTTAACTTCTGCAACCTATTTTTTTCATAAGCCCGTCCAGCCAAAAAGCAGTGCACTCACAAGCCAATCTTACTGATACTAACCTCGACTCTATACCGCGCCACACGACACCCAATCCCCTGCTAACTAAAGTTATACCTACGCCTCTAAATCCATCCAAAAATTTGCCATACGTTTAGAGCTCCACGCCACAGCCCCCAGGCCGCGGCACTTCCCTACAGAAAGTGAAACAATGCCTACCTCACCAGCCCCCGTTCGGGTACTGCTCGCCGGTGAGCAGATCGACCACCCGCGATTCGATAACCCTTACCTCGCCGAGTATTTCCGCGTTGAGCAGGCCTACGACCTACGCCCCGACAAACGCGGCGCTAAAGACATCAACGAAGTCGGCCTCGACCAGCAGATCGTCGCCCTCGACACCGACGACGGCGTCACGTGGATCGGGTACGTCGACGACCTCCCCGAGATCGTCGGCGAGCCCGGGAGTATCCGGCGCAACCCGACCGAGGGCAAGCCCGACACCTTCCGACTCCCGTCCACCTTCTCGGGCGACCGTACCCGCGGCCTCTTCGGCACGATCGCCAACAAGCTGTTCCGCGTCATCATCCGCGCCGACCACGGACCGACCGAGCGCATCGCCGCGGCCCTCGGGCTGCGCCTCGACGAGAAGGCTTGCCCGGCCGAAGGGCTCTACCGCCTCCAGCGCAACGGCCGCCTCGCCGAAGACGGGCGCGTGGCCGCACCCGGTGACATCCTCACCACCGAGGGCACGACGCTCATCATGATCCACGGCACCGCCTCGAGTTTCGACGGGGGCTACGGCGGGATCGACGCGGACACCTGGGGCAAGCTCCACGACCGCTACCAGGGTCGCGTCTACGCCCTCAACCACTACACCATCACGAAGTCGCCGGTCGCGAATGCGATCGAACTGTTGCGGGTTTTGCCGAAAGGCCTCCAGGTCGACCTCGTCACGCACTCCCGCGGCGGCTTGGTCGGCGATGTCCTCGCGCGCTGCGACGCGCGCATCCCCCTGGCCGAGCGCGGGTACACGGCCGCCGAAAGGCACAAGGTGAGTCTCGACTTCGACGGGCCGCGCGGCCGAAGCGCGGATATCGCGGGAGGGATCGTCGCGGAGATGGCGCAGGTCACGGCGCTCGCCGCGGACGCCGGGCTTACCGTGCGCCGCATCATCCGCGTGGCGTGTCCCGCGGCGGGCACGATGCTGCTCTCGCGTAGGCTCGACCACTACCTCAACGCCCTATTTAACCTCCTCAAACTCGCGTCCGCGCCACTGCCGGCGCTCGTCGCCGTCACGCAGGTCCTGGAGGCCTTCGTGGTCGCGGTGGCGAGCGAGCGCGCCGATCCGCGCACCTTCCCCGGGCTCTACGCCATGGTGCCGGAGGGGGCCTTCGCCGACATCAACAACACCTCAGCGGTGCGGCTGCCCTCGACCCTAATCAGCGTGGCGGGCGACAGTGAAGTGGGCGGGGGTGTGAAGCAGAGCCTCGCGGTCATCCTCACAAATCTCTACTACCGCGACCCGAACGACTTCGTGGTCGACACCGCGAGCATGTCGCGCGGGATCGCCGCGCGCGCCGGCAACTACGTCGTGCTGCTGCGCAACACCGCCGTCGATCACTTTCGCTACTTCTCGGTGGCCGATCACCTCAAGATCGTCTTCGAACTCCTCACCGTCGGGGCGCCCGTAGAGGCCGTGCTGCCGCGCGGGATCGTGATCCGCGACCTCTCCCGGCCTACGGAGGGCCGCCGCGGCGTGGTGATCGACAAGCTGTACGCCCCCGGCGAACTCTACTCCCCGGTGCTGCGGCGCGATCGCCCGATCGTGGTGCTCCTGCCCGGCATCATGGGTTCGCACCTGTATGTCGACAACGAACACAAGTGGGTAGACCTCTCGGCGATGATCAACGGGGCGCTGGTCGACGACCTCGCCTCCGGGAAGAAGACGGTGGTGGCGGGCTCGGTGCTGGACGAGTTCTACGGCGACCTGGTGCGCTACCTATACGAGCAAAACCAGTCGGTGTGCGTCTTCCCCTACGACTGGCGCCTGCCGCTCGCGACCTCGGCCGCCCTGCTTAGTGACCAGCTGGAGACCCTGCGCGGCATCGGGCAGCCCATCCGCCTCCTGGCGCACTCGATGGGCGGGCTCGTGGTGCGGCAGTACATGTTCGACTTCCGCGACAATTGGGTCCGACTGCGGGACACGGCCTCGGCGCGGGTGGTCTACCTCGGGACGCCCTGGCGCGGGAGCCACCTCGTCACCGAGGTCTTAACGGGGCACTCCGCGCGCGTCAGGCAGCTCTACCGCCTCGACCTGCGCCACGACCGCCGTACGCTCCTCGAGACGGTGCAGGGTTTTGCAGGCCTGCTCGAACTCCTGCCCCTCGACGAACCGACGCTCGACGACGCCGACAACTGGACAGCCCTCGCCGAGGCCTCCGGCACGTTGTGGTGGAAGGTGCCGGCGCTCTCCGCTGCGGCACAGGCGCACTTCCGGGCGTACAAAGCCAGCGTCGACACTAGTCTAAAACTGCTCACTGAGGCAGATTACGCGGCGATGGTCTACGTGGCCGGCGAGGCGCCCGCGACGGTGGACGGCTACGAGTTCGTCGAGAAGCGCCGCTTCGGGGGCAAGGTGCTTCGCTACACTAGTACGGCGCTCGGGGACGGCAGCGTGACGTGGCTGCGGGGCATCCCGAAGGGCGTCGCGGACGAGAACCTCTACTACGTCGAGACCGCGCACGGCCTGCTGGCGGCCGACCGTTCGCTGTTCAGGGGCTTGCTGGACTTGCTGCAGCGGGGGGAGACGCAGGAGTTGGGGGCTTTCGCCAAAACCCCACACCACGGCAGCATGGGTTCGCGGCGTGGCGTGGGCGTAGCCGCCGAGCGGCAGGCGGTGGTCGGCGTTCCACAACTGGCGGCCGTGTCTCCGATGGACGCGCTGTTCGGCATCACGCCGCAGCCGACCGAGGCGCCGCAGGAGAGCATCGCCGTGGAGGTCTTCAACGGTGACCTGAAGTGGGCGCGCTTCCCGGTGTTGGTGGGGCACTTCAAGCAGTTCGGGCTCGTGAGCGCCGAGCGCGCCGTCGATCGGCACCTCGGGGATGTCCTCACGGAGCGTTACAAGATGGGGTTTTACCCCGGGGAGATCGGCGACCAGGAGGTGATCATCGACGACTCCCGCCGCCCGCGTGGCGCCATCGTGGTGGGACTCGGGAGCAAGGACGAACTCACCGGGTCGCAACTCGCGCTCACCGTGCGCCGGGGCCTGGTCAAGTACGCGATGTTCCGGCGGGACAACCGCCTCGACGAGGCCGCCGACGCTGATGGCCGCAGTCTCGGCGTGAGTATGGTGCTGGTCGGGACCAACTTCGGCGAGCTCCCGCTCAGGGAGTGTCTGCGCAACCTGCTGGCGGGCGTGCGGGCCGCGAACGCCGACATCGAGAACTTCGCCCGCGTCGAGGGTAAGGCTCGGCTTTGCCCGATCCGCAGGGTGGAGTTCGTCGACTACTACGAAGACCGCGCCTACCAGGCCTTCCGGACGCTCCAAGACATCGTCGAGCGCGAGAGCCTCACGGACATCGTCCTCGCCGAGCGGCTCGTGCCCGGGTTCGGCCGCCGCCGCCGCTTCCTCCGCGCCGAGGAGCGGGGCTGGTGGCAGACGCTCGCCACGCGTACGGAGACCTTCGACCCCGCCGGAGCGGTCGTGGAGACCCCCGCCCCCGGTTTTGGCGAAAGCCGCCCCGCGACGCGGCCGACGCACCTACAGCGCCTGCGCTTCGACACTTACACCCGGGGTGCGAGCGTGAGTTCGGAGCTGGTGTACAGCAACCTCACGCTGGCCCGACTTATGGCCAAACGCATGAGCCAGGGCAGCCAGGCCGGGTTCTCGACCGATAATGCGCGTGCCTCGAAGGTGCTGTTCGAGTTGCTGATCCCGAACGCGTACAAGGATTTCATCCGCAACTACCGCAACATCGTCTGGCAGATGGACGCCGAGAGTGCGGCCTTCCCGTGGGAGCTGTTCCACGACGAGGACACCGGTCCGATCCCGACCTTCGTGGGCGCGGGCATGATCCGCCAACTATACAGTAAGCAGGCGCCGCTACGCCCGGCCTTCGTGCGTCAGGAGACGGCCCTCGTCATCGCGGACCCGCTGTTGCGCGACATTACGAGTGGGACGTTTGGCCAGCTCGCGGGGGCGGTGCGCGAGGGCCAACTCGTGGCCGACAGGCTGCGGGCCAGTAGGTACGAACTCGTGGAGCACCTCGAGCACCAGCCCGCGGACGAGATTGTGGCCGCGCTCTTCGAGCGGGCGTACAAGGTGGTGCACATCGCGGCGCACGGTATTTTTCGGGACTTCGTTAACGGCAGTGGCGTCGTGCTCTCGGACGACGTGCTGCTGAGTCCGGGTATGTTCCGGCAGCTGTCGAGCGTGCCGGAGTTCGTATTCATCAACTGCTGTCACCTCGGGCAGGTCGACGCCGCGGCCGAGGACTACATCGAGAGCCGCTACCAACTGGCGGCCAACATCGGCACGCAGCTCATTCAGCTCGGCGTGCGCGCGGTGGTGGTGGCCGGGTGGGCCGTCGACGACGGTCCGGCCGCGGAGTGGGCGGAGGTGTTCTACGACGAGATGCTCGGCGGCAGCTACTTCGGGGACGCCGTGCGGCTCGCGCGCAAACGCTGCTACGACCGCTACCCGAACAGCAATACCTGGGGCGCGTACCAGTGCTACGGCGACCAGTTCTACCGCCTGCCGGCCACCGGCGCAGTTGGTCACGAGGAGGACCTCAGCGTCGACATCGACGCCGAGGTCGTGCTCGAGCTCGACAACCTCATCTCGCGGGCGCGCGCTACGGCCTACGCCGACCGCGAGTGGCTCGTGGCCTCGTCGACGCGCGCGAGCCGGATGCTCACGCGCCTCCGGGATCTCGGCCCCGTGGGGGCACCAGTGCTGGAGCGCAAGGCCATCTTCGAACTGTACACCGGGAATTACCCCGCCTCGATCAAGACCTACGAGAAGCTGTTCAGGGAGAAGTCCGGAAAGTACGAGCTACAGAGCTACTTCACCTACACCAACCTGCGCGCCCGGCAGTATACCATCGAGGCGCTCAAGGGCACTATCTCGAAACCGAAGGCGTTTGCCAAAATCTCCAAACTCCTCGGCCGCCTCACTGATATCGCGCGCCTGGCCGACGAGGATGCGCGGCAGGGCAGGGAGCCGGACCCCGGACCTAAGACGAGGAAGACGCGGATGCTGCTGGGGCCATCCCTGCGCGCAGAACGCGGTAGTGTCCACAAGCGCCTCGCCGTGGTGGCCGAGACGAGGGAGGAGGTCTTGAAGCAGATGAGACTCGCTGCCAAAGAGTACTTACGGGCCGCGCACGAGGTGACGCTGAACAGTCGCGAGTCCATCTACCACGTGTGCTCCTACCTACAGGTCGCCATCCTATACACCTCCCCCAAGTCCGTCGGCGAGGATCTCGGCAAGCAACTCGGCGAGCGCCCCGAGGCATTCTTCAAGCGCTGGATCCATGAGGAGAGCTACCTCGCCGACGAGCGCGACTCGCCCTACGCCGCGTTGCGGCCTTCCAACCTCCTACTCACCGAGACCATCTGGAAGCTCGTGAGCGATGGCCCGACCGACCTCAAGCGCGCGGCCGACGCTCTGATCCGCCTGCACGAGCAGCAGCTCGACGCGGGCTTCAACCTGCGTGACCTCCGGGGGCAGATCGAGAACTACGACATCATCGTGTGTCTCGGCGAGCGCCTCGGGGTCATCAACATCAACGACGAGGAGCTCACGCAGCTTCAGCGGGTACGCAAGTTCCTGCACAGTCGGCTCGTCTTCCCGGCGGATGGGTGGCGGGCCGATACCGAAGCACCGCAGCGTTGCCTCAGGGACGCCGAGCCCGCGGCAAGTCCGCCGACGACAAAGGCGGTGGCGAAGGGTGGTCCGAAGGGCAGTAATAATTCGGGTAAAGGCAGCAACTCAAATTCGGAGGGAGGCAGCGCGGGCGACGTGACGTGAGGGAGGTGCCTTTCGGCAAAACGTCAAACGCGTACGACGGTGGCGGGGAAAGACCCGACACCACAAAATCGCGAGTCTCTAATGTAATTGTCCCCCGAAGGAATCTACTTCCGAAGTATTTGCATCACCTACTAGAATCCGAACGAATGGTATCCGCATCCTTTACCGAAACGCAGCTCCGCGCGGGCGTAGACCTGTCTAGCCTCGCGGAGCAAATGGAGAAGCCCTCTGCCCGTGGAGCCTCGGCGGGCGCGGGCGAAACACCCGGCGCCAGCCTGCCCGTGGGCGAGCTGCGCGTCCGGGCCGGCCTGCCGCTCCACGTCACGTGGACCACTTTTTACACCGGCGACATCAGCAACCGCAAAGCCCTTTTGAAGGGTAATCGCGTCAATCAGCCCGTGCTGCTGACCTCGGCCATCAAATCCTCCGCCGATGCCGCGCCGGCCTCGCGGGCCTTCCTGGCCACCTGGGAGGAGACCAAGCACCGCGAGGAGATTTTTACCCGCGCCACGGACGCGGGCACGAATCTGGTGTACTACTCGGCCGCGGTCGCGCGCGGGCTCACGCTCACGATCCACCTGTTCGAGAAGCCGAAGCGCAATGAGGTCTTCGACCGGATCAGCGCCAGCTTGAAAGTGGCGGCGAGCTTTCCGCCCCTGGCCTTCGCGAGCGGGTACCTCCTCATCGGATCGAGGCTTACGCAGGTGGCGGGGGGCGTGGTCGATGCGCTCAGGACTGACAAGCACAGCTTCGTGGCCAGTCAGCAGGTCTACGTCGCGGACGACTACCCCGCGCTCACCGAGCCGCGCTACACCTTCTTCAGTCCCGACACCCTCCACATGGAGGACGCGCTCATGGTCCGGCTGTCGGACAGCGGGAAGCCGCACTTGGTGGACAAGGCCTCGGGGAAGCGCTACGGCGGTCCGAACGCCTACGTCATTTGCCGGTACAGCCCGCAGGAGGTTGAGGATTTGATGGATTTCGACGTTCGGGCGGAAGCCTTGGCGCTGCTGGAAGGGTGGATGCCGACGGGGGAGGTGGAGGTTGACAAACTCATGCAGATCTTGGTGGCCGGACTCAAGGAGGAGAAGCGACCGACGTAAATCAAACCCACCCAAACCCACCCAAAACCGAGCAAACAAAGGCACGACAACAGAAACTCAACGCACCGGTACTTCAAAATTCTAACATGAGATCGACCTTAAGCACCACCCACATCGCCCTGTTGACAATCCTGATCCTCTCCTTCCTCGCACCACACGAAGTGGTGGCACAAAAAGAGTTGAGCAAGCGGGAAGACCACCACAAGCACTATAGCCAATTTACCGATGATCCCAAAAATGAAGGGCTGGTAACTAAGTTCTGGACGGATGTCTATCGCGAGGATATCTTCGAGTCGGGGATAGTGACCGGGGAGGACATCTTCCCGCTGTATTTCGATGGACTCGGATCGCTGTATCCTAGTTTTGAGCTGATTGCCGCGAGCGAGCTCGACCTAACGCCAAAAGGCCAACGGGCACCCTGGTACAAGAATTTATGGACGCGCCTAGCCATGGGTAACAGGCGGGAGGTGCTGCCGAAAGGACAACATATGCAGTTTGGTACGACTCAATCTCTGTGCTTCATCACGAATCGATCCAATAATTATGAACGCTTACAATTTTCGCAGACAGCTGCTTTAGCGGTGGAAGAAACGAAAATTCTTAAAGCGGCAGCAGACGCCGCGATCGCGCAGATAGGCAGAAATTCCTTCCAGGGCGATATGGAGAAATTGAAGGCCTATCACGCAAAACGAGCGTTCGACTCCATATGGGGGGATTGGATCTCCGAGCGCACAGCCAGGCAACTGGCCGACACCTTACGAGGAGGAAACTACGACAAAGTGATGTTCTACATTCCTGGCTATTGCATTCCCTACGCCATGCAGGCCGTACACGCGGCGAAAATGCGCGATTCGCTCAGGGTCGAGGACCCAGGCTCTAAGTGGCTGGTGGTGTCAGTTTTCTGGCCCTCCGGAGGCACGAACAAGAATCAGAAGGTGTGGACGAAAAATTACGGGGTGTCTGCGGGAGCGCAGTGGTTTTACTTCTTGAACAAAGCGTATTACGTCGGCTACGGGATGCGTCGATTCCTCAACGACCTTACGCCGGGAGTAGACACGAATTCCATAAATTTCTACACCTTCGCGCATAGCGGCGGCAACGCTATTTTGACGACCATGATAAGCGATGCGGTGGCGTATGCGGGCAAGAAAAAACCGCAAAGATGTGCTTACCGACAGTGTCGCGGCACGACGCAAGGTACGTATTATAATAGCGACGGCACCTACCGGGGATCTCCATGCTTGAGCGATTCAGCATTCATTAGTAGTTTGATCGGGGACAGCGTAAAAGAACCCACAGCAACTGGCCGATACTATACATATGACTGGCTCCAGATGACTGGCCAACCCAAGTACGCCAGATCTTCAATACCCATGAACTACTTCCTCAGTGCGGCAGCCATTGGCCCGATGTGGGCGGCTGAGGACGTGCGAATCGGGTCAGGAGAGATTTATGGCTCGCTGAATTCTGAAGATCCTCAACTTTCCAAGAAGTATCCATTAATTAAATTGACGAAACTGATCAAACCGCGCACGTTTGGAACTACAACTATGGGTCAGGATGAGGATCTAGGTGCAAAAGAGGCAAAAAAATATCTTCCACATTATCGATACACTTGCGATTTAGATTTTAAGTCTCACCACGTTTTTCGATATCTGATCGAGCCTGAGTATGCCAAGCTGTTTCGAGAGTTTATTGATGCTGATGTTACTGTTAGTTCGAATTGAATGGATCCGTGCAACTGCTGTGGCGTGAGAACGGGTGACGAGGGGTGCCCGGCGCAGAACTGGAACTACGCTATTGGACCAAACTATTGCCAGGCGTAGAGACGGACGTCGACTTTTCTCCCGCGCGATCTCACTTCTTCAGCGGGAAAGGTGTTAGGCCGCACATGAGACCGAAGCTCGCGCTCCCGATCCTACTCGTCCTCTCCCTCGGCCTTACGGTTGCCTGCCAGCAGAAAGCCTCTAGTGGCAGCGGGGATATGTCCGCCGCGAAATATAGGGAAGAGCTCACCAAGGACTCTTGGACGCTCGCCAACCTGGAGGGCGGCGCTGCGGATGCGGCGTCCGGTGAGAAGATGCCCTCGCTCACCTTTATGGAGAGCGGCCGCGTGACGGGATTCACGGGCTGCAATCCGTTTTCGG
>JBGTKC010000147.1:0-2378 GCA_041744755.1 Saprospiraceae bacterium
CGAGGGCCCGGGGCCGCACGCCGTGACCTACACCGGGGCGGCGGGCGCGAAGACGGTGAGCGTGACGGCTTCCGCCGGGTCCTGCACGAGCACTGCCGACCGAGAAGTAAGCTACGCGCCCGACGTCGACCTCGCCTTCACCGCGAGCGTAGCGCCGGTCAACTGCACGTCGGAGACCTCGGGCGCGATCGTGGTGACGCCATCGCCGGTGGGGCTGTACCTATATTCCCTAGACGGTGGCGAGGGCCAGGCCCTCAATGCGTTCAGCGGCCTGCGCGAGGGGCGCTACCGCGTTCGCATTCGTCCACTCGACTCCGATCCGAGCTGCGGGACCGAGCAGGTGGTTGTGGTCGGCACCGACGGCACGGAGGCGCCGCGCTTCGCGGGCCTGCGGATTGTGGCGACGAGTTGCTTCGGGGTCCGTGACGGGCGCGTCGCGGTAGACGTGCCACCCGGCGCCACGCTGTCTTTCAACGGCGGTGCCCCCGGCACCGTGAGCACCTTCGACAGTCTTGCCGCGGGCCGGTACTCCCTCACGCTCAGTAACCCCGAAGGCTGTACGCGGGATACCCTCGTCGACGTGGGTGCTGGCGCCGGCCCGACGCTCGACCTCGGCCCGGATCTCGCGGCGCGCTTTGGGGATACGGTGCTGATCAGCCCACGATTCAGCGAGGGGCAGTTCCGGATCGACAGCTTCCGCTATGGCGGGCTCGACAGCACCCCGACCTTGTTGGCGACGCTGGGCGGGCTGCGCTTCGTGCCGAATCGCTCGCCGCAGATCGTGACCTTGACGCTGATTGACGAGGCCGGCTGCTCGGTGACGGACGAGGTCGAAGTCCGGGTGCGGGTCTCGGAGTCGTTCCAGGCGCCGTCGGCGTTCTCGCCCAACTTCGACGACATCAACGATGTATTCGTGTTGCGCGCAGGCGCGCAGGTGCGTAGCATCGAGCAGCTTAGTGTGTATAATCGCTGGGGCGGGCTGGTCTTCGCGCTCAGCAACTTCCCGCCAAATGAACCGGCCTTCGGGTGGGACGGCACGCAGCGGGGCGAGCGGCTGGACCCGGGGGTGTATGTCTACGTGGCGCGGGTGGCGTTCGTAAATGGGGCGGTGCGTGATTTTTCGGGGGACGTAAATTTGATTAGGTGAGGTTTACGTAGGTTTCCACACCAGCCCACTCAGCACGTACAGCACCATGACCACCGGCACCGTGAGCCAGCCGAACCACCAGGGCAGCAAGACGGCTGCCGCCAAAACGACCCACACGGGCCAGTTGGAGGTCTTGCGAGGGTCGAGCTTGTTGCTAAAGAGCGGCAGGTCGCTCACCAGCAGGTAGCTGAACAGGGCTACGATGGGGAGGAGTACGAGCGGGTCGGACAGGTTTTGGCGAAAGCCGAATGTATCGAACCGCCAGACCTGGAAGAGGCCGAACCAGAAGACGGTATTGGCAGGCGTGGCCAGGCCGATAAAATGCTTGGTGTCGGCCTGGTCGATATTGAAACGCGCCAGGCGAACGGCGCTCATGAGGGGGATGAGGAGGGCGAGGTATTGAGCGAAAGCGACGAATACATCGTAAGCCATTCGGCTAATCTCCCCGGGTTCACTTAAATAGTATGATGTTCCTCCATTTTCCGCGACATTAAGCATCGCCAAAGCCATCAGCCCAGGGCTTACGCCAAAACTTACCATGTCCGCCAAGCTGTCCAGCTCTCGGCCAAAAGGCCCCGACACCCCAGCTGCCCTCGCCGCAAAGCCATCCAGAAAGTCCGCCACCGCGCTCACCAGCAAACACCAGGGCACCCAGTCAAACTCACCCCGCACCAGCGCGATGCAGGCGACGCAGCCCGCCGCCAAATTGGTCAGCGTCAAGGCGTGAGGCAGCAATCGCAGCAGTCCGTGCATGGCCGCAATGTAGTTTCGCGGCATAGCGTTCGTATCGGCAATGGCAAAGAGCTACCTACTGAGTCTCGTCGTAGCGCTCTTCGGCATCCCTCACGCATGGGCTCAGCCCGCCAACGACGACTGCGGCGGGGCCATCTTCATTGGGGCCGTGAAGGACTACTGCTCAGCCATCGGGGAGTATACCAACGTGGGCGCGACCACCTCCCCCCAGGCAAAGCCCTTCTGCCATCCGGACGACGAGCAGCGCGACGTATGGGTGAGCTTCCGGGCCACGGCCACGAGCGCCAGTATCCGCGTCATCGGGTCTTTGCTGCGCGACGGCGGCGGCTCGCTCGAAGCACCGCAACTCGCCCTCTACGGAGGTCCGGCGTGCGGGAGCCTCTCCGAGATCGCCTGCGTCTCGGACGGCTTTCGGTCCAACGTCGTCCAGGTGCTCACGGACTCCCTCCAACCCGGGGAGCTCTACTACATCCGCCTC
>JBGTKC010000148.1:0-8129 GCA_041744755.1 Saprospiraceae bacterium
GCGACGGTCGAGCAGCTCGGCGGCACCCTCGAGCACCGCGCCCTCGAGGAGGGCAACGCCTTCGAGATCACCTTGCCGCTCGCGGTCCTCGGCGAGGACCAGGGCCAGCGGCGGTTCGCAGTCCTACCCGAGCGCCTGGTCTTGCCCGACGACGCGCAGGTTTTGGCGAAAGCCTCCCTGGCCATCTCCGGAATGGCGGACGTCGAGTCCCGCACCACCGCAGAGCTCGCGCCCGCGACTCCGAAGCGCGTCGACCCCCTGCGCATCCTCATCGTCGAGGATCACCCCGTCAACCGGATGCTGGCCCTGAAGATGGTGCAGCGCTGGGGCTACGCGGCCGAGGCAGTCGAGAACGGCCAGGAGGCGGTGGAGATCATCGCGCCCGGCAAGTACGACCTGGTGCTGATGGATTTACAGATGCCGGTGCTGGATGGCCTGAGCGCCACGCGACAGTTGCGCGAGCACTTCAGCGCCGAGGAGCTGCCGATTGTGGCGCTGACGGCGAATACGTCGAGTGCGGACCGGGCGGCCTGCGGGGAGGTAGGGATGCAGGACTTCCTCGGCAAGCCGTTCAAGTCGGAGGATCTGAAGCGGGTGATCGAGGCGCTGACGGGGGAGGAGATAGGGGCTGCGGCTTAAGGCCTGCGACGAGCCACTGGGAGGTGGGCCCCACGGGAGACCTAACTCAGGGGCGCGAAAGAAGTACGCAAAGAGCGCAAAGCCGGGGCGCCGCTACAGTAGGATGATCAATTTGGCACATGCGCTAGGGCGGGCGCCTTTGCGCCCCTTGTTAGATGCTCGAGCGGGGCCTAGCCCTATGTCGACGTAGACCGAAACGTTGAAAGCAACGGGCTCAAAATCATTCGAGCTGGATCCTTAAATCACGTTCCCCACATCCTACTGGGTTTCGTGGATTAAATCTGCACTAACCATTGGGTATGTAAGGGTTTGAAGCCTATCAATACAAATATTTTTGCCGTCGAACAGACCCCAAATCGACATGGCAAGCGCTACACACAAACTCGTCCTCCTATTTACCTTCCTCTCCGCCGCGAGCATGTCGGTGGCGCAGATCACGACGGCCGCCATGAGCGGTTACGTCGAAGAGGAAGGTAGCGGCGAATCCTTGATCGGCGCTACCGTCGTGGCGACGCACGTGCCGTCGGGCACGGAGTACGGCACGGTGACCGACGAGAACGGGCGCTACCTGCTGCCCTACCTCCGCGTCGGCGGACCTTACCGCGTGGTCGTGTCGTACGTAGGTTTTGGCGAAAGCGTACAGGACGGCATCACGCTGCAACTCGGGGAGCGCAAGCCGGTCGACTTCCAGATGACGGCTAGCGGCGTGACCCTGGAGGGCGTCGAGGTGATCGCGAATCGCAACTCCGACATCGGCTCTGACCGCACCGGTGCCTCCACCGCGATCTCGTCGGCGCAACTGCGGCAACTGCCGACCATCAGTCGCTCGGCGCAGGACTTCACGCGCCTCACGCCGCAGTCGGACGGCAACTCCTTCGGGGGGCGCAACGACCAGTTCAATAGCTTCTCGGTGGACGGGTCGATCTTCTCAAACCCCTTCGGGCTCGACGCTGCGACCCCGGGCGGGCAGTCGGGCGCGCAGCCGATCTCGCTAGATGCCATCGAGCAGATCACGGTCAATATCAGTCCCTACGACGTGACGCAGGCTGGCTTCACGGGCGCGGCCGTCAACGCGGTCACGAAGTCGGGGACCAACGAGTTCCACGGGACGGCTTTCGGGTTCTTCCGCAACCAGGACCTGACCGGCGGGAAGGTGAACGGCGAGGAGATCTTCGTCCCGGAGCTCACGCAGACGCAGGCGGGCTTCTCGCTCGGCGGACCGCTCGTCAAAAACAAGGTCTTCTTCTTCGTCAACGCGGAGGTGGACCAGCGCGAGGACCTCGGGAGCAACTTTGTGGCCGCGCGCCCGGGCCTGACGGGGGGCAACGTGAGCCGCGTGCGCGCCGCCGACCTCGACGCGGTCGGGGCGAAGCTGCGCTCTATCGGCTACGAGCCCGGACCCTACGAAGGGTTTCTGTTCGACCGCAACTCCGTCAAGGGCATCGCGAAGCTCGACTTTAATCTGGGCGGCGGGAATACCCTGACGGCGACCTACAACTTCCTCGACGCCTTCCAGGACAAGAACGCCCACCCGAACGCCATCGCGACCCGTGGTCCGGACGCCACGACGCTCCAGTTCTTCAACTCCGGCTACCGCATCAACAACGTGCTCCACTCCGGGATCGTCGAGCTGCGGAGCATCATCGGGACGAAGGCCTCCAACAAGCTCCAGGTCGGTGTGTCGAGCTTCCGGGACTCCCGCGACCCACGTTCGGCACCGGCGCCGAGCCTCATCCTTCAGGAGAACGGCCTCAACTACATCGTCCTCGGGCACGAGCCCTTCTCAATCAGCAACAAGCTGAACCAGAACGTGCTGCAGATCACGGATAACTTCAACTACTACGCCGGGGCACACACGCTCACCGCGGGCGTCAACCTCGAGCGATTCGCGTTTGATAACTCCTTTAACCTCGGGGTCTTCGGGGGGACCTTCGGGACGCCGCCGAACATCAATACCGGTAGTGTGCAGGGCTTCCTCGACATCCCGAACGATACGCTGCGCAATTACTTCGCGGCTTCGCGGGGGACGAGCGACGCGCTGAGCGGACCGGGGCAGGGTTTTGACGGAACGGGCTTCGCGCTCGCGGAAACCAACGTCGGGCAGCTCGGGGTGTACTTTCAGGACGAGTGGTCCGTGACGGAGGACTTTACGCTCACGGTCGGTTTGCGCGTAGACGCCCCACTGTACTTCGACACCGAGGACAAGCTCCGGGAGAGCGTCGACCGGGCGGCCTTCTACGCTCCCGAGACGCCGTGGTACAACCAGGACGGCACGCAGACGCCGCGCGACTACCTCGAGCTGCCGAAGCGCACGCCGCTGTTTAGTCCGCGGGTGGGCTTCAACTACGACGTGACCGGGGATGCGAAGACGCAGCTGCGCGGTGGCTCGGGGCTCTTCACAGGCCGTCTGCCTTTCGTGTGGATCGGCAACCAGGTGGCCAACCCGAACGCCTTTTTCTACAACCAGACCTCGCGCGACTTCAAGTTCCCACAGGTGTGGCGCTCGAACCTCGGTTTCGACAAGGAACTGGCCGGGGGCTGGACGGTAACTACCGACCTCATTTACACCAAAGACCTCCAGGCGCCTTTCGTGAGCAAAATCAGCAACGGCGTGCCGTCGGCGCGGCTCCAGGGTGGAGCCGACGACCGTCCGTATTATGTCAACGGCGACGACCGCTTCCCGAACTTCACGCTGGAGGCCTACGAGTTCGGCAACACCGACATCGGGTACACTTTCAACGCGAGCCTTCAGGTCAAGCGGCAGTTCGCCAATGGCTTCAACGCGATGGCGGCGTACAACTTCCTCGACGCCAAGGACGCGTCCTCGATCGAGGCCGAGATCTCGTCGGACGCCTGGGCGCGCAACCCGGCTAACATCTCTAACTCGAACGTGCCACAGTCGGCGCCCTCGCTGTACGGCAACCGCCACCGCTTCATCGCGAGCGGGATTAAGATGTGGGAGTACGGCACCAACAATCGTTTCGCCACGACCGTGAGTACCTTCTTCAGCTACTCGCAGGCCGGTACGACGCAGGACGACTTCACGAGCGACTTTCGCTACTCGTACACGTACTCCGGCGACATCAACAACGACGGTTCGGGCCTCAACGACTTGCTCTTCATCCCGACGGACGCGCAGCTCGATGCGCAGCGCTGGGCCTCGGATGCGCAGCGGGAGGGCTTCCGCGACTTCATCAACCAGGACGACTACCTCTCGGACAACCGTGGCGCCTACGCCGAGCGCTACGCCGCCCTCGCGCCGTGGGTGAGCCAGTGGGACGTGCGCGTGGCGCAGGACTTCCGCTTCGGGGGCCAGTCGGTGCAGTTCACGCTCGACGTGCTCAACTTCGGCAACCTGTTGAATTCCAACTGGGGCGTGCGCGAGTTGCCGACCACGACGCAGCCCGTGGGCGTGCGCGTGGGTGATGACCTCGTGCCGACGTACAGTTTCGACACGAGCATCCGCAACACGTTCACGGCGAATCCAAGTCTGGATAGCCGGTGGCAGGCGCGGGTGGGGTTGCGGTACAGCTTTTAGGCTTTCGCCAAAACTCGGGGGCGCGTCGTTACGGCGGGTCGGGTTTTGCCGGAAGGCGCCTACTGTCATCGCGGATGAGCCGCGCGAGAGCAACGATGGACAGGGGGGTGTCTGTGTCCCGAAGCACTGCGTAGTTTCGTATCGGACGAACCTGCATTCAGGCGCGCGTACGCCTAGGGCTTACCTTGCTGGGCCCACTCGTTGGCCTTTCACCGCACCGGTGGCCGCAGGCGCAAAACTCGGGTAGTCGGACGTAATCCACTTAGATGCACGCCCTTCACGTCCACTCCCTGCAACGCCTGGGCTCGGCCCTGGCGGTCTTGCTGCTGCTCACCCTTCCTGCCGCGTGTACCGACGATGACCTAGAGTCCGACCCGACCTTTCGCCCGGGCGCCGCGCAGCCCAGTCCACCGCCCCCCGTTACGCCGCCCGCGCTACCAGCGCCACCCGCGGATACGACCGTCGTGTACTCCTCGGTTTTGGCGAAAGCCCGACTCTCCGTCCTCGCCGCCCGCATGGAGGCCAACCTCGGTAGGGTGCTGCTGGACTCGACGCGCATCCCGCGCTCGGTCGGGGCCGACGGACGCATGCGAATGGTGAGATCGAATGATTGGACGAGCGGCTTCTTCCCGGGAATACTGTGGCAACTGGCCTCGGTGAGCGGTTCGGCGCCGCTCAAACGCGCCGCCCAGGACTGGAGCGCCTTTCTCGTCAAGGAGCAGTACGACGGCTCGACGCACGACACGGGCTTCAATATCTTCTGTAGCCTCGGCTCGGGCTACAAACTCATGGAGCAGGATCAGTACGCCGACGAGATCGAGCGGACGGCGCAGACGCTGATTCGGCGCTTCAACCCGACCGTTGGCACGATCCGCTCGTGGGACTTCGGGCGCTGGCGATACCCGACGATCATCGACAATATGATGAACCTCGAGCTGCTGTTCGAGGCGAGTTTGTTGGCGAAGGATTCGGTGTTCTATAAGATCGCCGACCGCCACGCCCGCACGACGCTCGCGCACCACTTCCGCCCCGACGCGAGCTCCTACCACGTCGTGGACTACGACCCGGGCACCGGGGCCGTGCGGAGCCAGGGGAGTTTCCAGGGCCTTTCCGACGCCTCAGCCTGGAGCCGCGGGCAGGCCTGGGGACTGTACGGCTACACGATGAGCTACCGCTACACGCGCAATCCGTCTTACCTCGAGCAGGCGCGGCGGATTGCGTTCTTCTTCTTCGAGCACCCGAACACGCCCGCCGATCGCATCCCGTACTGGGACTTCGACGCCGCGCCTGGTGCTGCGACGCCGCGCGATGCCTCCGCCGCCGCCATTGCCGCTTCGGCTGTCCTAGAATTGCTCACCTACGATCCGTCGAATCGCGAGCGCTACCTCGCGTGGGCAAACACAATCTTGCGGACCTTGGAGACGGACGAGTACCAGGCGGCGATGGTGCCGTTCATCCTGACGCACAGCACCGGGCACTTCCCGGAGGCGAGCGAGATCGACGTGGCGATCAACTATGCTGATTATTACTACGTCGAAGCCCTGCGGCGGCGCAGCGTGACGGCGGATAAATAGTAGCGCCACTAAGGCGCACATCAGTCCCTCCTCGCTGCCGACCGCGAAGCATCCATCAGCTATGCCCAACACGGATCACCCCCGCCCCCCGCGCGCCATCGGATACCAGGCGCCAGACTACTACTTCGAACTCTCGCCGCTAGAGCAATCGAAAATCGCCACCCTCACCCCCGACTTCTGCGTCATCCGCCACCCCAACCAGACGGACTATTTCATCCGCGCCGTCCTCGCCATCCCCATCGTCGGCTACGACCAGACCTTCGACTACGGCCCGTGGACCTCCCTGAGCCAGCCCTCCTTCGAAGAGTACGACCGGGAGTATCACAACGAAGCATTCGAGAACCACTACTTCGGCTTCCTCTCCAATCAGCTACACGGCTACGCGATCGACACCAAGCGACTCCTCGTCAGCGTCAATCTCACCGCGGGTAGGGATCGACCACAGCTCTGGCTCCACGAAACAGACCATCCACTGGCCAGAGAGCAGCGCGAGGGTATCACCCTACAAGAAGCTTGGCGACGTGTACGAGCTATGGGCTGACTGACAGCCACATCCACTGCTTACATAAAACCCTCCGACAGCCCCCTAGAACCCCAGCGGAGTTCAATGCCGTGAACCTAGGCAGCAGCCCTAGTACAGTGATCCCAGCCACCAGAAGCCTCTGCGAACCTCAGCGGCCCTCAGCGGCCCTCAGCGCCTCTGCGGTAAAAAACTCCACTAAGCGTGCAACGCACGCCCCCGATCCTCCGTCATTAAAGCCAACACCTCCGCCCTACCCCGAGCATGACCAAAGGCGCCTCCCTTCTCATAATACTGGCCGCGCTGTGCCTCCCCGCCCCATCCCTCCACGCCCAGACCAAATCCGACAAATCGGCTAAAGTAGACTCCCTCGCCCGCCGCACCTACATCACCCAGCGCACCGCCCGCGCCCCCGTCATCGACGGCATCCTCGAGCCCGAGGTCTACAACGGCGTCCCCGTCACCGGCGAGTTTACTAATCTCGAACCGACCTACGGCCCCGTCGAGCGCTGGCCCACCCGCGTGCGCATCCTTTACGACGATCGCTCGCTCTACATCGCCGCGGAGTTGTACGCCCCCGGCCCCGATTCCATCAGCCGCGAAGTCCGCCCGCGCGACCAGATCGGCAACGCGGACTGGTTCGGCATCGCGATCGACCCCTACCGCTCGGGCGTCAACGGCTTCGAGTTCATCAGCGTCGTGACGGGCGGGCAGTTCGACGCGATCCTGAGCGACAACGGCGAGGACGAGAACTGGGACGCCGTGTGGCGCAACGCCGTCGTGCGCACGGACTCCGGGTGGACCATCGAGATGGAGATCCCGTACTCGGCGATTCGCTTCCCGGATGCGCCGATGCAGACTTGGGGCATCAACCTGTTCCGCCGCAACGCCGCCGCCCAGCAGAAGTCCTTCTGGAATCCCGTCGATCCCAACAAGCCCGGCTTCCTCACGCAAACCGGCACGCTGATGGGCATCCGCGACATCTCCCCGCCGGTGCGCCTCCAGCTGTTGCCCTTCGTGGTGGCCTCGGGGGCGGACTACGTCGACAATACGGGGGCTTCCGCCAAAACGCATACCTTCTCTCGCTCCTTTAGCGCGGGGGCGGACTTGAAGGTCGGTCTGTCGGATGCCTTCACGCTCGACGCCACCTTGATCCCGGATTTCTCGGAGGCACGGCAGGACAACCAGGTCCTGAATTTGAGCCCCTTCGAAGTGCGTTTTGATGAAGCTAGGCCCTTCTTCACCGAGGGCGTCGAACTCTTCAACAAGGGCGGGTACTTCTACTCGCGCAGGGTCGGAGGTGTGCCTATCGGTTTTGGCGAGGCCTACGCCGAAGCTGAACGAATCGACGGCGAGGTGATCAGCAATCCACAGACGGCGCGCCTCCTCAACGCCACCAAGGTGAGCGGGCGCACCACGAAGGGCACTGGCATCGGGGTCTTCAACGCCATCAGCGGGGAAGCGCGCGCCGTCATCCGCACGGCCGAGGGTGAGGAGCGGGAGTTCGTCACGCAGCCGATCACGAATTACAGCGTGGTGGTGGTGGATCAGTTACTGCCGAACAACGGTTACGCGAGTCTCGTCAACACGAACGTGATGCGCAGCGGCACGGCCTACGACGCCAACCTTACCGCCGCCGTGTTCGACGTCCGCAACAAGGGCAACACCTACGGCCTCACCGGCAACTTGGGCCTCAGCCAGCGCTACCTCCCCGAAAAGACCGAGCTCGGTCGCAACATCGAACTCGGCTTCGGCGACATCGACGGCAAGGTGACCTGGGGCGTCAACTACCAGGAGATCGGCCCGCGGTACAACCCGTCTGACCTGGGCTTTTTTCGCCGGCGCAACGTGCGGCAAC
>JBGTKC010000149.1:0-8362 GCA_041744755.1 Saprospiraceae bacterium
GGCGGCCCAGCGGACGCTCGCCACCAGTGCCGGCGATCGCCTCGGTACGCTGGTCCCCTCCCCGATCCCCGTGGGCGAGGGCGGGAGCGCCAACCCGATCCAGTACCGCCTCCGCGTCGACAGCACGCAGTGCGGGCGCGATACAGCCTGGGTGCTGGCGGACAGTACGCGCGAGCAGACCTTCATCGTCAACTTCACCCAGGTCGGGCAAGGCCTGGGCGATTACGAACTAGCGTTCGGCGGCAACGCCAACGGAGCCACCTTCCGTTACGTACCTCGCGACAGTAGCTGTCGGCCGCGCGGCAGCTACGCGCCTCTACGCCTCGTGCAGACCCCGCGCGCCCTGCGGCTCCTCACGCTCGGGGGCGACTACCGCATCGACAGCGCCTCGGCGGTGGACTTCGAGGTGGCGCTCAACAGCAATGACCTCAACCGCTACAGCCCCGGTGCCGCGACCACTTTCGCCGCCTACGTCAACGGCGTCCACGCCCGCCAGCTCGGCGGCGTCAGGCTGTCGCTGCGCGGCTACGGCGAGATCACCGCCGACGGCTTCGAGGCGATTGCCCCGTGGCGGGCCGCGGAGTTCCGGCGCCTCTGGAACCTCGGTAGCCTCGCCTCCCAGCCGACCGCCGAGCCCGGGGGCGACCTGCTGGCCGGCGGGCGCGTAGGCCTCGGCAATAAGGCTTTCGACCTCGGCTACGGCCTGGATACCTACCGCCAAGGGGACGCCTACCAGGGCTTTCGCCAAAACTGGCGGGCCGTGTACCGCAGCGGCAAGTTCACCGCGAGCCACGCCGGCGACCTGTTGTCCGCACAGCGCGACGCGCAACAGACCGGGCAGTCGAGGCTCAGCGCCGAGGTCAACAGAAGGGGAGCGGTCTGGAACCACACTGCCAGCGCCTCCCGGACCACGAGCCAGAACTACGACCTCCTGCTGGACGACCGCTCGGCGGCCGACCGCACGATCTTCGAATGGTCGGCCGCGACGGCGCGCGCCAGGGGCGACACCTCCTGGACGCAGTCCCTCGTCTACACCGGCCGGCGGGACCTACTCGCGCAGGCCGGCGGTTCGTCCGTCGACGAGGGCACCAACCACCAGGTAGACGTCAACGTCGCCAACCCCACCACGCGCCGCAATCGCCTCGAGCTCACGGCCAGCTACCGCCACGTGGATCAGGCCGCCGGCGCCCGAACCCAACTCACCACCCCGCGCGACTTCTACCTCGGGCGCCTCAACCACCGCTTCACCTCCGCGCGCCAGGGGTGGATCCGGACGCAGAGCCTCGTGGAGGCTGGGAGCGGGCAGGAGCGCCGGGTGTCGATCCAGTACCTGCGGGTGCAGTCGGGCCTCGGGGAGTACGTCTGGCGGGATTACAACGGCGACGGCGTGGAGCAGCTGGACGAGTTTGAAGTAGCGGTCTTCGCCGATAGCGCGGCCTACCTGCGGACGGTCTTGCTGACCAATGACTTCGTGGCCACCAACACCCTTACCGTCACCCAGGGCATCGACGTAGACCCGGGTCGGCTCCGCGGGGAGGATGCGGCGTGGTGGAAGCGCTTTAGCGCGAGCGCGAACGCGAACCTCAAGCGGCGCGCCCTCCAGTCCGCGGGCTACGGCAGGCTCTTGGCGACGAATGTCGCGCGGGAGGACACGACCGTCGTAGGCGATGACCTCGGCTGGCGCAACGCCCTGTACTTCAACCGCAACCGGGACGCCTTCCGCGTCGAGGCCGAGTACCGCCAGGTGGCCGTGCGCGGGATCTCGCTCCAGGGTCTACAGCTCAACCGCACCACCGCGCAGGCCTTGCGACTACAGCAGCCCCTAGGCGATGCCTGGCGCCTGGGTGCCGCCGCCGAGCGCGAGCTCCGGCGCTCCGAGAGCGCGACCCTCGCCCAGCGCAACTTCACGATCGTGTCCGAGGAGTTCGTACCGAGCGTGAGCTACCAGCCGACCCCAGAGCTGCGGGCCGAGGTATCGGGCGGCTACCGACAGGGTCGTAGCCCCGATGCCGTAGGCAGTGTCGTCGCGTCGAGCGCGAAACTGGTGGCCGACCTACGCTTCAAGGAGGTGCCGCCGGGCAGCGAACGCCGCTCGCCCCTGGCCGGCGCCACCGTGCGCGCGAGCGTCGAGCGCATCGTACAAACCTTCGAGGGGGATGTCAACTCGCCGCTCGGCTTCGCGCTGCTCGAGGGGCTACGCCCTGGCGAGAGCTGGGTCTGGAACCTCACCACCGACCAACAACTCGGCCGGTCGCTACAGCTCTCGCTGCGCTACGACGGTCGCCAGCTCGGGGGCGGGCGCGTGGTGCACACGGGGCAGGCGCAACTGCAAGCTGTGTTCTGAGGGTGGGCCTTCCGGCAAAACGCCCGCTTCGTCGGCATTGTGTGGGGATATGAAGGTCAGCCGACGTAGCGTGGGGCTGTCGGGGGTTAATTTTGCGGCGAGTTCCGCCGGGCCTTCCGGCGCCCGCCTATCTAGCATCGCTCAAGCAGGTTACATGTTACCCATTTTTACCCGAGTCACGAGTGTGATGGTGGCCTTGGTCCTGACGGTGGCCCTCGCCGGCGCCCAGACGCTGAGCCCGTATTCGTTCGCGAATAGTGCCCGCGGGGCGAAGCAGCAGACCCTGCGGGTCGACGAGTCGGTCGTTTTGCCGAAAGGCGAAGGGTCCTTCCGGTTGAACGTCCCTTCACCCACGGGCGAGACGAGCGTGCTGGAGCTTTACGAGACCTCGGTGTTCGCGCCCGAGATGCGAGCCCGCTACCCGGCGATTCGGACCTACCGCGGCTTCGACGTGGCGACCGGTCAGGTCGCGGCGGTGATGGAGGGCTCGCGCGGAATCAACATCTACGTCGCCGGGGAGCCCGGCAGCTGGCAGATCGAGGCCGATGGCCCTGGGCTTGCCGCGATCTCCTACGTCCACGACGCCGACGACCTCACGAGCCCCGGGCCCTACAGCTGCGGGTACACCCCCGGCATCCACGCTGCCCTGGACGCCGCGCAGGGCAGCGCAGCCGCCAAGCACCCCGGCGCACCGACGGCGGCGAAGCTCCAACGCGCACAGGTCGTGAAGCGCAAGTACGTCCTCGCCCTGGCGTCCACGGGGGAGTTCGCGGTGCGCTACGGCGGCACGAAGGAGTCGGTCAACGAGGTCTACGCCGAGGCGCTCAATATCCTCAACGCGATCACGCTATCCGAGGTCGCGGTCGAGTACGAGCTCCACCCGAAAAACGACACGCTGATTTTCCTGAGCCCCGGCAGCGACCCATACCTCGCGCCGACGGACGGGCCGATCCTGCTGGACGACAACCAGGCCGCGATCAACGCCCGGCTCCCGGTCAATAGCTACGACATCGGGCACGTGTTTACGAACGGCTGCGCCGGCGGCATCGGCGGGATCGCCGGCGGGCGCGCCTGCCAGAACAGCACGAAGGCCCGTGGGGTCACGTGCCACTACGCCGGCCTGCGGCGCATCGTCGAGGACGTAATGGCCCACGAGTTCGCCCACCAGTTCGCGGTGAGCCACACGTTTAATAACTGCCCGACTGCCGACAACCAACGCGCCGGCCAGACGGCCTTCGAACCGGGGAGCGGCTCGACGATCATGAGCTACCAGGGGGCCTGCGGCCCGGCTAACAACGTGAGCGAGAAGGGCGACGAGCCCTACTACCACGTAGGTTCGGTGCAGCAGTTTCAGAACTACCTCGCAAGTGCCCTCGGCGCCTCCTGCGCCGACGAACGCCCGGTGCCGAATAACGCGCCCGTCGTTTCGGCCCCCGGCATCGACGGACTCACGATCCCGAAACAGACACCCTTCGTACTGCGGGGCTCGGCCACCGACGAGGATAACGATCCACTCCTCTACAACTGGGAGCAGTACGACCTCGGCCCGGCTGTCGACCTCTGCGACCAGCGGGAGGACACGCCGCTGTTCCGGAGTCTCCCGCCGACCAGCGGTGGCAACGTGCGCTATTTTCCGACCTTGGACAATGTGCTCAGCGGCCGTAACAACTGCGAGGAGCAGTTGCCGCTATTCACGCGCGACCTCACCTTCCGACTCACGGCCCGCGACCGCAACCCCGTCGGCGGAGGTACCACCTGGCAGGAGGTCAAAATGCGCGTCGACGCCGGCGCAGGTCCGTTCCGGGTCACGAGCCAGGCCTCGGCCGCCGTACAGTACTCCTCGAAAGACTTCGTCAACGTCACCTGGGAGGTGGCCGGTACCAACACCGGTGCAATCGGGGTACAAAAAGTCGAGATCCTCCTATCTACCGACGGCGGGCGCACCTTCCCGACCTTGCTCGCGGCCTCGACCGACAACGACGGCTCGGAGGGTGTGCTGCTGCCCGACACCGAGAGCGACAACGCTCGCATCATGGTGCGCCCGATCGGCAATGTTTTCTACGCCGTCTCGGCGTCGACCTTCACGATCAGCACGCCGACCGCGCCGGGGTTCAGCTTCGCGCCCTCGGCCTCGACCACGTTTTTGTGCCTCCCGGCCAACGACACGGCCTCCGCGCGCGTCGAGCTCTTCACCGGCGCCCTGCTCGGCTTCAGCGAAGCGATAACCCTCTCGATCGAGGGGGACGTCCCGGCCGGGATCGACGCGACCCTCACGAAGACCACGATCCAGCCGGGTGAATCCTCGACGCTGGTCCTTAACCTGGACGACTACGAGGAGTCCGCATTGGTCGCCATCAACGTCGTGGCCACGGCCGACGGCGTCGAGAGAGCGACCCGCCGCATCGAGTTCGACCTGGTGAGCAACAACTTCGACGACCTAGCGCTCGAGGGTCCCGACAATGGAGAGACTGGGCTGGGGATCCTGCCGACCTTCGCCTTTACGCCCTCGCGGCGCGCGACCGAACACGTGATCCAGGTCAACACCGATCCCAATTTTGGCTTCGGTACGTTCGAAATCACTAGCCCCGATCCAAACGGCGACCAGCTCCCTTTCCAACTCGAGATCAACACCGTGTACTTCTGGCGCGTCGTCCCGAAGAACCGCTGCGGGGAGAGCCTCGACGTACCGGTCAACGCCTTCCACACTTACGCCGCCGACTGTCGGACCTTCAAAAACGATCAGAGCTTCGGGATCGCGGCCAACTCTACGAACTCAGTGACGATCCCGGTGCCGGTGCCGGAGTCCGGGATAGCCAATGACATCAACGTGCCCCTGGTCGACATCCGCTTCGGCGGCGGGATCAACAACCTGGTGGTCGCCCTCGTGAGCCCCGACAATACCGAGGTGCGGCTCTACAACAAGCGCTGTAGCGGTGGTCTACTGATCTCCGGCTACGACGACGAGGCTCCCTTAGAGAACAACTGTACCCCGCAGCCGATCGACGGGCAGCTCCGCAAGCCCAACCGCCCCCTCAGCGCCTTCGACGGCAAGGAGATCCAGGGCGTGTGGAAGCTGCGGCTCGACATCTCGGCAGCCAGCCCCGCCGGTGGTGAGTTCAAGTCGTTCAACCTGCAATTCTGCGCCGATATCGTGAGCCAGGCGCCTGCCTTCAGGTCGAAGCTCGTCCCCGTGCCCCAGGGCGGGTTCCAGTACCTCATCACCGAATACCTCACCGCGGTCGATCCGGACAACGGTGCGGAAGACCTGGAGTACATCCTCGTGACCCCACCTACCCGCGGTCACCTGGAGCTGTACGGCCAGCGCCTGGAGACCGGCGCGCGCTTCACGCAGGCCCAAACCCAGAGCGCGGGTCTCACCTACGTGGACGATCTCAATACCCCAGGCGTGGACAGTATGCGGATTGTGCTCTCGGACAATGCCGGCAACCTGATCGCCACGCCACGGGTGGACTTTATGATCGACCCCAACAACATCACCGGCGTGAAGGAGGCGGCAGTGGTGGGGATGACCCTCGCGCCAAATCCGACCGGTAGCTGGAGTCGCCTGCGCTTCAGTGCCCCAAGCGAAGGTGGGCAGCTCACGATTCTCGACGCGCAGGGCCGCGCCGTACACACCGAGCGAGTGGCCGTTGGGCAGTCGGAGGTCGACATCGACGCGGATGCCTATCCCGTAGGCATTTACCTGGTCAACTACCGCGGGGCGGAAGGCGCCCGGACGATGCGATTGGTGAGGCAATAGTTCGGAGTCCACGGTCCGAGGCGTAAAGCCCACAGCGCGCCGGGTGATCGGGCGTAATGCTCACCAACAGCGGCGTCCGGAGGCGTTGGGCGCAGCCGGAGGTTCGTACTGCGGACTGCACGCTCGTCACTCAGCCCGCGGTGCGTTCCTTTGCCGCCGCTATGACCACACGCTTAAAGATCGGAATCATCTTCGGAGGCCCGAGCCGCGAACGCGAGATCAGCTTCGCCGGGGGGCGGACGGTGTACGACAACCTCGACAAGCGCCTCTTCGAGCCGGTGCCGCTGTTCATGACCGCTACGCGACGCCTCGTGCTGTTGGACTGGTCTTACGTCTACAAAGGCACGATCCGCGATTTCTGGCCCCCCGTGAGCGCCTACCCCGCAGACGCAGGCGCGTATCAGCTCTCTGAGGAGAGCCTCGGGACACTCAGCACGGATGCCCAGGATAGACTCGCGAATCAGATCGGCCGCCCCGTTGCCTACAGCGAACTCCCCGCCCTGATTGACCTGGCCTTCGTCGCGCTCCACGGCGTCGGCGGGGAGGATGGCGCGATCCAGGGTTTGCTCGAGATGCTCGGCGTCCCGTACACCGGCAGCGGCATGGCCGGCAGCGCCATCGGGATGGACAAGGTGCTCCAGAAGCGCCTCATGGCCAGCGGCGGATTCTTCGTGCCGCCGTCGATGAGCATCGAGCGCGCGGCGTGGACGGCGCTCGATCCGCATACGGATGCAGGGCGCGAAGGCATCGAGGCGTTTTACGCCCGTTCGCTCGAGGTCTGTAGCGCACCGCTCGTCATCCGGGGCGCCAACCAGGGTTCGAGCATCGGGGTCACGATCCTCAAAGCACCTGATGTCGAAAGTTTTGCGGAAGCCGTAGACCGTGCCCTCTTCCGCCAGCGCGTCGACACCTTACTGTACAGCGTCCTCAGCGCCGAGTCGCGCCGCACCCTCATTGGCAACATCGCCGACCTCCGTCACGGGGTTGGCTTCCCGATGCGGGTCGACGGGCAGCTCATTCACCAGCCGTCAGCACTACAGCACCTGCTCGACACTACCCAGGCGCAGGAGGTTTTGCTGGAAAGCGAACACACCGAATCCCGCGTCGTCATCGAGGGATTTCTGTCGGGTAAGGAGGTCTCGACCATCGTCTTGCGCACCGACGATGGCGGCGCCCTGGCCCTGCCGCCGACCGAGATCGTGAAGGGCGGCGAGGTCTTCGACTACCGATCGAAGTACCTGCCGGGTCTGAGCCGCAAGAAGACCCCGGCCGAATTACCTACTGAGCAGCTCAACGCCGTGCGCGCGGAGGCCGAGCGGCTTTTTCAATATTTCGAGTTCGACACCTACGCCCGCATCGACGGCTTTGTGGGCGAGGACGGGCAGGTGGCGCTCAATGACCCGAACACGACTTCGGGGATGCTGCCGTCGTCTTTTTTCTTCCATCAGGCGGCGGAGATTGGTTTGAGTCCTCGTGAGATTTTAACCTACATCATCCGCACGAGCCTGCGGGAGCGCGCGCGTCGCAGCACGGTGCCGCAGGCTTTCGCCAAAACCGCTGGCCGCATCGACGCGACCCTGCACGAATTGAAGCAAGCCGAGGACTCGCGCCGCCGTATCGCCGTGCTGCTGGGCGGCTACTCCTCCGAGCGGCACATCTCGGTGGAGAGCGGACGCAACGTATTCGAGAAGCTGGCGAGCTCCGGGCAGTACGCTCCGCGGGCGGTGTTCGTGGCCGGGGACGAGCACGGGCACCGCCTCTACGAGCTGCCGATCAACCTGCTGCTCAAGGACAACGCCGACGACATCCGCCAGGCGATCGAGCGACCGGGAGACTTGCACGAGGTCACCGACCAAGTCCGTCGCGACGCCGCGCCGATCACGCGACTCTTCGGCGACCACGAGACGGCTTACACGGTCCGGGAGTTGAGCTACGAAGATCTCGCGCAGGACTTCGACGAGGTCTTCATCGCGCTGCACGGCCGGCCCGGCGAGGACGGCGAGGTGCAGCGCCGCCTAGAGGAGGTGGGCCTGCCGTACAACGGCAGCGGTTACGACAGCTCGCAGGTGACGATCAACAAGTTCGAGACCCTGCACCGACTGCGCGAGGCGGGCTTCCCCACCACGCAGCAGATCCTGGTGGACGTGGCGACCTTCACGGGCGATCCGCAACGCACCGTCCGGCACCTCGGCGAGCAGTTGGGCTACCCACTAATCGTCAAGCCCGTGGACGACGGCTGCTCGTCGGCGGTGCAGAAG
>JBGTKC010000150.1:0-14490 GCA_041744755.1 Saprospiraceae bacterium
AGCGAACGATCGTCCTCTCGTGCTGCTGCGCGCTGCTGCTTTGCGCCCTCCCCGACACCGGTGCACAAACTACCAGGCTCCCCCCCGCCCAGCAGATCCACCAGTGGGCGCAAGCCGCCGCCGCCGGCTCCATCGACGAACTCCGCGCCTGTCTCGCGCTCGCCAACGACGCGCACTACCCGGCCCAAGTGGAAGCCAACGTAGCCTGGACGGAAGCTGCTTTTAAGAAGCGCGGCTTCACCACCCGCCGCCTCGACACCGGAGGCCCGCCGCTGGTTTTGGCGGAAGCCGGACTCGCCCCCGGCCGCGACACGGTGCTCGTCTACCTCCAGATGGACGGCCAGCCGGTGGACAGCACGTTTTGGCGACAGCCGAACCCCTACGGCGCAACCCTGAAGGCCGAGATCGAGAGCGAGGGCTGGGTGGCGCAAGATTGGAGCGCCTTACGGCAAGACTGGCCTACCGACTCCACCCAACGCGACTGGCGGATCTTCGCGCGCAGCACCTCGGATGCGAAAGGTCCCGTGGTGATGTTTTTAGCAGCCTTAGACGCCTTGCGGCAAAACGGCAAGCAGCCCGCTTACGGCCTAAAGGTGATCCTGGACTTCGAGGAGGAGCTCGGCTCGCCGCACCTGCCGGCGGCCGTCACCAAGTATGGCGCCGCACTGGCCGCCAGCCGCCTGATCATCTTCGATGGGCCGATGCACCCCTCCAACGAGCCGACCCTCGCCTTCGGCGCCCGCGGCATCTCGACGGTGACCCTGGAGACGTACGGTCCGCGCGTACCGCAGCACTCTGGTCACTACGGCAACTACGCCCCGAATCCGGCCTGGGAGTTGATGAAGCTCCTCGCCCCGATGCGCGACGACGCCGGTCGGGTGACGCTGCCGGGCTGGTACGACGGCATCGCGTTTGACGCCGCCACGCTGGCGGTGCTGAGGGCCGTTCCGGACGACGTGGACGAGATGCGGGCCACGCTCGCGCTCGGGCACGTGGACTCGGTCGGGCGCAGCCTTCAGGAAGCCTTGCAGTACCCCTCGCTCAACGTCCGCGGCCTCCAGAGCGGCTGGGTCCGCGAGGCGCGCCGCACGCTGGTACCGGCCACGGCCATCGTCGAGATCGACATCCGCACGGTGGTCGAGAGTGACCCGGAGCGCCTACTGGCCACTCTCAAGGAGTACATCGCCAAGCGAGGCTACTTCATCGTCGAGGGCCGCGAGCCAACCGTCGTCGAGCGCACCACCCACGCGCGCACGATCCGCTGGGACGCGGAGACGAGCTACCTCGCCTTCCGCACCGAGCTCGACTCCCCGACGGGCCAGTGGCTCACCGGCGCCCTCGCGCACGTGCACGGGCGCCCGCCGGTCCGCATCCGCACGATGGGCGGCTCCATCCCGATCAGTCCCTTCGTCACGACGCTCGGGATCCCGGCGGTAAGTATCCCGACCGTGAATGCGGACAACAACCAGCACGCGCCGAATGAAAATATCCGGCTGGGCAATTACGTGGACGGGATCGCGACGATGATCGGGGTGCTGCTGTGATGGACCGCGCGGCCGTAACCGCCCGCTACTGCGGGACCTACCTCCCGATCCGCGCCAGCCCCGCCTTCGCCTGCTGGTGGAGGTCGGGCGCGTACTCGCTCGGCTCCATCGTGAGGGCCATCTGGTAGTAGGCCCGGGCCGACGTCTTGTCGCGCTGGTGCTCGGCGATGAGGCCGAGCTCGACGGCGGACTTGCAGGCGTAGTAGGGCGGCGCGTCGCGACCGATGGCGATCGTCGTCTTGTAGCGCGCCTTGGCGAGTTCTACCTGGCCGCGCTTCTCGGCGATGCGGGCGGCGCGGTAGGGGAGTTCGATGCGCTGCTCGGCGCTGAGGAGGCCCTCGATCGTCTTGCCGATCGCCTCCTCGGCGCGGTCGTAGTAGCCGCCGTCGAACAATAGGCGCGCACGGAGGAGATCCACATTGGGCACGAGGTGCCTCTCCGCCTCCCGCAGGGCGCTCTTGTCACTCCCTACGACAGTGCTCCCCGCCGTCCGCACCTTCGCCATGTACTGGTTGTAGCCCGCGACATCACCGGCGAGCAGTTGGTGCCAGGCGAGTTTTTGGTAGGCCTCCTTCACGAAGTTTCCATGCGGTTTGCGCTTCACGTAGCTGCGCAGGTAAACGGGCGCCTGGTCGCTGAGCTTGCGCTGGAGACACACGCCGAGCATGAAGTCGAGGTACGGGAAGGGATGGTAGCGCGGGGAGTGCGGCCGCTTGGACAGGAGGCGGATGGCCTCGTCGTTGCGCCCGGACTGCATGGCGATGTTGGCGGTGACGAAGACGCCGAGGAGGCTTCGACTTTCGTCAAAACCCGCCGCGCGGATCTTGCTCCACGCGGCGTCCTCCTCGCGCTCGAGGTGGAGCAGGAGGAAGGCGTAGAGCGCGGTGGTCTCCTGGAGGAAGGGGGACTTATCGCGACGCTGTTGCGCCAGCACGCGCTCGAGATTGCGCTTGCCGCCGGCGAGGTCGCCCTCCATCCCGGTGATGAGCTCGAGTCCCCACTGATACCCACTCGGCACCGTGGCCACAGCCGCCTGCAGGAGGCCTAGCTCCTTGCGGCTCAGGTCGAAATCCGGGAATAACTTGATGTTCTGCTCCAAGAGCTTATACGCCCGCCGCGCCTCCCGCATCGTCGTCACGTACTCACCGAACTTGAGCCGCGCCAGGGCCCAGTGCAGCATGACGTTGGCCTGGACGTAGAGGTAGTACGGCGAGTCTTTCGGGCCTTGGCGCAGGCGGGCGAGGCGGGCCCCGTACCGCTCCTCGAGTCTGGCGAACGCCTTCGGGTCCTCGTCGATGTAGACCTCGAAAAAGTCGGCGTAGTCCTCGAGCCAGACGGCCACCAGGTTGTCGGGGTCGGCTTGCTGGATAGCCTTCAACTGCGCGCGGCCCTCTACGAGCCTGAGTTCGAGGAGGGTCTCGTAGGCGGTGACGCACTCGGCGTTGAAGTCGTAGCGCAGCGCCGCGTGCAGGGGTGCTGCTGTCCCGCCTACGGCGAGGACCGCGAGCACCAACAGCGACAGGCTAAGTATAAGTCTCAAGGGCGCGGACGACTAAGCGTCGGCGGCGGCACCGCTCGGGTTCATCACCTCCTCATCGACGAGGATGCGGCCGCAGTGCTCGCAGGCGAGGATCTTCTTGTGCATCCCGATCTCGAGCTGGGTCTGCGGTGGCACGTTATTGAAGCACCCCCCGCAAGAGTCGCGCTCGGTGCCGACCACGGCCTGGCCATTGCGGTAGGAGCCGCGGATCTTGTCGTAGGCCTTCAGGAGGCGCTCCTCGATGACCTTGCGGGCGGCGTCGCTCTGCTTCTGGAGCTTCTTCTCCTCCTTCTCGGTCTTGGCGACGATCTTCTCGAGCTCGACGCGCTTGCGGTCGAGGTCGGCGTTGCGCCCTTCGAGGCGCTCGGTGGCGGCGTCGAGGGTGGACTGCTTGGCCTCGCGCGCCACGCCGAGTTCGCCGAGGCGCTTCTCGGAGAGCTGGATGTCGAGGTTCTGGAGCTCGATCTCCTTCTGGAGGGCTTCGTACTCGCGGTTGTTCTTCACCTCGTCCATTTGCCGCTGGTACTTCTCGATCGCTGATCTGGCGTCGGCGATGAGGCCCGTGAGGCGCGCGGTCTGGTCGTCGGTCTCGGTGACGCTGGTCTGGAGGCGCTCGATGCGCTTGTTGAGGCCCGCGATCTCGTCCTCGAGGTCGCTCACCTCCATCGGGAGCTCCCCCTTGAGGATCTGGATGTCGTCGAGGTTGGAGTCGATGAGTTGGAGCTCGTACAGGCGGCGCAGCTTATCGGCGACCGTGATTTCTTGAGTGGCGGCCATAACGTGGGGCGAGATTTAGTGAACAGGAGCCGTAGGGACGTAATATCGCACGGGATTAGTGTCCCGGCTCGTCATTCGGGCCGCGAAGGTATCGAATTGGCGCGATATCAATTCGTACAGCAGGTCGATCGTGAAACGCTCCGATTCGTAGTGTCCGATGTCGCAGATCACGATCCGATTGTCGGCGTCGAAGAACTCGTGGTACTTGAAGTCGGCCGTGACGAAGGCCTGCGCCCCGGCCCCGATAGCGGCCTTGAGCAGGCTGCTCCCACTCCCGCCGCAGAGGGCCACGCGCTCGATGTGTTCGCCGGTGGCCTCGGTGACGCGCAGGCCCTCAATGTCCATCGCGTCGCACAAGTAGTCCAGCCACTCGGCGTAGCGCATCGGCTGCGGCAGGGTCCCGACGGCGCCCATGCCGAAGTCCGGGTGCGTGGCCTCGACATTATAGAGGTCGTAGGCCATCTCCTCGTAGGGGTGAGCAGTTTTGGCGGCAGCTAAAACGGCTTTCGCCAAAACCCTCGGCACCAGCACCTCGAGCCTGTCCTCCGCGAGGCGCTCGAGGTCGCCGATGCGCCCGATCGCCGGCGAGGCCCCTTCCTGCGGCCGGAACGTCCCCTCGCCCGGCGTCCTAAACGACGCTCTGTCATAGTTGCCGACCCGCCCGGCCCCGGCATCGAACATGGCGTGGGCGACGGCCTCGGTGGCGTCGCGCGGGGTGTAGACGGCCAGCTTGCTGAGGGTGCCGGGATGTGGCTGGAGGACGGTGACATCTTGCAGCCCGAGTTTCTGCGCGATGCGACCGTTGACACCCTGGGCCAGGACGCTGTCGAGATTGGTGTGGATGGCGTAGATGGCCACCTTGGCCCTGATGGCCGCGATGACGGTGCGCTCGACGTACGTTTTGCCGGTAAGGCTCTTGAGTCCCCCGAAGATGATCGGGTGGTGGGCGACGATGACGTTGCAGCCGGTCTCGACGGCCTCTTCGATGGTGGTCTCGATGCAGTCGAGGGTGACGAGGACGCCGGTGACGATGGCGTTGGGCTCGCCGACGAGGAGGCCGCTGTTGTCGTACGGGGCCTGGAGGGCCGGGGGGGCGATGGCCTCGAGGGCGTGGATGAGTTGGGAGAGGCGGGTCATGGGTGGAGTGCTGTGCTGGGGTGCTGTGGGGAGGCTCAGTCCCCCGCTAGTCCCAGGAGGGGGAATCTACGGAGCTGCTCCTCAACGGCATTTGTTTGGGGCTGCCGCCTGCTGTGGGCGCTGTGCCGAACTGTGCGCTATACCCGTGGTCTATCCTCCACCAGCGCAGCGCTCCATCGTCCATTAGGCGCAGCTGGTCTTCCATGCTCAATCCAATTTCCGCTCCCACAGCATCTTACCTCCCTTGTCATACACTCGCAGCGTAAGCGTGCGCGCCTCACGCGGGCCGGCGATAGTGATGGTGCCGAAGTTGTGGACGCCGACGTGGGTGCCTTCGACGCGGTTGGTGTTGGCTTCGTCCTTCGCGCGATCGCCCGTGGCGCCGGCGGTGAGGGGGCTGACGGTAAAGTCGTAGAGCTCGACGTCGCCGACTTGGAGATGGCTGAGTTCGGAGTGGTGGCGATCGCCGGTGAGGAAGACGACGTTGTTGAGGCCCTCGGCGGCGATGCGGGCGAGGAGTCGCGCACGTTCCTCCTTGTGGGCGGCGGCGTAGTTCTCGAAGACGGGCGCGTCATTGAGGACCTGCCCGCCGATGACCACGAACTTGAAGCGCGCTCGACTCGAGACTAAGGCGTCGATGAGCCAGTCGAACTGAGCCTCGCCGAGCAGGGTCATCGGCTCGCAGGTCTTGCAGTCGTTCGGGGCGCGGAAGGTGCGGTCGTCGAGGAGGAAGAACTCGGCGTCGCCGTAGACGAAACTGGTGCCGATCCCGGGCTGGAGTTGCGGGTGCTCGGTGGGTGGGTTGGCCCAGAAGAGGTCGAAGGCCTCACGCGACCAGTCCTTGTGGACGTAGCTGCGGTCCGAGTCGTTCGGCCCGTAGTCGTGGTCGTCGAGGATGGCGTAGTGATGCGTGTTGCGGAGTAAGCCCTGCAGCTCGGGCACGGCCCGCGAGTGCGAGTAGCGGTGGAGCACGCCGCCGCGGGTGTCGAAGTCGCCGGTCCGCATGTAGATGTTGTCCCCGAGCCAGAGCATGAAGTCGGGTCGCAGGGTGTCGATGGTGCGGAAGATGCGGTAGTCGCCGCCGTAAGGCGTGCCGGGTCGGTCGAAGGCCGGCTCGTTGGCGTAGTAGCAGCTCCCGAGCGCGAAGGTGACCTCGGGCGGGTCGCCGCGAAACTCCCAGAGAGGTTGGGTCTTGAAGCGCAGGGGTCTCGGCGTGGCGAGTGCGCGGCCGTCCATGATGATTTGGTACTCGTAGTCGGTGCCCGGCATCAGGGAGTCGGCGCGCAACGTGGCGCAGAAAGCATCGGCGCCATCGGTTTTGGCGACAGCCGAATAATGCAGGCCCTTGAGGTCGGTCACGGGCCAGTAGCGCAGCTGCACGGCGGCGGCCTCGTCGGTCTGCATCCAGACGGCCACCTCGCGCATGGTGTTGTAGCCGAGCATCGGGCCGGCGCGCAGGTGGGCTTGCGCCAAAACCGGTTGTGGGAGTGCTGCGGCGAGGAGGAGGCCTAGGATTAGGAGGGGTCGGAAGGGCATGGGGGCGAAGGTAGGGTTGGGCTGGTGGGCCTACGGCGTGGGGCCTACGGGGTGGGGCCTACGGCGTTGCTCGTTTAGCGTGCTTCGCTTTTGTGGCGCGGCGCTTACGCACCCCGCAATTGAGCTGTCTGACCTACGGCCCTGGCGGGTGCTGGATACTGAGCTCCCGGGGAGGTTTTAGCTGGGAGCTACCGCTGTTCCGCCCCCGTCTTGCATCCATCAGCGAAGCGGTCAACTGTCTATCAGGCGCAGCGGTCCATCAGGCGCAGCCGGTCTATTAAAGCACCCCGCCAAATTTGATCCGGTAGTCCTCCATCGCCCGCCGGATCACCTCGTGAGCCTCTTCGCGGCCGTAGGTACACATGATCTGGACGCGGGCCTCCTCGTCGGGCATGTTCTTGTAGTTGAGGAAGTAGTGCTTGAGGCGGTCGACGATGGCGGTCGGGAGCTTCGAGACGTCGTCCCACGCGGTGTAGAACTCGTCGCTCGCGAGCACGGCGATGATCTTGTCGTCGGCCTCGCCGCCGTCGAGCATCCGGAAACCGCCGATGGGGATGGCCGGCACGATGATGTCGCCGCGCTGGATGTTACGATCCGAGAGCACGCAGATGTCGAGTGGGTCCTTGTCGCCCTGTAGCACATCGGCCTCGGGGCTCATCTCCTTGAAGTACTCCGCCGTGCGAGTCGAGCAGTAGGTCTGCGGGACGAAACCATAGAGCGCCGGCAACAGTGAGGAGAAGCGGTGCGGGCGGTCGACCTTGAGGTAGCCCGAGACCTTGTCGATCTCGTACTTGACCGTGTCGTAGGGCGTCATCTCGATGAAGGCCATCACGGCCTCCGGGGCGTTGGCACCGATGTGGATGCCGTGCCAGGGGTGGGGTTTGCTGATCATGGAGACTTGGGTGGGGAAGCAGGCACCTAGATATAGGTATTCTGCCGATACTTAAAACAAAAAGTGTGCAGTTTGGAGCGTTTGGTGGTCTTAACGCCAACGGGCTGCAAATGTCGCCCCAGAATCGAATCGAAATGGCCGCCACACAACATCTCTACTACGCCTCCAACCACCAGCCCGCCCTCGTGATCGCGGGGTTGCTCGATAACCCACTCGCGCTAGGGCTCCTGACGCGGCTCCGTGGTCAATCGCTAACGCTGGCTCAACTCGACCTAAACCTAGACCAGCACGCTATCCTGCGGCGCTTGCGGCAGGTCAACCTCGTGCTCGCCTACCAAATCGGCGGCGTCGTGAAGTATAGGGCCCACCGGTATCCGCCCATGGTGCAACAGGCGCTCGCGGCATAATCGATCATGCTTCGGAAGGGAGGGTTTGGCTGTGCCCTGCCACAGACTTTATGAGTCCCCGGGGGTCCGCATCCTAGCGTTCGGGCTGAGGTGATGGTAAGCACCGGCGGAGGTGATTGGTAAATGTTTTCGGCTGAACCTCGAGTACGGTAGAAGGGCACGCCACAGGAGCACATCTCACGGGCAGCGCCACACGAGCACATTGCACGGGCAGCGCCGTAGGCCCCACGCCGTAGGCAAAAAAACCCCCGCCCCCCTGTAACATCCCCCCCCGCACCCCCGTCTTGCCCGCGACCATGACCCAAGACGCCTTCCTCACCCAAGTGCTCCCGCTGCGCGACAAGTGCTTCCGCTTCGCGGCCAGCATCCTGCGCAACGGGCCCGAGAGTGAGGACGTCGCCCAGGATATCCTCTGCAAAATGTGGGATCGGCGCGCCAGCCTCCTCGACGTCGACAACCTCGAGGCCTTCGCCATGCGAGCCACGCGCAACCTCGCCATCGACCGCAAGCGCAACAGCCACTGGCGCACCACCGACACCCAGGCCCTTTTCGACCTGTCGAGCCCGGACCTAGCGCCCGACACGCAGGTCGAACAGCAAGAAGCCCTCGGCGCCGTGATGGCGTGCATGCAGCACCTGCCCGAACTCCAACGAGACATCCTGCACCTGCGGGAGGTGGACGAGATGAGCTACGAGGAGATCGCCGCCACGCTCGACATCCCCGAGGGCCAAGTCAAGGTCTACCTGCACCGCGCCCGCAAGCGCGTCCGCAGCCTCATCGACCCAGCCCACGCGCCGAGTCACCACACCCACCCCAAGAAACAAAACCAATGATCACCCCCCAGGACCTACGCCTCCTGCTCGACCGCTACGAAGCCGCCGAGACCTCCGTCGCCGAGGAGCGCCTCCTGAAGGCCGCCCTCGCCGAACCCGGGCTCCCCGCCGAGTTCGCCCCCTACCGCCAGTGGTTCGGCGGCATACAGGTTTTGGCGAAAGCCGAAGCCAAGACCACGACCGGACCCTGGGACGCGGCCATCGTCACACCCGAGCAATCGAACGGTGCCAAGGTCACGAGCCTCCGAGAGGCCTCTACAACCAATCTCCGCGTCGTCCACCGCAAGCCCGCCAGCACGACTCACTGGGTCCGCTGGGCCGTGGCCGCGATGCTGATCGGGATCATGGGCTTTGGCGCAAGCCTGCTGCTTAAAGAGCAGGCCCCCCTCGGCACCCTCGCCGTCGCGATCCCCGAGGCCCCGGCACCGATCGACTGGTCGAAGTACGAGGTCACCGACCCCGTCGAGGCCACCCGCATCACGCGCGCCGCCCTGGCGCAAGTATCGACTTCAATCCGCCGCGGCTCCGAGCTTACTGCAGAAGAGCTGGGCCGCATGCAATCACTTCAACACCTCCTCAATCGTAAATCATGAACCTCAAATCCTTCCTTACCGCAGTCGCCATGTGCTTCTGCCTCGGCGCCCAGGCGCAGACCGACGCCATCTCCACCTACTTCTCGAAGTACGTCGAGGACCCCGAATTCACGGTCGTGTACATCTCCGGCAAGATGTTCAACCTCATGGAGTCCCTCATTTCCACGGTCGATCCCGACGAGCTCAACGACGCCCAAACCAAGGCCCTCACCGACGTGGTGACGAGCATGAAGGGCCTGCGCATCCTCACCACCGACAAGAATGGCCTCACGCACTACGAGGAGGCCAAGAAGAAGATGGTAACGGCCAAGGCTTACGAGGTCCTCATGACGGTGCGCGAAAAGAACAAGAACAAGGTGGACTTCTACACGCACTCCGTCAAAGGGGGCGACAAGGTGGATGAGCTCCTGCTGCTCGTCGGCCAGACCGAGGGCACCTTCGTGATGCTGAGCCTCGTCGGCAACGTCGACATGGACAAGATCAGCGAACTCGCCAAAGCCTTCGACGAGGACGCCAAGGTCAAAGTCAAGGTCAAGCAGTAGGGCCCCGCGCACGGGCGGTGGCGGAACCGGGGGACGCAGACCCCGGCCTCGCCACCGCCCTGTCTATTTGAGTGGACGGCTTTCGCCAAAACCCTAAACACCACGCGTCATGCTACGCCTCCTTACTCTCCTATGCCTGCTCTGCGCGTGCACCCAAACGCAGCTCCTCGCCCAAGAGCGCCCACAGTCCACCGGTCCGACCCTGAGCCGCGAGGAGCAAAACGCCCAGCGCGACAGTATCCGCGAGCGCAGCCGCGTCCGCTTCAAGGATCGCGAGGCCGAAGACGGTGCCGAGGAAGGCGAGACCAAGAAAAAGATGCGCTACGAACCCGACCGCGCGCTCTTCATGCCCGCCATGGAGCGCCGCGCCATCTTCCGCATCGGCGTACCGGGCTGGCTCATCCGCCTCGGGATGCGCGCCGGCCGCAAGGAGTTCGACGACAAACAGGACTACGCCGCCACGCAGGCCATGATGAAGGGCCTCAAGTCCATCCGCGTCGCCGCCTACACCGACAACCCCGCCTTCACCAGCGCCCTACTCCGCAAACAGTACACCCGTTACACCAGGCGTCGCCACCTCGAGCCCCTCCTGATGGTCCGCGCCAAGGAGGGCGGCGTCTCGATCGACTTCAAGGAGCGCCGGGGTAAGATCAAACGCCTCACCTTGCTCGCCTACGGCGACGAGGGCGCCGCCGTCATTCGGATCAAGTCCAGGTTCAGCACCGACCACCTCCGCAAGGCTATCGCGCTGATGAAAGACGAGGCCGATGATAAGCTGGGGATCGAGATCGATACGGATTTGGATTGAGGATCGTCCCACGGACGAAAGACTCCTTTCAACGCAAAGGCGCAAACTGAAAACCGCAAAGGGCGCAAAGGCTCCTCTGGTGGCCCGTCCGGCCGCTCCTGCTTTGCGTTCTTTGCGCAGCGGGTAGCGACCGCGCCTCCGCGTTGAAAAATCCACGTCCGTGCTCCACATCGACCCCGCCCAGCTCCCCACTGCCGAGCTCTACCAATACCTCATCGGCATCGTCGGCCCGCGTCCTATCGCCTTCGTGAGCACTGTTAACGACGCGGGTCACGCCAACCTCGCGCCCTACAGCTTCTTCAACCTCTTCAGCTCCAATCCGCCGATCATCGTCTTTAGTTCCAACCGGCGCGTGGCCGACAACACCACTAAGGACACCCTCGCCAACGTCCGCGCCACCGGCGAGTGCGTCGTCAATGTGGTGAGTCACCGCATCGTGCGCCAGATGGCCGTCGCGAGTGTGGAGTGGCCTACAGAAGTAAGCGAGTTTGCCGCCGCCGGCCTCACACCCCTGCCATCCGAGCTCGTCCGCCCGCCCCGCGTCGCCGAGAGTCCGGCCAGCATGGAGTGCCGCGTACGCGACATCCTCACCCTCGGCGAGGGCGGGGGCGCCGGCCACCTCATCGTCTGCGACATCGTCCGCGTCCACATCGACGAGTCCGTCATCGACGAGCGCGGCCGCGTAGACCCACACAAGATCGACCTCATGGGGCGCTTGGGCCGCAGCTACTACGTCCGCGCCTCCGGGGATGCCATCGTGTCCGTCGTACAGCCGGTCAATGGCACGGCTATCGGCTTCATGGCGCTTCCGCAAAACGTGCGCGACTCACACGTCCTCACCGGCAACGATCTAGGAAGGCTAGCGGGCGCACCCGAACTCCCTAGCGCGGACGACATCGAGGCCCTCAAAACTACAGACGCCCAACTAGCCGGTATCCTTAAGGCTGGCCCCAGTACCGACGTCGAGGCCGCCCTCCACCTCTACGCCAAAGCGCTCCTGGAAAGAGACGAGATCACGCAGGCCCTAAAAGTGGTCCTAGCCGGCTAAAAGGGCCGAAGGTCCTGCGGCGACTGCCTGCAGCGGGGGCTTTCAGCCCCCATAATATGCCCCCCCCCCCGCGGCACGTCCCCCCACGGCGTCCATGCCCTCACGCCTCCCTCACTTCCACGCGAGACACCTCGTCCGACAGCGTCATCAGATTCCCCCCGCTATCGATGTGCGTCGACAGGTAATCAAAGGCTTCCCGGAATTCCGCAAACACATGGTCGCGTGGCACCAGTCCACCGATCAGGCCGATCCCCTCCAGCATATCGCGCGGCTGCATCTTCAAGCCGGTCAGCAGCACGGCCACCCCGCGTTGCTTCAGATCGAAAATCGCATCCTCCAGCGCGTATAGCCCGGTCTGGTCCACGTACGGCACGAGCGCCATGCGGATGATCACGATGTCCACCTCCGGCAGGGCCTTCACCATCTCCCGAAAGCTGGCCGCGAACCCGAAGAACAGCGGTCCGTCGAGGTGCTTGACGAACACGCGATCATTGAGGGCACTATCGGTCGCGAGCACTTTTTCATCTTCCCAGGGGGCTTCCGCCAAAACCTGCGCCAGCGAGCGCGATCCGGAGTCCGACTCGACGAGGTCGCCCTGCCGCTTCATAAACAATAGACTCGCCATCACCATCCCTACGCCGACGGCGGTGAGCAGGTCGACGAAGACCGTTAGCGCGAGCACGATGAGCAGTACCGCCCCGTCGGCCTTACTTACTTTGGTTAGATGCCGCAGGCCCTTATAGTCGATAATCCCGACGCCTACGGTGATCAAGATGCCCGCCAACACCGCATTCGGGATGTAGCCCACGAGATTACCAAGCCCGAGCAAGATGGCCAGCAACAGAAGGCCCGCGATGACACCCGAGAGGCGAGTAAGCCCACCTGCATTGGCGTTCACCACCGTACGCACGGTAGCACCCGCCCCCGGCAATCCTCCGATCAGTGCCGCGCCCATGTTGCCGATCCCCTGCCCGATCAGTTCGCGGCGCGAGTCGTGTTTGGTTCGCGTAATGTTATCGGCTACGACGCTCGTGAGCAGGGAGTCGATCGCCCCCAACGCCGCGAGCGTGGCCCCGTACTGGAGCACGAAGCCTAGATTACCTAAGTCGGTAAATCCTGCAAATAGATTGATCTGCAGCGATGGCAGTCCACTTGGGATCTCGGCCTCCGAACCGAGCAACCCCACCGCGCCTTCCGGCAGTAAGAACAATACGACTGGCGTCAAAACCAACAGCGCCACTAACGCCCCAGGCACTGCCTTCGTGACCCGCGGTGTCAGGTAGATCAAACCGATGGTCGCCAGGGCTACTCCGATAGAGTAAACGTTGAGCGTGTCGTCCAGTCCCCGCACCGCTTTGATCGTCCCCAAGGCGCCGCCCGCCGGGGCGTCCGCCCCCACAAATGGAAACAACTGCGTCACGACGATGATCACGCCGATGCCCGACATGAAGCCCGACACGACCGGGTACGGAATGTACCGCACATACTTCCCGAGTCCTACAAGGCCCATCCCCACCTGAATAATTCCCGCTACGAAGAAGGTGGCCAGGATTACCGGGAGCGCCTCTCCCACGGAGCCGATCCGCTCGATGGCCGTCACGATCACCACCGCCGAGACCACCGTCATCGGCGCCGTCGGACCGCTAATCTGCGTGGGCGTCCCACCGGCGATCGCGGCGATGATCCCGATGGCGATCGCGCCGTAGAGCCCGGCGATAGCCCCCAGTGCAGTTTGCTCCCCGAAGGCGAGGGCGAGCGGGAGGGCCACGATGCCGGCGGTAAGTCCGCCGAAGAGGTCGCCGCGGATATTGGTGAGGAAGTTGGGTTGGGCCATAGGTAACGTCTCGCCACACCCTCTATGAGCTGATGCGAATCCGGTTAAAGGTAAGGCGACACTCGCGAGAGGTTACGAAGGGGCCTAGGGGATAAGCCGAACGCGTCACCACACGCGCTGGCCATCGGCGTGTCCCGACGAACGGCGAGCGCGCGTAACCACGTCTACATCGCGTTGGACCTCCTCCGAGCAGTGCCGAGGAGGCGATCGCCAACACAAGAGTGTCTGGCCTACGAAACAGATGCTTACTCCGCCACTTCCAGCGACTTCAGCATCAGGATCTTCCCCTCGTCCGCATCGGTGAGGACGTAAAGCGAGCCATCCGTAGCCTGCTCGATGTCGCGGATTCGAGCCCCGAGCGGCAGGCGCTCGACTTCCTTGGCCGAGCCATCAGCAGCCACTTCCACACGGACGATGCCGCTGGCCGTGAGTCCGCCGATGAGCGCCGACCCCTTGAAGGCCGGAAACATGTCTCCCGTATAAAAAATCATTCCCGAAGGCGAGATGGTGGGCGTCCACCAGATGGCGGCGTCTTGGAACTCCGGCCGCGTTGGTGGGTCCGGGCGATCTTTACCGTCGTAGTCGCGGCCCCAGCTCACGAGGGGCCAGCCGTAATTTTTGCCGGGCTCCACGAGATTGAGCTCATCGCCGCCGAGGGGTCCGAACTCCGCCTCCCAGAACTTGCCGGTGCGCGGATCTATGGCCGCGGCCTGGATGTTGCGGTGGCCGTAACTCCAGATCTCGGGTTTTGCGGAAGCGTTACCCAAAAAAGGATTGTCGTCTGGCACCGTACCGTCGCGATGGATCCGCACGATCGTACCGAGGTGGTTGGTGAGGTCTTGCGCGGGTTCGAACAGGAAGCGCTCGGCCATCGTAAAGAAGAGCATCCCCGAACTGTCGAACACGATCCGCGAGCCGAAGTGGTTCTTGCCATTCACCTTCGGCAACTGCGTAAAGATCTTCGTGAAGTCCGCGATGCTGTCGCCGACCAGTCGCCCG
>JBGTKC010000151.1:0-3328 GCA_041744755.1 Saprospiraceae bacterium
CCCGGGCGAAGCCCCAGGCCGTAGAGGAGCATCAGCATCCCGCGGTGCTTCGGTTTGTCGGTAGCTGTGATCATGTCGCGCACCTCCGCCTTCGTCAGCACCTTCGGGTTAGCGAGCGGGCGCTTCGGGCGTGGGACCTCGTGAATCTGGCGCGGCTGCCCCTCCATGCGCTCGTAGTAGAACTGGATGGCGTTGATTAGCGTGTTCTGATAGGTCTCCGAGACGCCGGCCGCCGCCCGCTCCGCCAGATACTCGAGGACGTCCTCCCGATAGAGCTCTAATGGTAGGCGGGGCGCGTAACGGATCAGGAACTGCCGAAACGCGCCCCGGTAAATCTTCACCGTGCCGGGGCTGTAGCGCCCTTGCACGAGGTGCTGGCAGTACCGCGCGAGCAGATCCTCGGCAGGTGTGAGAGGGGCCGACACTAAATCGGTGACTAGAGTCGACATGCCGTCGAGTTCTTCAAAATCTGGGTGTGAGGACAGCTTTCTCATGGGGGTGAGACTGTGTGTGATCGGAGTGTCCAGCGGCAAGGTATAGCACCGCACTGGATTTTATAAAGCTTTTGTATTCGACCTCTAACCTCCCTCCAGCGTATGGTAATTGGCTACGCGAAAGGGACATAAATCCAACATGACTTTTACCATTTTGGTCTTATTCACGCTTCCGCAAAACCAATTTCAAACTCGTTTTCAATCGCGGCCCTACCAACACTCGAGACAAAGAAATTCGAGTTGAAAAAGCCTGCGCTCTGTACTGAAGAAACGACGGGCGATCCCACAGAACGAGGCAGAATACACACCGGGGTATCGGGATCCGATTTGTGCTGGCCGCTCCCTAGCTAGACACAGCCCGCGCTAAAATTGCCGGGGTCCGAGCTCCGTACTTGGAGCATCACCCTGGCGATAAAGTGGTGAAGCAAGGCAGGCTCCGAGACGAGAATGTGGGTGATAGAACTGAGCCTCGCGTCGAAGAAACGCAGCTGGTTAGGGTACAAGGCAGTCCGCACGGTGTGCGCGGCGGCCGCGACGGGCGTTCAGGCGGCTTTGCGTAGATCGAGCCCCATGTGCGCCGGAACCGGAGGTTGCGGGCCGGCGTCGAGGTATAAGTCGACCGCCCTCGCGCCCGAGATCCCCTGTACGCGTCGTGCATGGTGAGGTGCTCGATTGCGAGGGCGCGGGAGCCGAGTATTGGCCCGGCCTGTTCGACGGAGCGACCATCGGTAGTGCTAAAGCTGAGACGATTCGCCTCTAAGGCGACATCGTCCCAGAAGAGTGCTAGATCCATGACGTACTCTTTTACCGGTTTGCATGCGTCCAGGCAGACTTCCGCCGGGAGGATCGTCGGTGCACTTCTGGGATTGAGTACTACGCGACCTGCTCGATGCAAACCTGAATCAAGCGAGGGGGGTGACCAAGCGACTTTCGGGAAGCAGGTGAATTGAGGGTGCTTCCCGAAAAGATACCCGGACGCAAGCAAAGTAATCGCCGCCGCCGGGGGTCTATGCGCCAAGGGGGAGTCTCGAAAAGGATGGCGTATCTATTGTTACAACTGATATGGCTGAGGAACGGCTCAATTTGAACGGTTACGAATAGCTTACGCTTTACCGAGTTTAGGCACTCATTTTTGAATAGAGGGCATCCGGGCAGTGCTCGTTAAAACGCGGGCATCGAGACGCGCGAGCGGCTGCAACACAAAGCGATACCGTGCCGGAGGGGAAGCGACTCGTGAGGTTCTAGCGAGGCGGTGGTCCTGTTAAGGTTCGTCGAGTAATGGCCTGCTCTACAGCTACCCTACCGGACGGATGATACGGCGAAATCCCTTTTGGGCATGGTCGTCCGTTATTTTGACTCGACTACGCCGCCGCTCAGAACTCGAGTAATCGCCCCAGCGCCTCCTCTACCCTAGCACTCCCCATATATCCCGCCTCTAGACTCGCCGCAAACGGGATCGGCGTTTCCTCACCCCCGACCCGCATCACGGGCGCATCCAAGTCCCGAAATGCTTGCGACATGATCTGCGCCGCCAACTCCGCGCCGATACCGCCGAAGAGGTTGTCCTCGTGGACGATCAAGGCTCTGCCGGTTTTGCGCACCGACGCTAAGACTGTATCGATGTCAAGCGGCACCAAAGTTCGCAGGTCGATGATTTCCACGTCGTGGTGAGTTTTGGCGACAGCCGCCTCCGCCCAGCGCACGCCGAGACCGTAGGTAATGATCGTGGCCGCCGCGCCCTCTCGCACCATCCGCGCCTGCCCAAAGGGAATCCGGTACGCCTCCGTCGGCACCTCGCCCGTCGCACTGCGGTACAGGCCCTTGTGCTCAAAGTACATCACCGGATTCGGGTCCTCGAAAGCCTCCAGCAGCAGACCTTTCGCATCCGCGGGTGTGCTCGGGTAGACGACACGTAATCCAGGCACGTGCGCGAACCAAGCCTCGTTCGACTGCGAGTGGAAAGGTCCGGCACTCATCCCGCCGCCCGTCGGCATCCGGATCACGACGTTGGCCGTCTGGGCCCAGCGGTAGTGCAGTTTCGCGAGGTTATTGACGATCTGGTTGAAGCCGCAGGTCACGAAGTCCGCAAACTGCATCTCCACCATCGCCGGGGCGCCGGATTGCATATGGTACCCGAGCGCCGCGCCCACGACCCCACTCTCGCACAGGGGCGTATTTCGGACACGGCTTTCGCCAAAACGCGCCACGAAGCCATCGGTCACCTTGAAAACACCGCCGTACGCGCCGATGTCCTGGCCCATCAACAACAGGCCCGGGTGCTGCTCCATGGCCTGCGCCAAACCTTTCGAGACGGCGTCCACGAAACGTAATTCCTCGCTCTGGCCACCGACCTCTGCCAAGCTTGGCAACTCGGATATGGGCAGCGCTGCGTACACATCGTCGAGCTCCGCGGCAAGGTCCAAGGTTGGCTCCTCCGCAGCGTCGCCCTCGGCTAAACCGCCCAGCACCATCGCCTTGATCTCGCGTCGCATGTCAGCCCCCGCGTCCTCGCTCAGCAGACCTTCCGACCGCAACCAGGCCCCATAACTCTCCAACGGATCGCGCTCGGCCCAGGCGTCCAACAACTCCTGCGGGACGTATTTGACACCGCTCGCCTCCTCGTGGCCGCGCATCCGGAAGGTGCGGCACTCGACGAGGACCGGCCGCGGCGATTCACGCATGGAAGTCGCCATCCGATCGATGGTACTGTAGACCTCCAGGATGTTGTTGCCGTCGATGCTCACGCCCTCCATCCCGTAGCCCTTCGCCCGGTCGATCAGGGAGTCACAGGCGTACTGCTCGGAAGTCGGCGTCGACAGACCGTAGCCGTTGTT
>JBGTKC010000152.1:0-43266 GCA_041744755.1 Saprospiraceae bacterium
TTCGGCCTCCGCGGCGCCCGATCCCCCAATCGAGCCTTCCTCGCCACCTCGTAATCTGAGTAGTTCCCCTCAAAAAACGTCACCGTCGAATCTCCCTCGAACGCGATGATGTGCGTCGCCAAGCGGTCCATGAACCAGCGATCGTGACTGATCAGCAGTACTGTGCCGGCGAAGCTATCCAGCGCATCCTCAAGCGCACGGAGCGTATTGACATCAAGATCATTGGTCGGCTCGTCGAGGAGAAGCACGTTGCCGCCCTCCTTGAGGGTCATCGCGAGGTGGACGCGGTTGCGCTCCCCGCCCGAGAGGACGCTGATCTTCTTCTGCTGGTCCGGCCCGGCAAAGTTGAAGCGACCGAGGTAGGCGCGGGCGTTTAGCTCCTGCGTACCGAGTTGGATGAACTCGTTGCCTCCAGAGACGACCTCGAAGACCGTCTTATCAGGTAGTAGTGCCTCGTGAGATTGGTCCACGTAGCTCATCTCTACAGTGTCCCCGATCTCGATCGTGCCCTGGTCAGGCATCTCCTCGGCGGTGACGATCTTGAAGAGCGTCGACTTACCCACCCCATTCGGCCCGATGATACCCACGATGGCGGCGCGCGGGACCGAGATATTGACATCCTCAAAGAGGACTTGGTCCCCGAAGGCCTTACTGAGCCCTTTGATCTCAATCACGTTGTCCCCGAGTCGCGGACCGGGCGGGATGTACAGTTCTAACTTCTTCTCGCGCTCGCGACCTTCCTCGCCGGCCATCTTCTCGTAGGCACCGAGGCGGGCCTTGCTCTTTGCCTGGCGGGCCTTAGGCGACATGCGCACCCACTCCAGTTCGCGCTCCAAAGTCTTGCGGCGCTTGGATTCCGTCTTCTCCTCCTGCTGGAGTCGCTGGGCTTTCTGCTCCAACCAGCTGGAGTAGTTGCCCTTCCAAGGGATGCCCTCGCCACGGTCGAGTTCCAGGATCCAACCAGCTACATTGTCGAGGAAGTAGCGGTCGTGCGTCACGGCGATCACCGTGCCCTTAAATTGCTGTAGGTAGCCTTCGAACCACTGGACGCTCTCGGCATCGAGGTGGTTGGTGGGCTCGTCGAGCAGGAGGATGTCCGGATCCGTCAAAATCAAGCGTGCCAGGGCCACCCGCCGCCGCTCACCTCCCGACAAGACACTTATTAGCTTTTCTGGATCAGGACAGCGCAAGGCTTCCATCGCCGTCTCGACCCGCTGCTCGACTTCCCAGGCATTGCGCCGCTCGAGTTCGTCGGTCAGGTCGCCTTGCTTCTCGATAAGCTTTGTCATCTCGTCGTCGCTCATCTCCTCGGCGAAGCGCTCGTTGATGGCCTCGTACTCCTTCAGTAACTCGTAGAGTTCCCCAAGACCTTCCTCAACAGTCTGCTTAACGGTCTTGGTCTCGTCCAACTGCGGCTCCTGGTGTAGGTGCCCGATCTTGTACTCTGCGTCGAACTCGATCTTGCCTTGGTAGTTCGTGTCTTCCCCGGCGATCAGCCGCAGTACCGACGACTTACCTGATCCGTTTAGGCCTAAAATCCCAATTTTCGCCCCGTAGAAGAAGCTCAGGTTGATGTTCTTCAGGATCTGCTTTCGCCCCCCGTCGACAAATTTATTGACGCGGGACATCCCGAAAATGATACGCTCATTGGCCATGGGGGGAAGGTAAGGGTTCTGAAAGTGCTAAGTGTGCGGGGAGTTCTGAAAGTGCGCCTTCCGATTGGCTTCGCCCCCCGCACGTACACCTTAAACCATTGGCGTTAGGGCGGGCCGTCCTGCTCCGTGCCTCCAAAATGCGCAGCGTTTCCCTCGAACACGATCGAACGGCCTCCGTGTACTCCGTGCCTCCATGTTAGCCCGCCGCAGGCGCGATAGCGTAGCCCCTCCTACGCGGCAGCGCAAACTCTTCGAAATCATCACCTTTTCCGATCTCTTCGGGCTTCCCTAGTTCTCCCACCCAAAAGCATCCGGCGTCCACTCAATCCTCACCCCTCCGCCAGCATCCAAAATCACCACCACAATCCCGAACTGAAAATCCCCTTCATAACCAACGTCCTCCATATACCGCCCCGCCGCGCCCATGATCCGCCCCTGTTGCCGCCGCGACACGGCCTCCTTGGCCAGGTCCACATCATCCCAGTGTCGCGTCTTGACTTCCACAAAGTGTAGGGTCTTGCCCTCTCTCGCGATTATGTCCACCTCCGCCCGACTCCACCGATAATTGCGCGCTACGATCTCGCAGCCGTGGCTCTCCAGAAAGGCCGCCGCCGCCCGCTCCCCAAATTGACCCGTCTCACTCCGATCCATAGCCACGGCTACCCTGTTACATTTACCGCACAAGCTACCCAAACCTCCCCCGCCATGGCCGCCCGCATCCAGCTCGACAGCACCCACCTCAAGCCCTTCCTCAACGACGACGAACTCACGATGCTCGCGCCGCTGGCCGAACTCGCCGACAAGCAACTACTGCAAGGCCACGAGGGCGCTGGGTCTGATTACCACGGCTGGATAACGCTGCCGCGCGACTACGATAAGGAGGAGTTCGCGCGCATCCAGTCCACCGCCCAGCGTCTGCGCGAGGCCATCGACGTCTTGGTCGTCATCGGGATTGGCGGGAGCTACCTCGGTACGCGGGCGGCGATCCATGCCCTCAGCGATAGTTTTGGCGACAGCCTGACCAAAGCGCAACGTGGCGGCGCACCCCTCATCGTCTACGCCGGTACTCAAATCAGTACGCGCTACCACGCGCAACTGCTTAAGTTCCTCGAGGACAAGCGCTTCGCCGTCAACGTCATTTCGAAATCCGGCACCACCACCGAGCCGGCGCTGGCCTTCCGCCTCCTGCGCAAAGAACTTGAGCGGCGTCACGGCGCCGAGGACGCCAAACCCTTCATCGTCGCCACCACGGACGGCCAGCGCGGGAAGCTCTTCGAACTCGCCAATGAGAAAGGCTACGAGAAGTTCGTGGTGCCTGATGACGTCGGCGGCCGCTACAGCGTCATCACGGCCGTGGGTCTCCTTCCTCTAGCGGTAAGCGGCATCGACATCGCCGAACTGATGGCCGGCGCCGAGGAGGCCCGCCAGCATGCGGATGCGCCTTTCGGCCAAAACGCGATCCTCCAGTACGCCTGCACGCGCCATGCGCTCTACCAAAAGGGAAAGGTCATCGAACTGCTCGTCAACTTCGACCCGCGCTTCCAGTACGTGGCCGAGTGGTGGAAGCAACTCTTCGGTGAGTCCGAAGGTAAGGACCACAAGGCCCTCTACCCCGCGAGCGCACAGTTTACCACCGACCTCCACAGCCTCGGCCAGTACATCCAGGACGGTCGCCGCCACCTCTTCGAGACCGTCCTCCTCGAGACCGGCAGCGCCGAGGAGATCACCGTCGAGACGGTCGAAGGCGACCCCGACGGCCTCAATTACCTGGCCGGCAAGAACATGGCCTTCGTCAACGAGAAGGCTGCCGAGGGCACGCTCGCCGCCCACGAAGACGGCGGCATACCGAGCATCATCCTCAATATGCCGCCACTGAACGCCAAGACGCTCGGCTACCTTTTTTACTTCTTCATGCGGGCCTGCGGCGTGAGCGCCTATCTGCTGGGGGTGAATCCATTTGACCAGCCGGGGGTGGAGGCTTACAAGTCCAACATGTTTAGGTTGTTGGGTAAGCCGGGCGCGTAAATGAGTTACCCTCCAGCCCCGCGGCCCTACCCTAACCTCCTTCAGGCCGTCGTGGACGGCTTAGAAGAGACTTTCACAGATGGCCGCTACGCTGATCAGGTAGTCGCTGATCTATTAAAACGCGACGCGCGCTGGGGTTCGCGCGATCGGGCCTTCATCGCCGAGACCCTCTACGACATTGTTCGGTGGAAGCGTCTGCTGGCGCACCTTGCCGGTGACGAACGCCCGCGCTATCTGCTAGCTGCTTACTGGTGGTGGCGCTACGGCGAAGTTTTGGCGAAAGCCGACCTACCACACCTTGATGCCGCCGATGCCGCTGGACGTCTGGCTTTCGCCAAAACCAATCGCGCCCTCCGCGAGAGCATCCCGGATTGGCTCGACCTCCTCGGCCTCGAAGAGCTCGGCGGTGCCTGGGGGCCGACGATGACCGCCCTTAACGAACCCGCGTTCGTCTACCTACGTACCAACTTCCTCAAGACCGACCGCAACACCCTCGTCCGCGAACTCAACAAGGACGGCTTCAAGGTCGAACCCGATGACCGCACGCCCGAGGGTATCCGCGTCCTCGAGCGGCGCAACCTCTGGGCTACGCGCGCCTTCAAGGCCGGCTTTTACGAAGTCCAGGACATCGGTTCGCAGCGCATCTCGCACGCCCTCCAGGTCGAGCCCGGGATGACCGTCATCGACGCCTGCGCCGGGGCCGGCGGCAAGACCCTCCACCTCGCCGCCCTCATGCAGAACAAGGGCAACCTCATCGCCCTCGACACCGACGGCCGCAAACTCAATGAACTCAAGCGCCGCGCCAAACGCGCCGGTGTACAGAATCTGGAGACCAGACTAATCACGAGCAGTAAAGTCGTCAAGCGCCTCACCGATCGCGCCGACCGTGTGCTACTCGACGTACCGTGCTCCGGCCTCGGCGTCCTGCGCCGCAACCCCGACGCGAAGTGGAAGCTCGAGCCGGGTTTCCTCGGCGAGGTCAAATCTTGGCAGGCCGATATCCTAGAGCGCTACCCGCGGATGGTGAAAGCGGGCGGCCGGGTGGTCTACGCTACCTGTAGCATCCTCCCCTCCGAAGGTGAGAGGCAAGTCGCGATGTGTATCGATACACATCCGGATTACGTCTTGGAGGCTTCGGAGCGCCTGTCACCGATGGACCAGTTCGACGGCTTCTACTGGGCCCGCTTACAAACTCCGAAAGCTGTCAACTGAGGCACTTCGCCCCCCGGGTGGAGAGTCTGTCGCTTGCCGTGGCGGCGGCTGAACTGCCCGACTACAGCAAGCGCCCGCCGACCTGCAAGTCTATACTCACCTTCGCGCCCGCCGACACCACCACCGCCCGCGTAGCCGCGTTGACGGCCAGATCGGAAATACGCGGTCCAACGGGCTCCATGCGCTCGTCGCCGTCGCGATCGGCGTAGTCCACCACGATCAGTTCGTACGGCCCCGCCGGTAAGTAGCTGAGCCGAAAATTACCGGCGGCATTTACTGATGCTGAGGTGATCGCGCCCTCGTAGTTGTTGGCGGCCTCGCTCTCGAGGTCGAGTGCCGCCTTGGCGTAGGCGTACACGATGCGGACCTCTCCGGCCGCCCTGGTCTGCGCGTGGTTACCGACGCTGCCGTCGATACTCCCGGACTGGTCGCGGTCCACGAGCCGCAGACTCCGCGCCAGGCGCTGGGCACTTACCATTGAGTAGCCCTCTTCGCTGTATTGGATCGCCTTACGGAGGTCGAGATCGACCACGAGCTCAGTCACGGCCTGCGGCCGGACCTCGAAGAGGCCCGGCACTTCAATGCTCACGCTGCGCTGCCCGAACCCGAGCGGTCGCTGCTGGCCACTCGTCGTCTCGACGTAGCACCCCAGGCTTTGTCCGCTTTCACTGTAATCCATGTCGAAGGTGAGCGTAATCCCACCGTAGGTCCCGGAGGTGACTACCTGGTCGTTGCCTATCTGGATGGTGCGACCTTGTGAGTAGTTAGAAATGTCCACCGATTTGCGCACCGAAAGCTGGGCGAGTTGCTCATTGCCGACCTCGACACCGGCGAGGGTGATGTACACACTCGCTACGTTGGGGTCGTCGACGGCGGCGTCCGTGAGTTCGAGTCGCAGGCGGCCCTCGCTCAACTCTTCGTTGCGATCAGCTTCGACGCTATCGCGCTCGCAGGCGAGAAACAGCACACAGGAGCAGGTCAGCCCGATCCACGTAGAGGGTTTTTTGAGTAGGGATGCCATATTTAGGGTAGTTCGGAGTCTGGTTACGCTTTCGCAAAACCTGCGCCACAATGGTTTTCCAAAGGCCGGCGCCTATTCAGCATAAGTCGAGCGCTCGGCACAACCCGCCCAGCGGCAGCACCCTCCCTAATTCCGGTTGCCGTTCGGGTTTCGCCTTCGAGCAGCGAATCCGCAGTGCTGCGGCGCCGACTGCGAAAAGGGAGTGGCCCGACCGGGAGCGTGAACTCGCTCCAGCCAAACCCATTCGTCGAGTGGGACAAAAGCGCGGTCGGCCTGTCGTGACCGCGGTGGGCACGGTCGAAAGACTCCGTCGAGCGTCTTCTACCGCGTGCGAGTTTTGGCGAAAGCCGCCTGAGTAGAATCGACTTAAATAGTTAACTGACAGTATTTTATTTACTTATGACCGGGATTGATAGATTAGGTCACCGACATTCTACCCTAATCCGGTACTGGTGCCCCACCGCCCTTACCCAGACCTTTGTAGCGTCCTGAAAAACGGATGGTCGGCCCCCGGGCCCACCTCACATCGCTAAAAGAACCACATGCCTTCCCGACGCCCATCGTGGAGCCCACAGGCTTTCGTGCTACTGTGTGTGCTCACGACCGCCCTTGCCCTACCGAGCGCCCGAGCCTACGGCAGTATCCTCGACGCGGTGCCGCTAAAAATCTACGCCAGCGACTGCGACGGCGTCGTCGACTTTTGTCTCGACGCAGAGGCCACCACCACGCTCACCGCCAACGGACGCCTGCTAACGCCGGTTGAGGCTTGCGCGGAGCGGGCTTTACTCAGCCTCGATGTCACCCAGGCCTTCATGGGGCTAGCGCGAGGTCCCTACGAGGTCGTCTGGAAGGTCGGACCTGGCGCCTACCGGACGCGCTTGGCCTCCCGCGATTCACTGTTGAGCTTCCTCCGCGGCGCTACCCCGGAGGCGAACTGGCGAAAGACCGCCGACGGCAGGCTGCTCGCCGAATCGTCCGAGAGTTACGGTGCCCTCGTCATCATTGACGCAGGCACTTCCGCAACCACCCGCACCGAACTAATTAGCCTGCGCCTCGTGACCGACCGCGCCTACCGCCTGCCGGTAGGAACCTACCGGCTCATCGCTACTGGACCGGGCGGCGCGGACACCAGGGACATCGAAGTGCTCTGCACCCCTACCGAGAAGCGTCGCGTGAGTATCCTCAAGGACGTGAGAGGCCTGCACTGTCTGCCCTCCACGGCACCTCCCGACACCTACACGCTCACCATTCTACAGGCTCCCGCGGTCGCGAACGTGGGTGTCGTCAAGACGCTCGGCCTTTGCCTCGAGTTCGTGGGGGTCGCAACTGGCGTCACCCAGGGCCTTTTCGAAGTGTGTCACACGCCTACGGGTAAGTGTGTACGCTACGAGATCACCTTCGCGGTCACCGGCGGCCAGCCGCTGGCTAGGCCTGTTCTCATGGCGGACTACCTAGCGGTCGCGTACAACGGGCAGGATATGATGGACGTCCTGCGCAACGATCGGCCCGGGGGCGAGGTCACGTCCTTGGTCATCAGTACCGAATCACTCGGCGAGGCGCGCGTCGACGGCCGCAACCGCATCCACTACAGCTCCCCGATCAATTGGTGCGGCAACGATAGCCTCCGCTACATCGCCTGTACGGCGGGCGGCTGCGAAGAGGCTACGGTCCGCATCCAGGTGAGTTGCGAAAAGCTTATTGTCTTTACGGGCTTTAGTCCGAACGGCGACGGCATCAACGATCACTTCATCGTCCTCGGCCTCGAAAACCACCCGGACAACCAGCTCACGATCTTCAATGAGTACGGCAATCAGGTTTACACCAAAACTGGCTACGCGAATGACTGGACGGGTCTCTCGCACGGCGCCCCACTCGCGGGGGGTACCTACTACTACGTCCTCACGGTGAAAGGATTCCAGATGATGAACGGGTACGTGCAACTGCAGCGCTAACTCCCGAGAGCGACGCTCCCCCACCTAAAGCCTTAAAGATCTCTTAGTATGTGAATCGAAGCCCTCGGCGCAGCGCCGGGGGCTTTTTACGTACTCGCTCCCCCAGATGACAGGACACTGCCATAGACTTTGAGGCTAGCTTCGCGTCTCGCTGAGGCGGGCAAAACGTCATACACCGCGCAGCGCGCGTTTCGAATCCTCCCTATTTCATCCCTACCAAGGCCGGGTTCTTCGCTCGCTTGCGCTCGCTCTCCGACAGGACAATCTTGCGGATCCGCATGGAGGTTGGCGTGATCTCTACGTACTCGTCGGCCTGGATGTACTCCAGTGCTTCTTCCAGCGTAAACTGCCGCGGCGGGATGATCTTAATCTTTTCGTCGGCACCGCTCGAACGCACGTTCGACTGCTTCTTGGCCTTCGTGAGATTGACTACCATATCGCCGGGGCGGGCGTTCTCGCCGACCACTTGGCCCTCGTAAATGTCCTCGTTCGGCTGAACGATTAGCGTGCCGCGGTCCTGCAGGTTGTTGAGCGAGTACGGGATCGCCTTACCGGTCTCGCTCGAGATCATCGAGCCACTAATACGTTTCGGAATGTCGCCCACCCACGGCCCAAACTCTTTAAAGCGGTGGTTCATGATTAGCTCACCGGCGGTGGCCGTGATGAGCTGGGTCCGCAGGCCGATGATGCCGCGAGACGGCATATCGAAGGTCATGAAGGTGCGCTCCGGCTCTGCGCGCATGTCGGTGAGTGCGCCCTTACGCTGGGTCACCGCGTTGATCACCGCGCCACTGTACTCATCGGGAACGTTGATCTCCAGCTCCTCCATCGGCTCGTGGCGCTTGCCATCGACTTCCTTGACGATTACTTGCGGCTGGCCGATCTGAACTTCGTAGCCCTCGCGACGCATGGTTTCGATGAGTACGGAAAGGTGGAGTACGCCACGTCCGTAGACCTGGAAGGCCTCCGCACGATCGGTTGGCTCGACCTTGAGCGCCAGGTTGTGCTCGATCTCCTTCTCGAGGCGCTCCTTGAGGTGGCGGCTCGTCACGAATTTACCCGACTGCCCGAAAAAAGGCGAGTCGTTGATCGCGAAGGTCATCGACATCGTTGGCTCGTCCACGGCAATCGGGGTGAGCTGATCGAGCGTCTCCGGATCTGAAACGGTATCGCCGATCTCGAAACCTTCCAGACCTGCGATAGCGCAGATGTCACCGGCTTCCACGACGTCGGCTTCGACGCGGCCGAGGCCTTCGAAGACGAAAATCTTCTTCGTCCGCTGTTTGGTGACTTCGCCTACGCGACTGATGAGCGCGACGTTCTGATTGGATTTGAGCGTACCCCGGTTCAACCGCCCGCTCGCCATGCGGCCCGTGAAGGGGCTATAGGCGAGACTCGTGATCATCATCTGCAGCGGTCCATCCGATACTTTCGGCGGCGGTACGTGCTTAATGATCATGTCGAGCGCGAAAGTCACGTCTGTGGTCGGCGTGCGCCAGTCCGGACCCATCCAACCGTTCTTAGCCGATCCGTAGATCACCGGGAAATCAAGCTGCTCCTCGGTGGCGTTGAGGGCGAACATCAGGTCGAACACGGCCTCGTAGGCATCGTCCGGCTTACAGTTCGGCTTGTCGACCTTATTGACGACAACAATCGGCTTTAGCCCGAGCTCGAGAGACTTCGACAACACGAAGCGCGTCTGCGGCATCGGTCCCTCGAAGGCGTCAACGAGCACCAGCACGCCGTCGGCCATGTTGAGTACGCGTTCCACCTCACCGCCGAAGTCACTGTGGCCCGGGGTGTCGATCAGGTTGATCTTGTAGTCCTTGTAGCGGATCGAGACGTTCTTCGCGAGGATCGTGATCCCGCGCTCGCGCTCGATGTCGTTGTTGTCGAGGATCAGCTCACCGGTTTCCTCGCGCTCGTGGAAGAGGTTGCCTGCGTGGAGGAGCTTGTCGACCAGGGTGGTCTTGCCGTGGTCGACGTGGGCAATGATCGCTACGTTGCGGATGGCGGGCATGGGACGTGGGTTTGGTGGGGTGCCTCGCGGCAAAACTGGACAGCTTCGCCCAGGTCCCCGAAAACGCGCGCAAAGGTACGCCGCCGCCCTTAGCTAATTTTACTGATTGTCGTTGCCTTAACGCGTGACCGCGCGCTAAAAAAGGGGGCCGCCCCTCACACCTGAGAGACGACCCCGCCTACGTAAATGAGAAACAATCCTCTACCGCCTAATCGGGCTTCTCGTAGAGCCATGGGCTCTCGCTGCCGAGGCGAGGCTCGCCGTGCTGATCGACTACCGTGCGGGAGGGTTGTTGGCTGGGATATTGTTGCGAGGGTGACTTACCGCGCATCCGGCGGTACCGCAGGTACGCGGGCTCGCGCTCGAGGTGCGCGAGGTCGTCCAGATTGCTCGGCGGCACAGGCTCCGCGTGCGGGCGCTGGCCTCCTGCGTAGGGGTCGCGCGGCTGATTGGCTTGCTGCTCGCGAGCCTCGTCGCGGTGCATGTCGTTGAGCACCTGCGCGCGATACTGTACGGCCTCCTCGTAGCGCTTTACGCGCGGGGCCATGAGGTCCGCCGGGGGCGTCACGTCGTGTTTGTGGGACGGGCGACCCGGGCCAACGTTCGGGCGCGTGCCCTTGTCGTTGAGGTCCACCACGTGCTTCTGCGGCTTGCCGTGGCCGGAGAGCGCCCCGATGGCCGACTCCTGGAACCCGGTCGCGATCACTGTCACGGCCAGGCCCTCGTCGAGGCTCTCGTCGTAGGCCGTGCCCCAGATGAGGTTGGCCTGGTCGCCGGCCTCGGCCTGGACGAACTGCGTGATGCGGTCGATCTCCTCCATCGTCGGGTCGTTCTTGCCGGCGCAGATATTAAGGAGGATATTCTGCGCCCCGGAGATGACGTTGTCCTCGAGCAGTGGGCTCGCCAGCGCCTGGTCGACAGCCGACTGCGCGCGGTCCGCGCCTTCGGCGAAGCCGATTCCCATGATCGCGACGCCCGACTGGCGCAAGACCGTGTTGACGTCGTTGAAGTCAACGTTGATGTAACCTGGTCGGGTGATGATTTCGGCGATCCCGCGCGCGGCCGTCGTCAAGACGTTGTCGGCGTGCGCGAAGGCCGTACGGATTGGCATGTCGGCGTGGATGAGTCGGAGCTTGTCGTTGCTCACGACCACGAGGGCGTCCACTTGCTTCTTGAGTTCCAGCAGGCCGTCGATCCCGTGGCGGATCCGCGCCGGGCCTTCGAAGCTGAACGGCAGCGTCACGATGCCCACCGTAAGGATCCCCATCTCCTTGGCGACGCGGGCCACGACGGGCGCGGCGCCCGTGCCGGTACCACCGCCCATACCCGCAGTCACGAATAGCATCTTGCAATCCGCCGTGAGGTACTTCTGGATCTCGGCGATCGACTCCTCACAGGCGTGCTTGCCGATCTCGGGCTTGGAGCCCGCGCCAAGGCCCTGGGTCAGCTCGGGTCCGAGGTGAATCTTGGTTGGCACGGGGCTGAGCTCCAGGCTTTGGGCGTCCGTGTTGCAGATCGCGAAGTCGACGCCGACGATATTCTGCTTGAACATGTGCGTCACGGCGTTGGAGCCGCCGCCGCCTACGCCGAGGACTTTGATGATGGTGCCGCTGGTTTTGCGTCTTTCTAGGTCGAAGATCATAGTGTGTTGGTTGGTTACCCCTGGGGGCGGATGAAGGGAGGCTTGCACTGGCCCGCGGGGCAGACGCCGGGGTGGGAGGAGGTGTGAAAGAGGTGGTGTCGGAGGTGAGAGAAGGGAAGGCTCAGGAGAGTTCGGGATCTTCGTCCCCGTCGAACCACTCCTTGACGCGGCCGAGGACGCCGGTGGCGTAGCGCTCGAGGCGCGTTGAGACGCTACCGTTCGGGTTCGCAGGCGTGCTTCCGTTTGCGCTGCTGGCTTGCGCGGCGGTGTTTTGGTCGGGGGCTTGCGCCAAAACCTGTTGGCTGCGTGCGGCTTCCCCGTAAGCGGTGGGCTCAGTTTTGCCGGAAGGCGCCTCCGAGTGGTGGTGGTGCGTGGTCAGAGTGCCGTTTTCCGCGACGCTCGTCGGCGATTTTGCCAACAGCGCCGGCATACCCGACGGATCGTAGTTGGACTCACCGACGTGGCCCACGCTGAGCGACTTGCGGAGGAACTGGTGCGAGGCCGCCGCACTGGTGGCGTCGGCACTGCCGATCAACAGCCCGATGGCGGTCGCGAAGATCGGGCTGCTCAACTCCTGGTCGTAGCCTTGCGCGAGGTGCTCCACGGGGAAGCCGATGCGGCACGGGATGCCGGTGTGGAACTCGGTGAGCTTGTCGATGTTCTTCAGGAGGCTCCCGCCACCGGTGAGCACGATACCTCCCTGCAGGCGATCTCGCGCATTCGAGGCCGTGATCTGGAAGTCGATGTAGCTAAGGATTTCCCCGACGCGCGCCTCGATGACGCTCGCCAGGTCGTGCTCGCTGATCTCGGTGTTGTCCTGGCCGCGGCGGTTCGCGATCCGGATGTAGCGGTTGTGCTGCGCCTCGTTCTCGAGGGCGTTGCCGAACTTCGTCTTAAGGTTCTCGGCGTCGTCGAGAGTAATGCGGAACACCTGGCGGATGTCGCTCGTGATCACGTCGCCGCCGAAGGGCAGGACGCAGGTGTGCGTGATGACGCCGTCGGCGAAAATCGTGATGTCGGTCGTGCCGCCGCCGATGTCGACCAGCACGACGCCGTCGCGCTTGTCGGCCTCCGTGAGGACGCTGGCGGCCGAGGCGATCGGCTCGAGGGTAAGGCCGTCCACCTTGAGCTCGGCCTGCTCGGCGCAACGGATGATGTTGCGGGAGGCCGCGTTCTGGCAGGTGATGATGTGGAAATTAGCCCCGAGGCGCGCACCGCACATCCCGATGGGCTCGAGGATGCCCCACTCGTCGTCGACGCAGTAGTCCTGAGGGATGATGTGCAAGATTTCCTCGCCGGGTTTTAGCGGCAGCTTGCGCATGGAGTTGATCAGCTGGTCCAAGTCGGCCTGCGTGATCTCGGCCATGTGATCATCGCGCGTGATCATGCCGTGGTTCTGCTTGCTGGCGATGTGCTGCCCGGCGATCCCGACGTTGACCTTCGTGATCTTGACCCCAGCCGAGCGCTCCGCCCGCGCCACGGCATCCTTAATGGCGGCAACGGTCTTGTGGATGTTGCTCACCACCCCACGCTGCACGCCGTCGCCGGCGACCCTGGCGTAGCCAAGGATCTCGACCTGGTCGATGTCGTTGTGTCTTCCGACGGCCACACAGATCTTGGTGGTCCCAATGTCGAGAGCGACGGTGTAGTCGCCCTCTTGCGGCGACGGTTGTGAGGAGTGTGATCGGGCGGCTGCAGCGTTCATGGAGGTTTCGTTTGTGTTTAGTGTTTCTGAGTTGGTCGGGAGGCTAGATCAGGCGCGGTCGGGGGCCTGCTTGGCGAAGGCGAGACCGTCGTAGCGGAGGTCGACGCGCTCGTAATGGTCCCAGCCGCTCTCTGGGTAGACGCCCTTGATAAAGGCCTCGAGCCGGTGGAGCTTGGCGTCGAGGTCGACGGGCTTCCCGAGGAGGAACTCGGCGCTGCCGAGCTTCGGGACCAGCGTGTACTCCCCGTCCTTGACCTCGATCTGTTCGACGAGCGCCCGGAGGAGCTCGTCTTCGGAGATTCGCTTGGCGAGGGGGTATGCCGCGATCGGCATTGTGTCGCGTACGGCCCGCTCGAGGCTTGGGACCTCACCGGTGAGGACAGGCACGCGGGCCACGGCGTGCTTGCTCAGGGGCACAATGGCGCCCTCGGGACTGACGTAGTAATCGGCGCCACGGCGGTCGTGCACGCGGAGGATGGGCTCGTGCTGCTCAATATCGACATGGAGCGTACCATCGAACCGGACGTAGACCTGGGCACGGCGCACGAAAGGATCCGCCGTGAGGTAGGCCTCCAGGGCCTCGACGTCGACCCGCTTGAGCGACTGGCCCGCGAGCACGCCGAAGGGGCTGTCGTCGAGGCGACGCTCGATGTCGTGGTTCTGAATCAGGAAAAGGCCCTCGGCCGTAGGGTCGATCTCGATGACGACCTCCGTAAGGCGTCCGCCGAATCCCGCGAAAGCAGCATAGCCCGCGAAGGCGAATGCGACGACCAGGAGGGATACAACGAGGTACCGCCCCGACCGCTGGGGCCAGATGGTGTTTTTCATAGTGTTTCTCATGCTCCCGCACCATTGCTTGCGGCTAGGCCACGAGCGCTCGCGCGAGCTGATCGACGTCCCCCGCACCCATGAAAAGTAAAACCTCGGCATCGAGGACCCTCAGGAGTGCGGCAGCTTCCGAACTGGACACAAGGTACTTTTTCTCCACGGTGATATGGTCGAAAATCGTCATTGAAGTCACTCCCGCGATTGGCACCTCGCGCGCTGGATAGATCTCCAGCAGCACAACCTCTTGTAAATCACTGAGTGCCGTGCCGAAAGCCACCGCAAAGTCACGCGTACGGCTATAAAGGTGAGGCTGGAAAATACCGACGACGCGGTACGAACCAAACATTTCCTTCGTGGACTGTACCGCAGCCGCCACCTCGGTTGGGTGGTGCGCGTAATCCGAGATCACGGTGGCGCGACCGAAGGTCCCGAGGGTCTCGAAACGGCGCTCCACACCCTTGAAACCAGCCAGCCGCTCGACTGCCTCCGGCACAGGGACGCCGGCCTCGCGACAAGCCGCGAGCGCGGCCACCGCATTCTCGACGTTGTGCCGCCCGGGCATTCCCAAGCGAAGCCCCGCGAACGCCCCCTCCGGACACTCTAGGTCGAAAACGTAGGCACCGTCCTCCACGCGGATCGCGTGCGCCCGCCAATCGAGGGAGGCGTCCTCCAGTCCGTAGGTCACCAACCTCGTGCTCCCAATCGAACGACTCAGCGCCCGCGCGATGTGCGGCTTCGTAATCAGGACCCCCCCGTCGGGACTGATGCGGCCGATGAAATCCGCGAAGCCCTCCTCGAAGCTCGCGACCTCCCCGTAGATGTCGAGGTGGTCGGGCTCTATAAAAGTCACGACCGCGATGTTGGGCCGCAGCTCCAGGAAGCTGCGGTCGTACTCGTCGGCCTCGACCACCATCCACTCCCCTTCGCCGGCGAGGTAGTTGGTCCCATAGTTGGCGCTGATACCCCCGAGGAAAGCCACCGGGTCGCGTCCCGTCGACTCCAACAGGTAGGCAGCGATGCTGCTGGTCGTCGTCTTGCCGTGCGTCCCTGCCACGGCGATGGTCGGCATGCGGCGACTGATCTGCCCGAGGGCGCCGGCCCGCTTCATCAGCGTCGTGCCCCGGCGTCTCAACTCGACGAGCTCCCCGAAGGTGTCCGGTACGGCCGGCGTGTAGATCGCTAGATCGACCGAATCCGCGATCCAATCAGGCCGGTCGTCGTAGTGGATCTTGGCGCCCTCCTCGGCGAGGACGCGCGTGAGCTCGGTGTGGTGCAGATCGTAGCCCGAGACTCGGATCCCGCGCCGTAGGTAGTAGCGCGCGAGGCCGCTCATGCCGATGCCGCCGATTCCGACGAAGTATACGTGTTGGGGCAAGGGCTTAGGCATAATGTAGGATGTGTTGCGCGATCTCGGCCGCGGCATTGGGTTTGGCCATTTCCCGCATGCGGCTCGCCATCGCGAGTGCGGTCGAGAAATCGCCGAGTAGGGCCGGAAGCAACTCGCGGAGCCGGGCTTCCTGCGTGGCGTCGGGCACGAGTCGCGCGCCTCCGCGGGCCTCGACCGCGCGGGCGTTGGCCGTCTGGTGGTCGCCGGCCACGTTCGGGCTCGGGATGAGCAACGCTGGCTTACCGAGCAGTTGGAGTTCGGAAATCGACAGGGCCCCAGCGCGGCAGCTCACGAGGTCGGCCGCGGCGTAGGCGAGGTCCATGCGCTCGAGGTACGGCAGGCACACGACGTTCGCGAGCTTTGCCGTACCGCACTCGCGGTAGCGCTCGAAGTAGCCCTCGCCAGTCTGCCAGAGAAGCTGCAACTCGGGATGCGCCGCCCAGAAGTCGGCCATCGCTGCGATGGCTTCGTTCATGCTCTTGGCGCCGAGGCTTCCGCCAAAACTCAGTAGCACGGGAAGGTCTGGATTAAGTCCGTAGTGGGTTTTGGCGGAAGCTGAATCCGGAACCTGGTTAGGATCGAGCGAAAAGCGTAGCGGATTACCGGTATGGACATTCTTGTCCGCAGGGAAGTAGGCGTTGGCCTCCGGGTAAGCCTGGAACACGCGTTTGGCCACCTTACCGAGCAGACGATTCGTAACGCCCGGATAGGCGTTCTGCTCCTGGATGAAGATCGGGACACCCTGCGCACGCGCCACCGCTAGCGCCGGACCGCTCACGTAGCCACCCGTGCCAATCGCGGCGCTTGGAGCAAACTCCCGCACGAGCTGTCGGGCGCGATTGAGGCCTTGCGCCAGCTTGAACGGGAAAGTCAGATTCCGTCGATCCAGGGCGCGATGGAACCCGGTCACGGGCACGCCCTCGATCCGGTAACCCGCTGCCGGTACGCGGCGCATCTCCATTTTACCCACTGCCCCGATGAACAAAAACTCCGCTGCGGGCGCCGCCGCCCGCAGCGCATCCGCGATCGCGAGCGCGGGGTAGATGTGGCCTCCGGTGCCACCACCGGCGAGTAGGAAGCGCGGCGCTCGACCAGCCATCAAGCCGCGCTCACTTGTAGGTCCGCGGCGCCGTCGCCAGTGGACGCCTTCGCTTTGCGTACAGGCTTCGGGCGCTCCGTCTGGCGGCTAACGCTCAGGATCATCCCGATGGCCAGACAGCTAAAGACCAGCGATGTGCCCCCGAGGCTCACGAGTGGCAGCGGCAGACCTGTGACGGGCACGAGGTTGACCGACACCGCGATGTTAGCCAGGGCCTGCGAGACGAGAAGCAGGCTCAGTCCACACGCCAGGAGTGCGCCAAACAGCTTCGTGGACTTCGTCAACAGCCTGCAGGCGCGGATGAAGAGGAACAGGAAGGCCAGCAGGATGAGCCCGCCGCCCACCAGGCCGTACTCCTCGCAGATAATCGCGTAGATAAAGTCCGCGTACGGCGTCGGGAGGAAGTTGCGTTGCGTGCTGCTACCGGGACCTACCCCCAGTATACTGCCGTTCGCGATCGCGATCTTGGCCTGGTCGACCTGGTAGCCGCCCTCGCCCGCGACGAAGTCCCCTACCCTACTGAACCAGGTCGCGAAACGCACCGAATCTGGCGCCACGAGCCACACGGCGTACATGGCGCCAATCAGGAACAACACGAGTCCTACGAAGGTCCCGATCCAACCGAATGGCAGGCGCGCGATAAACATCATCCCGAAGCAGGTGAGTCCGAGCATCCCGGCGGTCGACAAGTCATTCGGCGCGATGAGGGCGCATACCAGCAAGACCGGAAAGACGATGCGCCAGAAAATTTTCCTGCTGTCCTTCATGTGCTCCTGCATCCCGGCCAGCGCGCGGGCGAGGTAGAGGACGAGCGCGATCTTGGCGACGTCCGAGGGCTGGAATCGGATCCCGAAGAAGGGCACCTCCAGCCAGCGCTTGGCGTCGTTGATCTCGATCCCGAACACGAGCGTGATCACGAGCAGGGCAATGCTGATGATCAGGACCCACGGCGCCATCTTGGCGAACCGCGCGTGCGGCGTGCTGTACGCGAGGTAAAGGGCGGCGCACCCGACCATGATGAACACCGAGTGCCGCATCAGGAGCCACTCGGTATTGCCGCCGTGGAGCTTGTAGGCGAGGTGGTGGGTGCTGCTGTACACCGCGAGCACGCTCGCGATCATGAGCGTCACGAAGATGGACCAGATGAAGATGTCCCCGCGGAACCACTTCTGGGCCTGGAATTGGAGTGTTTGTTTCATAGTGTCTCTGAGTAGCCGGTCATGCCCTCTACCCGGGTGCGGAACCGATTGCCGCGGTCGATGTAGTTGGCGAACAGATCGAAGCTCGCGCAGGCTGGCGAAAGTAGAACGATGTCCCCGTCCGCGGCGAACGATCTCGCCGCCGATAGGGCATCCGTGAGGGTATTCGTGTCGGCGAAGCCGCCGGGGTGGTCTGCGAAGGCCTCACGAAGTTTTGAATTGTCGACCCCCATGGCCACAATGGCCTTGACGCGATCGCGCACGAGGTCTTCGAGCAAGGTGTAGTCATTGCCCTTGTCCTGCCCGCCGACGATCCACACGATCGGGGAAACGAAGCTACGTAGGGCCTTGTCTACGGCATCGGGATTGGTGGCCTTGCTGTCGTTGACGTAGCGGGCGCCGGCCACGTATCCGATGGTCTCGAGGCGGTGGGGGGCGTTGCGGAAGGAGGTGAGGGCTTTCGCCAAAACGGGCTGATCTGCGCCTGCGAGTTCGGCCGCCGTGAGGGCGAAGCTCGCGTTGGCGGCGTTGTGCGGGCCGTTGAGGACGGTATCGCTGAGGTTGTAGGTGTGTTGCTCCGCGCGGGCGACGTTGTTGTCGAACTCGGCAGGAAGCTCAATGACGGTCACGCCCCGCTGTGCGGCCGGGGCATGTTTTAGCGAAAGCGGATCGGTAGCCTGGAGCCATATATCGCCGGGGAGTTGAGTTTGCTTAAGTCTGTACTTAGCAGCCGCGTAGGCGTCGAAATTGCCCTCGTAGCGGTCCAGGTGATCCGGTGAAAGATTGAGGACCATCCCGATGTCCACGCGGAATCGCTCGATGTTCTCGAGCTGGAAGGAGCTGAGTTCGAGTACGTACCAGGCCCGCCCGCGCTCGCCGTCCTCCGCGATCATGCGCGCGAAACTCTTGCCGACGTTACCGCCGACGCCGACATCCATTCCGGCTTCGTGGAGTAAGTGTCCCAGCAGTAAAGTCGTGGTCGTCTTGCCGTTCGACCCCGTGATCCCGATGACTTTGCCCCGTACCGAGGGCGCGCAGAATTCCATTTCGCCCTGCACGAGGATACCTTTCGTTTTGGCGGAAGCCACCACCGCCGCCATCCACGGAATCCCGGGACTCTTGACCACGATATCCACGCCGTCGAGCACGTCTGACGCGTGCCCGCCCTGCTCGTAGTCGATGCCCCAGGACTCCAACTCCTCCCGGGCAGCCTCAGACAGCGGGCCGGCATCCGACACGAAGACCTCATCACCCAGCCACTGCGCTAGGCGCGCCACGCCGCGGCCGCTCTCCCCACCCCCCAAAACCAGTACCTTTCGCATGATCAGCGCACTTTGAGGGTGACGACGGAGAGGACGGCGAACAGGATAGCGACGAGCCAGAACCGGATCACGATCTTGGACTCGTGAATCCCCTTACGCTGGTAGTGGTGGTGCAGGGGCGACATCAGGAACACGCGCCGGCCCTCACCGTACTTGCGCTTCGTGTACTTAAAGTAGCTCACCTGGATCACCACCGAGAGGTTTTCGATGAGGAAGATGCCGCACATCAGTGGGATGAGGATCTCCTTACGGAGTGCGATGGCGAGGGCCGCTATGATGCCGCCGAGCGTGAGCGAGCCCGTGTCCCCCATGAAGACCTGCGCCGGGAAGCCGTTGTACCACAGAAACCCTAAGCACGCCCCGACCAGGCAAGCCGCGAAGACCACCAACTCGCCGGTCTGCGGCAAGAACATGATCCCGAGGTACTCAGACGCCACCGAGTTGCCGGACACGTAGGCGAAGACGAGCAGCGTCACGCCGATGATCGCGCTCACGCCAGCCGCCAGTCCGTCGATCCCGTCGGTGAGGTTGGCCGCGTTGCTCACGGCCGTGACGACGACGACGACGAGAGGCACGAAAATAAGCCACGCCAGCTCGTCGGCATTGTCGCCGAGGAACCCCAGGACCCGGCCGTAGTCGAGCTCATTGCCCTTGAGGAAGGGCACGGTCGTGAGGGTACGCTTGACGTGCGCGTACTCGACGTCCTGGCCGTCGGCATCGCGGCTCGTCACCGTGCGCACGATCTCGTAGCCGGCGTCCTGCGCCTCCTCCAGGTCGTAGCGCACGACCACGTCCTCGCTCACCAGCATCGTGATGGCCACGATTAGGCCGAGGCCGATCTGCCCGGCCACCTTAGCCCGCGCCGACAGACCGGCCTTGTCCTTCTTGACCACCTTGAGGTAGTCGTCCCGGAATCCGATGATCCCCATCCAGACCGTCGCCACGATCATCATGACGACGTAGACGTTGTCGAGCTGCGCGAAGAGGACCGCCGGGACGAGGATCGCCAGGATGATGATGATCCCGCCCATGGTCGGCGTGCCCTCCTTCTGCTTCTGGCCGGCCAGACCGAGGTCGCGCACGGTCTCCCCGACCTGCAGCCTGCGGAGACGCCGGATGATGTAGCCGCCCGTACCCACCGAGACGATCAGCGACAACACCACCGCCAGGGCCGCCCGGAAGGACAGGTACTGGAACAGGCCCGCCCCGGGGAACAGGTCGTGCGCGTCGAGGAACTGGAAGAGGTAGTAGAGCATATCCTGGTGGGGGGACGGGAGGAGTGCTAGTTATGGGTAGCCCCGAGATTTGTCGCGCCTTTCCAGCAGGGCCGCACGCAGAATCTCGCGGTCGTCGAAGGCGTGTCGCACGCCGGCGACCTCCTGGTAGGTCTCGTGACCCTTGCCGGCGAGGAGGATGACGTCCTCATTTTGCGCGAGCGCGACCGCGGTACGGATGGCCTGCCGCCGGTCGGCGATCTCTAACACGCGCACCCGGGCCTCCACGCCGACGCCACCGACGATGGACTCGCGGATCGCGGCGGCCTCCTCGGTGCGTGGATTATCGTCGGTCACGATGGCCTGATCGCTCAACTCCGCGGCGATCGCGCCCATCTTCGGGCGCTTGGCTGCGTCCCGATCGCCGCCGCAGCCGAAGACGGTGATGAGGCGACTGCCCCCGCGTCGGGCGATCTGCAGGGTCTCGAGCACGTTCTTGAGCGCATCCGGCGTGTGGGCGTAGTCGACGAAGCCCGTGAGCGCAAGCTCGGGCACAGTCACGACTTCGAGTCGCCCGACGGCTCCCGGCAAGGCACTCAGTACCCGCAGCATCTCTTCGGGCTCCTGGCCCAACTCGACGCCGACCCCGTAAGCCGCCAGAAAGTTGTAGGCATTGAAGCGTCCGGCCAGCCGCGTATAGACCTCCTGGTCATTGACCGTCAGGTGCAAGCCCCGCAGCCCGTCCTCGAGGACCCGACCCTTGTAGTCGACCAATTGCCGCAGCGCATACTGCCGCCCGGTGGCACGCGTGTTCTGCAGCATCACTTCGCCGCGTTTGTCGTCGGCGTTCACGAGGGCGAAGGCGTTGCGGTCCAGCCCGTCGAAGAGCAGCTTCTTGGCGTTGATGTACGAGAGCATGTCGCCGTGGTAGTCGAGGTGGTCGTGCGAGATGTTGGTGAAAACCCCCCCGGCAAAGCGGCAGCCGTTGGTGCGCCCCTGCACGAGCGCGTGCGAACTCACCTCCATGAAGACGAAGTCACAGCCAGCGTCGGCCATCTCGCGGAGCAGCCGCTGTACGGCAACGGCGTCGGGGGTCGTGTGGGTGGCGGGCCTTCGCTCGCCCGCGATCCTCACCTCTACCGTCCCGATGAGCCCGCACCGCTGCCCCAGGGCCGTGAAGGCATCATGGAGCAGCGTCACGACCGTGGTCTTGCCGTTGGTCCCGGTCACGCCAACGAGCGCGAGCTCCTGGCTCGGGTCTTCGTACAGTGCCGCTGCCACCGGCCCAAGTGCTGCCCCGGTATCGCTGGCGGTCAGCCACGCGACCCCTCCCACGGCGGGGTGACCGGCTTTCGCCAAAACCGCAATCGCCCCCCTCGCGATAGCGCGTTCGATGTACTCGTGCCCGTCTACCGTCAGGCCTTCGACTGCTACGAATAGACTCCCCGGCGACACCGCGCGGCTGTCCGCGGTCACACTCGACACCAGTAGCCCAGCATCACCCTCGAGTAATTCGAGCTTTGCGGCTTTCGCCAAAACGGCTAGAGAGACGGAGGTTGCGGTACTCACGCTAGGATGGGGGGGGTGGGGAAAGGCGGATCCGAACGCGGGATCGCTATCCGAGACTGAGGCGGACCTGCTGTCCGTGGGCTTTCGTGTTCGGGGCCACCGACTGCCGCACGACTTTGCCGCGTCCGACGATGTCCACGCGGCAACCGGCGTTCTCGAGCAGGTACATCGCATCACGCGCCCCCATGCCACGCACGTCTGGCACCTTGCCAGCGGCGAGTTCGTGCGGTTTTACCGTAAGGCTATCCCCCGTGCCACCGAGCCTGATGATCTGGTGTTGTAAGCCGGCGAGTGCCGGGGCATTGACCGCCGAGAAGATAGCGGCGATGTCGGTGCCCGCGCCGAGCCCCCGGTGCGGCAAGGTCTGCGATCGCCACTTCGGCGAGGCCTTCGCGTAGATGGCCGGACGCAGGTCGACGTCGGCGGCGTAGATTTTATCGGCGATGCTGCGCCAGACCGGCAGCGCTACATCGGCGCCGTAGATGTTACCGGCGCGCGGGTCCGAGATAAGTACCATGATCGTATACTTTGGCGCATCCGCCGGGAAGTACCCGATGAAGGAGGCCTGGTGGCCGTTCAGACCTTTGCGTTTAGCGGCCTTGCTGTAGTTGTACTGGACCGTACCCGTTTTGCCGGCGAAGCGGTAGAGTGATTTGTTATAATCCTTGGCCGTACCTCGCTCTACCACGCCTTCGAGCATGTTTTGCGCATCGGCGATGGCCTTCTTCGACGCGATCCGCTCTCCGATGGCGAGTGGGTCGAAGCGCTGAATGATCTTGCCGTCCTTTTGGATATTAGATACTAGCATCGGCTGCATGTAGCGCCCACCGTTGGCCACCGCGTTGTAGAACGACACCATCTGGAGGGGCGTCAGCTCCACCTCGTAGCCCATACTCATCCACGGGAGGGTAACGCCGCTCCAGGTACGGATCGAGTCGACGCTCGGGTCCTTGATGAATGGGGCCTTTTCGCCGTCGATGTTGACGCCCGTCGGGCGGTCGAGGTGGAAAGAACGAATCTTCTCGACGTACGCCGTCCGGCCCGCAGTATTGTTGCCGTAGCCGAGGTCCACCAGCCGCGCCATACCTACGTTGCTGCTCATCTCAAACGCCCGCGCCGCCGTCACCTTGTCGATCCCGTGGAGTTTCGAGTCGTCCATCGTACGGTCGTAAAATTGGTAGCGGCCGCCGAATATGCGCACGGTATCTAGCGGCTTGACGCGCTCATCGTCTAATAGGGCCAACATCGAGGCCAGCTTCCAGGTGCTCCCCGGCTCCACGGCCGTACCGATGGCGTGGTTGTAGTTCTCAATCACGGCGCCGTTCGACTCCCGCGTGAGACTCGACATCGCGCGGATGGCGCCGGTCGCCGTCTCTAGTACGATGGCCACGCCGTACTCGGCGCGCTGGTTATACACCGCTCGCGATAGCTCCTGGTGGACGATGTCCTGGCAGGTGACGTCCAAGGTCGTCTGCACGTCGTAGCCGGCGTTCGGCTGGGCGTCCACGAGGTCCTCGACCGGGAGCCAGTGCCCGCCGGGCAGGCGCATCATCGGCCGGCGGCCGGCCTCTCCGCCCAGGTACTCGTTGAAGCGACCCTCTAGTCCGACCGAGATGTCCTCACGCTGGTACCCGATCGTGCGCTGTGCCATCATCCCGAAGGGCCGGCGGCGCACTTCGCTGCGCTTGGCCACCAGGCCGCCTTTGTTGACGCCCCGGCGGAAGATGGGCCAGGTCTCGACCTCGCGAAAGGTGGGGAAGTCAACGCCCTTGGCGATCGGCTCGTAGCGCTCGCCGCGCCTGCGGGCGGCACGCAGGCGGCGCGCGATACTGTCGGTAGGGACGCGGGGCTGGAATTTTTTGTGGATGTAATAGCTGAGGCTATCGACGCCCTGCTCGAAGTGGTCGGCGGTGAGTCCCCCGGCGCGGGTGTCCATGTGGATGTCGTAGTACTGCTGCGAGGTAGCCAAGAAATTGCCGTCCGCCGAGAGGATGTTCCCGCGGGGGGCCTCGATCGGCAGGTAGTGGATATACATGCTGTCGCGGCGCGCGCGCCAGGTGTCGCCCTGCTGAACGGCTATCCGGAAGGTCTGGCCGAACAGGAGGACGCCTACGCCCACGAGCACCCCGGCCACGATGTACGCGCGGGTGAGGACTTGGTCTTTCATGTCGTCGGGCTACACTGGGGGAAAGAAGGCCGGGCTCATACTGGCCCGGCCAGTGTTTGTGTATCGAGTAAATAGTGGGCCCGAAGCCTTGACAAATTCGACCCGTACGCCTGCCTAGTGGCCCGAGACCAGCCTGCGGGGGCTGCTGCCGGCCAGGCCGAGCTCCTGTGAGCGCATGCGCTTGAGGACCTCGGACTGCTTGTTGTCGTACATGATCTCGCTCTGGATCGCCGAGGCGTGCCAGCGCAGGTCCTGCAGTTCGCCGCGGGCAGCCTCGATGTTGCGAAGCGTGCCCTGTGCGCGGTGGACGTTGTAGACCATAAGCAGGGCAAGGCCACCGAGGAAGATAAGGAACGGGAGGTTCCTGAACATCCGATCGCCCGCGGCGGCCCCTGGCGACCACCGCTTTACCCAACTCGATTTCGTAGTGTTTCTAGTGCTGCTCTTCATTTCGCTTTGCCGCTCGCAGACGCGCCGATCGCGCCCGTGGATTTGATAGTGTTTCTGCTGCCGGTGCTTCAATAGGCTTCTTCGTCACGACAGTCCAGGGTCGCGCGATCTGCCCGTAATCATCTGCGTCATGCTTGCCGTCCTTTCGGCCGGTCCGCATCACGTTCTTAACCAATCTGTCCTCCCCGCTGTGGTAGCTGATCACCACCAGCCTCCCGCCGGGCGCTATGCACTCCTGAGCCCCTAAGAGGAAATCCTCCAGGGCCGAGAGCTCGTCGTTGACCGCGATCCGCAGTGCCTGAAACACCTGCGAGAGGTAGCGCGGGCGCTGCCCCCTCACGTGTGCGTCGAGTACCGAAACCAGATCGCCGGTCGAGTGAAGCGTGCGCTTTTGCCGCTCGTCGACGATCCCGCGGGCCAGCGTCCGTGCGTTGCGCACCTCGCCGTACTCGCCGAAGATGCGCTGGAGCTCCTCGGCGTCCGCGGTGCGGAGCAACTCGGCCGCCGTGGTTTGCTCGCCCGACTGCGACATGCGCATGTCGAGCGGCGCGTCGTAGCGATACGAGAAGCCGCGCTCCGGCACGTCAAACTGGTGCGAACTCACGCCGAGGTCGGCGAGTACCCCATCTACCGCGGTGATACCGTGGAGTCGGAGGTAGCGCCGCAGATGGCGAAAGTTGGCAGCTACGAACACCAGGCGCTCGTCGTCGATGGCCTCGGCGTTGGCGGCTGCGTCTGGGTCCTGGTCGAAGGCCACCACCCGACCGTTAGGTCCGAGGCGCCCCAACAGGAGTCGCGCGTGTCCGCCGCCGCCGAAGGTGGCGTCGACGTAGGTGCCGTCGGGGTCGCCGACGAGAAGTTCCACGGAGGCTTTCGCCAAAACGGGCACGTGATAGCTCACGCGCGTTCGTTTCGCTTGCCGTAGATCTCCTGCGCCAGGGCGTTCATGTCACCGGCGGCCGCCATTTCGTCGAGGTGTGCTTGCGCGTCCCAGATTTCGTAGTGGCGCCCGACCCCGATCACGACTACATCCCGGTCGATTCCCGCGGCCTCGGAGAGGTTGCGCGGCATCTGGATGCGGCCGTTGGCGTCGACGGTGACGTCCTTAGCGGAGAGAAAGAACATTCGCTTGAATCGACGCTCGCGCTCCACCATGTCGTCGAGCTGCATGACGCGCCGGCTCTCGGCGCTCCAAGCACTCATCGGGTAGAGCGTTAGACAGTTGTCCAGGCCTTTTCGCAAGACGAACGACCCGCTTCCGTCTTCCGCGTGGCGCGCCACGAGGCTGGCCGGCAGACGGAGTCTCCCCCGTTCGTCGATCCGTACCTCGTGTTGTCCCAGCAGTTGATCGTCCACATGTCTTCTTGCTGGGACGAATATAGGTCAAGCCGCCCACCGTCGCCCACTTCCGCCCACTTCACCCCCGAGCTACCCCGATTCGCCCCACCCGCTGCAGACACGATTTGCTTTTAAATTACTCAATATCAACTGGTTAATGGCCACTCAAACCTTTCCCACGAGTTTTACACATGGGGCAATCACGTATCAACAGTCCGCAATTCGTCACCATCGGGCACTCAAGGTGTTTTGGCGCAAGCCTAACGCTACGCGTAAACCACTATAGATGAGCATAGTAATAAACTGTCACTCCAGGATGCAACCGTGGGGCAAGAATGGGTGAACGGTGGAGGACCATCCTAATCCAGATATTCCCACGAGATCGCACACGCCTTGCGGTGATCTGTAGTACGCATCCTCGTCCGCGACAGAGCCATTCAGGACGTCCTTCTCGCACATACCCGAGGAGCTCCACTGTCTGGTGCCCCCGCTACTGGTCACGATCTTTAGGCCATCGGCGGCTATTGGGGAGGAACCACCAAGACCTACGGTGAAGAAACGAGGGGCGCAACCGGCCAGGCGCGAGTGTCGGAGCGTGAGGCCACCTATGATTCGCTGCGCTGAGCGGCGGCATTCTGCAGGGGTTTGGCAGCGTCCAAAGGCACGCGCTCGGTTCGCTGAAACCGCATCTGTATTACGCCTAAGATGGCCTCGCGGACGATCCCGGAGCTCATTTTGCTGACGCCGGCGGTCCGGTCTTTGAACGTGATCGGGACTTCGGCAATCCGGAAACCCAACTGCCAGGCGCGGAACTTCATTTCGATCTGGAAAGCGTACCCGATGAAGCGTATCCGGTCGAGGTCGAGGGCCTCGAGCACCTCGCGCCGGTAGCACTTGAAACCCGCAGTCGGATCCTTGACCGGCATCCAGGTAATGATGCGCGTGTACAGACTCGCACCGTAGCTGAGCACCTTGCGGTCCATGGGCCAGTTCTCGACGTGTCCCCCGGCGGTGTAGCGACTACCCACCACGACGTCTGCCTGGTTGCGCAGGGCCGGCATCAGCAGGCGGTTGAGGTCGGCGGGATCGTGGCTGAAGTCGGCGTCCATCTCGAAGATGAAATCGTAACCGCGCGCCAGTCCCCAGCGGAAGCCGTCGAGGTAGGCCGTCCCGAGGCCGAGCTTACCGACACGCGAGAGTAAGTGTACGCGGCCGGGGTTGGCCTCACCGGCGGTGAGCACGGCGGCCCCTGTGCCGTCGGGGCTCCCGTCATCCACCACCAAGACCTCGTAGCTCCCCGGTTGATCCAGAATGGCGGCGAGGATCTTTGAGATGTTTCCGATCTCGTTGTACGTCGGGATGACAACGAGCGTGCGATGGTCTTGCATGGCGGCGTGGCCTAGGCGCGGTGGGACGAAAGCGGGGAGCGATCCCCGGGAGGGGCCGACATAGCACACGCGCCCCCAGTGGCAAAGTTACGACTGCGGAACTCGCCCGGACGTCCGGCCATGCGCTGGGCTAATAGGCCCTCGGCTCGGGTACGCCCGCAGGTCGGAGCGCCGCCCGTGCGTAGGCGCCCAACATGGCGAACGCGCCTGCGCTCAGGCCGCCGACAAGGGCGGTAAGCGCGTACAATCCGCCGGCCGACCCAAGGCTAAAGACCCGACCTAGCATGCCGGGGAGTTCTCCGCCACCGCCGTACCAGAGCGCCCCGAGGAGGTAGATTAGGGCTCCCACGAGAAGGCCGGGCCAAAAGGCAAAACCCGGTGAGACCCGCGCCCGCGAACACCCGTAAGCGAAGGCCACGACCATCAACACCCACCACGGCGCGAGTAGAAGTAGCAGGAAGGCAAGGGCGAGGAAGACAACGGTGGGCAGGATGCGGGACAGCGTCATGGCCGGAAGCGGACTTTGGTGAAGGTTTTGGCGGAAGCCTCCAGCTCCTCGCGTGGGTGCAGTCGGACCGCAAAGTACTGGCCCGCGGCCCAGACGTCCACGAAGTCGTCGTAGTGCGGGTTGCCGGGCCGCCCGCTCTGCCCCCCTGGGTACACGACCTCGGCGTGCGTCGGTCCCGATAGGTCAACGATCATCCGCCAAGAGGGACCCGTGGTGCTCGTCTGGGCGTTCAGGGCCCCGGCGCGGCCGCCAATCCGCAGACCGGTGCGCGAGAAGGCCGGCATGCGCGTGAGGTGCGAAACGGCCGGGGCGTTGAGGTCGGCCCACGCATAGCCTTTGATCTGGTTGAGGGAGTCGACCCGCGGCGCGACGGCGACCAGGGCCGCCGTCACGATGGCGCTCGCGTTCTCGCGCACGGGCGTGGTCTGGTCATCGAACCAAGTGCTGCCCGGGTCCTCGAGCAGGAGGCGGGACAAGCGCCAGTTCGCCGGCCTCAGACCCGCGCCATCGCGCTGTAGCGGCGTGAACTCGTCCCAGGTCCTACGGTCTACCTCCGCGAGCCACTCCTCGAAGATGACTGGCGCGAAATCCTCGGCGCTATACTCGTAGCGCCATGGCTCCAGGGCGGCGAGAAGGCCGAGCGCGCGGGTCTCGAGGCCGCGCCTGTCGACCAGGGCCAGTAGCTGCGGGGCAGTCTCGGCGGCGAGCAGGCCATAGTCATCGAGCTGGTAGCGCTTCATGTCGGCGACGGTGGCGCCGGTGGTATTGCCGAGAAGTTGGTTGATCCGCCGCCCGCGGTGGTGGTCGAAGCCGCCGCGGTAGGGGTAGGGGTAGTCGGCGGCCGTGGTGATCTGATTGGCGCTCGCCAGGTAGCCCTGGGGTGGATTGGCCGCTATGGGGTTCAGGTCCGACGCCAGGTAGCCCTGCAGCGCAGGTTCGCCCACGCGCCTCACGAATTCGCCCTGCCGCGGGAGCTCACGCGGCAGCGTCCCCGAGATCCGCAGGGCGATATCGCCCGCGCGATTGGCGAACACCATATTCTGCGCCGGCCACTCGTACTGCTGCGAGGCCGCGATGAAGTCCTGGAGCGTGGAGGCTGTGTTGAGCTGGAGGAAGGCCCGGATCGCGCCCGCGGAGGGCTGACGGAGCGTGAGCCAATCCATGGCGAGGCCGGCGCGCGCGTCGGCGGTGTCGGTGTAGACGACGGGGCCATAGGCCGTCACGAGTACGGAGTCAACGACGTCCTCTGCGCCGCGGACCTTGATCCGCTCCACGCGGCGCGCCACCGGGGCGGTGGTGCCGGCACCGGTTTCGTGGCGAGTCTTGGCGGCGTCGGTATAGACGACCTCGTGCCAGTCGAGCACGTCGTGCCCGACATTGGTCACCCCCCAGGCGCAGTCCTCATTGAACCCAATCGTGATCCCGGGCACCCCTGGGAGACTTACGCCGTGCACGTTGAGCCCTTCGGCGTGGAGCTCCCCCTCGAACCAGATGCTCGGTAAGGTCAGGCTTAGGTGTGGGTCGTTGGCCAGCAGTGGGTCCCCGCTCGCCGTACGCGTCGGTCCGACCACCCAATTGTTGGACCCGATGCCTTTAACGCTCGGTTCGAGCCCGGTGCGCACCGGCGTGGCGTCCCCTACGAGCGGCAGCAAGCGGTCGTCGTAACTGCGGATGGCCCGCAGCAAGGCCGTGTCCTCGGCGGAGAATGGCGTTCCCGCGGGGATGATCGGCGCGTCGTCGTCGGTGCGCTGCGGAAACAGGAAGTCGTAGGCCGCCAAACCGAAGCGATCGCGGATCCGCGTGTTGGCCACATCGTCCTGGGAGAAATTAAGCGTGTAGGCCATGTTGATAGCCACGAGGGCCGTGCTCCGGGGCGACCAGGGCTCCGGGGCGAAGTCTAGCAATTTATACTCGATCGGGTAGTCGACCGGCCTCAGTTGGCTGATGTAGGCGTTGACGCCCTCGGCGTAACGCGAGACGGCCTCGTAGGCCGCGGCATCCTGCTTCCACAATGAATCGATCTGATCGGCGAGACGGCCGCCGCCGATCCGACGGCGGACGAGGTCTAGCTCGCGCGTCCGCTCGCCGAGCACCTCACTCAAGCGTCCTTCCGCCGCCCGGGCTGTGATGTCGAATTGGAAGAGGCGGTGCTGCGCCTGCACGTAGCCCTGCACGTAGTAGAGGTCGGCTAGGGAACTGGCGTAAATGTGCGGCACGAGACGCGCGTCGTAGTACACGTCCACCGGGGCGCGAAGCCCAGGCAGGTCCAGATCGTGGTCCCAGTAGTCGGCGTCGTTGCTGCGCAGGGCGCCCTCGTAGGGATTGAGAAAACAGCCGAGGGCCGGCAGGTGGCTTTCGCCAAAACTAAGCGGCACCGCCAGGACCGCCAACAGAAGCAGCGCGCCCGAGAGCGCGAGGAGGAACTTAAGCCAAGGCCTTTTGTTAGGTTTCGTCATTAGTCACCGCAGCGTGAAGCACGCAACCTACAGTACAGCGATTACAATTGCCGCGCTCGCGCTCTCTCTCGGCCTCGCGCTCTCGGCTTGCGATACGAAACGTAGTGAGCCCTTCTCCGGCGACCCAGCCTTCCGGGTTTCGCAGCCCTCGCGACTCTACTTCGCCAACATCCGCGCGAGCAGCTACTACCTCGAAAATCTGAAGGGCACCCACCTGGAAGTCTACCGCCTCCGCAAATTCAGCCAGGGCGTTAAGCGCCCGATGGTGGTCCCGGTTATCGTCCAGGCCTACCTCAAGGATGAGGCCTACGTGTTCGTGCGCCCCAATGATTACCCTGGGATCGATCCGGGACTTAAGATCCGTTTTGCGACAGCTGACTCCTCCGGCACGTACGGCCTCGGCGACGGCAGCAAAGCGTCGCATGGCGCGCTGGCGGAGGGGCTGCGGCGCAGCATCCTCCGCGGCGACAGCCTCTACCTCGCGCTCGCCGGCGGTCGCGAGGCTTACATCTACCCCACGCGGGCCGAACGCGGTCTCTTCCTGACCGTGATGGCGGACTACGACCGCCTGCTCGACAGGTAGCTTCGACGCGGCCGACTGTACATTTGGAAGATATGGACATGCACCGTCCCGATAGCGCTCTTCGTTGGCCCCACCCAGGTACAGGCACAGCCTCGGGCGTCCCTGACCTCCGCCGTCTTCCAGGCGGCGAGCACGCCGTACGTAAAAATTCACGTCACGGCCGAGCGTGCGTCACTGTCCCCCGATCCGGATTGCCGCAGGTCGGTAGAACTGCTCGTGACCATCGTCAAGCCGGGTCGCAACGGCCGACAGCACCGCACTCGCCGACCGTGTCACGATGTGGTCCCCGACCTCGGATACGGTCAACAATTTCATGGACGCCTTGCGCTACAGCTTACTGGCCGGGGAGTACACCCTCCGGATCGAGGTGACCGATCCGCATGCCGCGACGGAGCCCAGCACGGTTCCGCTTTCGCTAAAACTCGCCACCCCGCTCACGATCCATGCTCCTGGGCCACCCTGCACCTCAGTGATATACAGCTCGTAGCCACCCGCACGCCCGTCTCGGAGCTTAGCGCGCAGAGCGGTCTGGTGAAGGGAGGCTTCGTCCGCGAGCCGCTGGCCGGCAATCTCGTCCGCCGGCGGATGAGCAGTGTCGCGGCATACGTCGAGTTCTACAATCCCACCCTCGGCAGCTCAGGCTATACCCTACTCCACAGCACCGTCCGCGGTGAAATTCGCGAGCCACGCTGGCGTAGGGAGTTGTACGCCAAGACACTTGGGGAGTTCGGGGACAGCGATGGCCTACAGGGGACGGATGTCGGGAGCGACGTCGGGCGGTACGCGGATCAGTATTTTACGGACTACTAAACCTGATGGTCGTTCAGGATGTGCCAAAGGCCTATCTCGAGCCAAATTCTGTGACGAGTAGGTGCGCCCCAGGTATGGTTGTTGTCCTTGCGTGGGAGCATTTGCTACCGCACGTCGGATCGATCGCCTGGCCTTCACTATCACGAATGGCGTCGCTGCGCCCAGCCTCCCCGACGTGCCCTCGATTCATTCCTCTACAACGCCTAGCGACACTCCCCAGTCCAACATTTATACGTCGCTTCGGCACAGGCAGAAGGTCTGACGGTTAATTATGGTTCGACTTGGAGCGCTGGAGGCCGTTCGTCTTAGCCTAGGCCTTTTCTGTTTTTGGCTTCCGGAACCGGTGCGCTATTATCAATTGGGGATCTCCTATTCATAAGCATCTTAAGCCAAACAGGCAGTACATTTCCCAATACTCGGGCGGGCCCCATCGGTCTGGCCACCGGGCATTGGCGTTTTTTGATCTGGGGTTCGAAATCAGTTTCCGGAAAAGATTTTCGTACGGCTCAACGTCAAATACAGTTTTGGACGCCTGCTCAACGCTCAGCGCGCTGAGATAAAACTTGACCTTCTGGCCCCTGAGCAACGCGATTAGCTGTTTAGGGGGTAGGGCCGGGGTGCCAGCAGAATTCATAACGTCGAACTCTAAGAGCTAGGCAGCAAATCACACAGTTTAGCGCGGACCTACTGGCCTCGTACGCCTTTATTGACCGCTAAGCTGCCGATGTCGAGTACGGTCTATCCGTAGCTCAGACCTCAGCCGACATTAGGGCATATACAACTACTGGCAGTCCGCCCCTCACTAGCTCAGTCAGACTTGTGGCTTCGTTATGGGGTATCCGCCTCAAGTTTAGATACTGGATTTCGCTACGTCGATCCTTACGCCCCCAGAACTTTCATCACCGCCTCGACCACATCTTCCACGTTCGGCTTCGTGATGTAGTCGCCCTCAGAACCATACGGCGGGCGGTGGGCGTGCGCACTCAAGGTCTTCGGACTCGCGTCGAGCAGCGAAAAAGCATTTTGCCGATTTAAAATCTCGTCGAGGATGTAGCCGCTCGCACCACCCGGCACGTCCTCGTCGACGATCAGGAGGCGACTGGTTTTACGTAAGCTGTCCGCGATGCCGTGGGCGAGGTCGAACGGCAGCAAGGTCTGCACGTCGATTAGCTCAACCGAGTGACCGTAGGCGGCCAACAGATCGACGGCCTCCTCGCAGATCGCCATGCAGGCGCCGTAGCTCACGAGGGTCAGCTCCGTACCGGTCCGGACCACGTCGACCTGTCCGAGCGGCACGGTGTACTCCGTGAGATTGATTGGCTTTCTTTCGCGCAAGCGGTAGCCATTCAGACATTCCACCACGAGGGCTGGCTCATCGGCCTGCATGAGGGTGTTGTACATCCCGACCGCCTGGAGCATGTTTCGCGGTACGCAGACGTGCATCCCGCGCAGGCTGTTGACGATCATCCCCATCGGCGAGCCCGAGTGCCATATCCCCTCCAGGCGATGACCGCGCGTCCGGATGATGACCGGGGCGCGCTGGATGCCGTCGGAGCGGTAGAGCAGGCAGGCCAGGTCGTCGGAGAGAGCTGAGATGCCGTAGATGAGGTAATCGAGGTACTGGATCTCGGCGATAGGACGAAGGCCCCGTAGCGCTAGCCCGATCGCCTGGCCGACGATCGACCACTCGCGGATGCCGCAGTCGAAAATGCGCGACTCGCCGTACTTCTCCTGCAGGCCCGCGAAGCCCTGGTTGACGTCCCCAATCTTGCCGACGTCCTCCCCGAAGGCCATCACCCGTGGGTCGCGGCCGAAGAGATCGTCAAAGAATTCATTAAGGATTTTGTAACCCGGCACAGACGCAGCTTTCTCGTCGAAGCGCGCGGGCACCGCGGCAACGCTGTGCACGCCTCCCGGGCCTTCGAGGTGGAGTGAACTCGCGTAATCCTCCATGCCTCGCGCCGTGGCGCGCTCGGCGAAAGCCACCAGCGCCCAATCTTGTACACCGCCGGCAAGTTTTTGCGAAAGCGCCACTCGCCTTACCGTAGCCAGCGCCTCCGTCGTCCCGGCGAAGGGATCGCTAGACAGCTTGATCGCCTCTGCGTGCTTAGGTCCGAGGAGCTCGACCGCTTCCACGACCGAGTCCGCGTGACGTTTGGAGACCCGCTCGAAGGAAGCGCGCTGACCAGCCTTGGCATCCTCCTCCGCGCGCGTGCGGATGACCGTGAGCGCGGCCGAATCTGCGAGGCCGTTACGCTCGATCCACTGCGCGAAGCGCGCGTTGCAGTCGTGCTCCCGCTCGAAACTCATCCGCGAGGCGGATTTGTAGCGCTCGTGCGACCCCGAGGTCGAGTGGCCGAGCTGCTGCGTGACCTGCTGGACGTGCACCAGCACCGGGATGTGCGACTCGCGCGCCAGCCTGGCGGCGCGCGCGTAGGCCTCGAGCAGGCCCGGGTAGTCCCACCCGAAACAGCGGATGATCTCGAGCCCGTGGTGGTCGTCGTCGCGCCGCAGACCCGCGAGCGCCGCGGAGATAGAACCCTTCGTGGTCTGGTACTCGATCGGGACGCTGATTCCGTAGCCGTCGTCCCACACGCTGATCACCATTGGGACCTGGAGAACACCGGCAGCGTTAATGCTCTCCCAGAAGATCCCCTCCGATGTGGAGGCGTCGCCGATGGTGACCCAACATATCTCGCGACCGCCGCGCGAAAAGCCCGTGTGTTCGGCGAGCGCAGGATTCTCCCGGTACTTCTTGGAGGCAAAGGCCAACCCGAGCCCCCTCGCCATCTGGCCGGCCGTGCAGCTAATGTCGGCGGAGACGTTCTTGGTGGAAGTCTGGTCGATCCAATGCCCGGCCGCGTCGATGGTCGGGGTAGCGAAGTGACACACCATCTGTCGGCCGCCACTGAACGGATCGCCGCCGGGATCGGCGTAGAGTTGCGAGAAGTAGTCCTCGACGCTGGCGAGGCCCGTAGCCATCATCAGGGTCTGGTCTCGGTAGTAGCCCGAGCGCCAGTCCCCGGGTTCGAATTGCGTGGCGAGCGCCACCTGGGGCAGCTCTTTACCGTCACCGGTGATGCCGAATTTGGCGCGACCATTGAGGACCTCCCGGCGGGCTATCACCGAGCACGCCCGACTCAGCGCGCACCAGTAGTAGTGCTCGAGGGCGGTGTCGGACGCGACCTGCGTCGTTTCAACCGATAGGCTGTCTAGGAAATCGTTCGGGTTTGTCAATGCGTGGTAGTTGGCGGGCTAGGCGTAAAGGTAAGCACTCTCGTTAACGGTCGTTTAACGCCCGGCAGCGCGATGTGTCCGCACGCCCCCCTCACTCTGGCGTTAGCTTTGCAGAGCCATCTACAAATAGCTACCCATGAAAAGTTTTCTCACGCTGCTGATCCTCTGCATCGGTGTCCTCTCCGTGCAAGCGCAAGGCCCAAAGATGGTCTTCTCGACTAACGAGATCGACTACGGCACGATCGCCCAGAACAGTGACCCACTGCGCGTCTTCAAATTCACGAACGAAGGCACCGAGCCGCTCGTCATCAAGCACGCCAAGGGCTCCTGCGGCTGCACCGTACCATCCTACCCGAAGCAGCCGATTGCCCCGGGTGAGTCCGCCACCATTGAGGTCCGCTACGCCACCGACCGCGTGGGCGCTTTCCAGAAGACCGTCACGCTCACCACCAACGAAAGTGAGGCCACGCACGTCTTGACGATCAAAGGTAAGGTCAACGCCAGTGCCGCCGCCGAGGACGCCCTGCCGTCCGCAACGCCAGGTACCCTCAACGGGGGACGCCGCTAAAGCATACTAATCAGAGCGCTTCCGCGCAAAACTGTAAAGGTCCCGAACGCCACAGCGCTTTCGGGACCTTTACATTTTAGTAGGTGTCGTTCGACTCGTATACGAATGGACAGTCGGCCCACTCCGCGCAGCCGCCTCTTTCACCGCATTTGCCGATTGTCGCTCGGGTCATCGTCCGCTGGTACGGCGTCACTCGACTCCGGTCGCGCCAACACAGGTCGCTCTCCCTCCTCCTCCGGGCGCAGTGCGAAGGTAAAAAAGCCCCGGTCAACTTTCCCGGCGAGCACGAGGGAGCTGTCGCTCAACTCGCGAATCTCCAGGCGTTGGAACCACTGGTTCTCGGGAGTCAGCAGCTCCTGATTGTCGATCACGTAGTTGACGGCGAGCTCCTCGCCGACGAGATTAGTCGTCATCACCGAGCGCGAGGTGTCGAACTCGAAGTAGGCCGCGTCGAGCATGTGGGTCACGGCCCCGTCGCGGGTAGCCTCCGCCACGCCCCAGCGGCCGTGCTCGGAGGCGGGCTCCGCCTCGGCCACAGCCTTGTCCGTACTGCAGGACGCCAATCCGAATGCCATTAAGCAAAGGGGGGAGAGGGGATTTCGCATGTGGTAGTGGCCAACGGTAGCGCAGGGCGAAGGCAAATCTAAGCAGCCACCAGTCGCAACAGCGTTACTTCCGGCAAGATGCCTACGCGACCCGGGTAGCCTAGAAAGCCGAAACCGCGGTTTACGTAGAGGTGTTGATTCCCGCGCGAATAAAGTCCCGCCCACTGCTCGTAGACGTACTGGCTCGGGCTCCACCGGAAGCCCGGGATCTCGACGCCGAACTGGAAGCCATGCGTGTGGCCCGCCAGTTGGAGCTGAATGTCGGGCCGGTACGGGGCCACCTTGGCGTCCCAGTGCGTCGGGTCGTGGGAGAGGAGGACTTTCGTCAAAACGCCCGCCGTGCCTCGCAAAGCCTTGTCGAGGTCGCCGGTCTTCGGGAAGCGCGCGATGTTGCTCCAATTCTCGGTACCGACGAGGGCCAGGGGCTCGCCGTCGATATCGAGGATGCGATTCTCGTTGAGTAGCAGGTCCCACCCGAGCTCGCGGTGGTTGCGGTAAAGCCGCTGCCAGTTGGCCTCCTTCTCGGCCGGACCCCAGTCGGCGACGTAGTCGCCGTAGTCGTGATTCCCGATCGTAGAGAAGGTCCCGAGGCGCGACTCGATCTTGCTGAAGATGTCGATGTACGGCTCGATCTCGGTGGCTTGCGCGTTAACTAAGTCCCCCGTAAAGCAAACCAGGTCTGCGCCCTGGTCATTAATGAGTCGGATGCCGTCTGCGATGGGGCTCCGGCGGTAGAAACTGCCAGAGTGGATATCGCTGATTTGGACGATCCGCAGCCCTTCGTGTTTTGGCGAAAGCCCGCTAATCGGCACGTCGACCGTGTGCAACTCGTAGCGGTAGCCGTTGCGAATGATGCCGTAGCTCAGCGTGGCCACCGGGAGCGCGCCGGCGAGGATGCCGAGTTGGGTCAAGAACTTCGAGCGATCCGGCCAAAAGGCCACCGTGCCCGCGTTGCTGAGCTTGCGGAAGGCTCCGAACAGTAGGCGCCGCAAGTCGTCTAAGAGGAAGATCACGGCCCCGCAGAATTTCGCGAAGTAGAGGATGAAGAGTCCGGCGCCCAGCAGCGTCACCAGGGCTTTCGGGAGCTTCGCAGCGGCACCGGTGGCGTTGAGGAGTAGCATGACCACCGCCAGAGTTGGGACGGCCCACCAGAGGTAAGCAAATCCGTTGCGCCAGCCGCTCAGACGATGTGGGAAGACACTACGGAGAACGAAGTAGCCGTAGACATCGAGCGCGATTACGAGAAACAGAAGAATCAGAAGTCGAATCATAACCGCGGGGCTGTGACCTAACCCGCCTAGGTCGGCCTGGTTGCCCTTCGCAGAGAAGATCGGCGGCACTCGCTCGCCCGGTAGCATCTTTGACACGCATGACCCTTCCTCCGATCGCCCGCCGCGCGATCCATTCCTTCGTGGGTATCCTCGCTGTAGTCACCCAGATGGCGGCTCAGTCCACTTTCACCCTCGCCGATACCCTCAGGGGTGCCCTGCGGCCGGAGCGCACGTGCTTCGACGTCGTGCACTACGCCTTGGACCTGGATCTGTACCTAGTCGACAGTAGTCTGTCGGGCAGCGTCCGCGTCGCCTACCGAGGTGTCTTCGCGCACGACGTACTGCAGTTCGACCTCGCCCCCGACCTGGAGATCGTCTCGATCGAACAACGCGGCACGGGGCTGCGCCACCGCCGGATCACAGGAGCCGTTTTCGTGGCGCTGTCTGTGCCGACGGCCGCCGGGCGCATGGACACGCTCACCATCTGCTACCGCGGGCGCCCACGGGTCGCCCGGCAGCCGCCCTGGGACGGCGGCCTCGTGTGGCGGGTCGACAGCCTCAACCGACCGTTCATTGCGGTGAGCTGTGAGGGCATTGGGGCGAGCGTTTGGTGGCCTAACAAAGACCACCTCTCCGACGAGCCCGACAGCGTAAGTTTTGCCATGAGCGTCCCCAATCCGCTGCGCCTCATTAGCAACGGCCAATTCCGTGGACAGGAGTTCGAAGGCGATCGGACGCGCTTCCGTTACGCCACCACCTACCCCATCAACAATTATAATGTCACGTTCTACGCCGGTCACTACGTGAGTTTTCGCGATACCCTCACCTCCGCAGACCGAACCACGCCCCTGGCGATCACCTACGAGGTGCTTGACTACAACCTCGCGCGCGCCAAGCGGCACTTCGCCCAGGTAAAGCCAATGCTGCGGTGCTTCGAGCACTACCTCGGCCCCTACCCCTTTTGGCGCGACGGCTACCGCCTCGTGGAGGCGCCCTACCTCGGGATGGAACACCAGAGTGCCATCGCCTACGGGAATCGCTACCAACGCGGCTATCTCAACGGCATGATCCCCGAGGACATGGACTGGGACTACCTCATCATCCACGAGTCCGGCCACGAGTATTTCGGCAACGCCGTGAGCGCGCCGGAGCACGCCGAGATGTGGCTCCACGAGTCCTTCACCACGTACCTCGAGGCCTTGTACGTCGAGTGCCGGTACGGGCGGCAGGACTACGTGCGCTACCTCGCGGGGCAACGGGGCTCTATCGCGAACGCGGAGCCCATCATCGGGCCGCTCAACGTCAACTACGTAGGGTTCGGCAGTTCGGACCACTACTTTAAGGGCAGCTGGATCCTGCACACGTTCAGGACCTTGGTGGGGGACGACCCCTTTTTGACGCTCTTGCGCGACTTCTACCAGACGCACGCCATCGGGACCGTGACCACTACGGACTGGCTACAGTGCGTCGGTGAGCACTTCGGCAAGCGCTACGAGACCTTCTGGCGGCAGTACCTCTACCAACCGGGGATTCCCCTGCTACGGGTCGTACCCGCCACCGAGGGCCGGAGTATCGCCTACTTCGAGGGCGCCGTCGCGGGGTTTACTATTGATTTAAAGGTGGGCGACGAGGTGATCAACGTGAGCGATCACCCGCAGACCTTTGCGCTCGGGAAGGCGGCCTGGGGCGCCTTTCGGCAAAACGACTACCTGTTGGATTATGACCTCAGGAAACTGCCGTGATTCGTGTGGTCAAAGTGCTAACCGGAGCTCGCGAAAATACCCGCTCTTCCGACGCCCGAGTCCGCGCGGGATCTCACCGCGCTCTAATAGCCACCAGGCCCAAAGGACGGATCGGGTGGGAATACGGGACGATTGCCAGCCTGAGCGAACAAGAGTCGATAGGTAACTTAGTACTGGCTCTTCTCGCGGATGCGGGCCTTCTTGCCGACGCGGTCACGGAGGTAGAACAGACGCGCCTGACGGACGCGGCCCTGGCGCAGGACGGTGATGCTGTCGAGGTTCGGGCTGGCGAAGGGGAAAACGCGCTCGACGCCGACGCCGTTGCTGATCTTACGGACGGTGAAGGTCTTGGTGGCGCCCTGGCCCTTGACCTGGATCACGTCCCCGCGATACTCCTGGATCCGGACCTTATCGCCCTCGACGATGCGGTAGGCGACGTTGACGTTGTCACCGGCGCGGAAGGCGGGGAAGTTGATTTCGCGAGCAAGTTGCTCCTGTACAAATTTTACGGCGTCCATGGCGGGGTCCTTTTTTAGCGGCGCGAAGGTACAACGTTTTAGCGCAAGCGCAATAGTCCGTGACGTACCGGCCCAACTACTCCACCAGTGTCACGGTGCCCTCGTAGCGTTCGGGTCCGTCGATCCCTCCGTGGGTCACGACGTAGAGGTATACCCCCGGGGAGGCCCTCCGGCCGTTGCGTTGGTTGAGTCCATCCCAGCCGGCCTCCTTGTCGTCGGTCTCGAAGATGCGCTCGCCCCAGCGATTGAATATCTCCATGCGGAAGTCGCTCACGTAACGCAGGAACCCCGCCGGGCGGAAGGCCTCGTTGCGGCCGTCTCCATCGGGTTTTAAGGCGTTGGGGAGGTAAACCACCTGGAACGGGTCGACCCGCAGGAACTGCACGCTCGTGTCCAGACAACCGTTGAGGTGACTTACGACGAGCTCGACGGAGTACCTCCCGGAGTCGGGAAATACGTAAGACGGATTGACTTCACGACTCTGGCCCAGTGAGTCGAAGGCCCACTGCCAACTCACCGCGCCGAGGCTCCGATCTGTGAAGAATACTTCCGGGTCGCGGATGTCGATGCCGTCCGGCGACATGTCGAACGCACTCGTCGGGCTCTCGAAGATCACGAGCGGACGCGTGAGCTGGGAGTCGAGGCGACAGCCCTGCGACGACTCCACCGACACGAAAATGTCGTATATCCCCGGCGATTGATACGTGTGGAAGGGCGCTAGCTCGGTCGAGGTTTGGCCGTCGCCGAACTCCCAAAGGATCTTATAAGTACTATCGATGAGGTCGCTAGCGAACTTGAACGGGATCCTGGCCGGGGCGCAATCCGGATCCAGCGACAGGTCGACCGGCAGCTCGATCGGGAGTGGGAAGAAGTCGAAGAGCACGGTGGTGTCGGCGACGCAGCCCTCGTTATCGGTGACGGTATGGGTGACGCGCTTGCGACCGGCCGTAAGGTAGAGGTGTTCCGGATTCGGCTCCGCGCTCTCGCCGCCGTCCCCGAACTCCCAGGCGAAGGCACTGATCGTGCCGCCTGTTGACCTCGAGTTAGACGTGAATACCACTGGGCCGTACACGCAGGTGTCGTACGAGAAGCTAGCGTCGGCGATCGAGGGGGGCACGAGTTTGATGACGAAATTAGCAGTGTCGTCACAGGTCAATCCCGGGTTCACGATCAGCTGCCCGGGGTAGCTCCCGTACTCGGCGAAGCTCACCGGTAGCTGCGCGTCGGAACTGCGCAAGACGCCCTGCGTCGTGCTCGGGATCACCCACTGGATCGACTGGACGAACCGCGCGTCGGTCGACACGTTAAGGAGTTCAACGTCCTTCGAGCCGCAGATGAGGATTAGGTCGGGATTGACGACATCCGCGTCGACGATCGCGGCGGCCCCGGCGCTGATTCGTGGGTTGCAGGCCACGACGTTGAATTGAAAGTCTCGTCGCACCTCACCGATCATCTCCCCGGCGCGCCACTCTTGGACACTGATGCAGACGACGTACTGCCCGACGGTCATCGGGCGCACCCGCAGGAAGCCCGTCACCGGATCGAGCGAGATCGTCCCGTCGATCGGGCGCCGGAAGTCGAACGAATTGCGGAACGCGATCGGGCTGTAGGGCGGGGGCGACTCCGGGTTCGGGGTTACGCCGCCGAAGCCCTCGTTCCCAGGGGAGGTGGTGATGTTACCGCCGCCGTAGTAGGGCTCACACAGCCCGTACACCAGTCGATCGCCCTCTGCGTCGAGGGCCGAGGCGTCGAAACGCAACTCCTCGTCGGCGCAGATGATCAGCGGGGGGAAGTTCCGGAACGTCGGAGTCGAATTGCAGGTCTCCTGGCCGAGGGGCGTGATCTCGACGACGTAGGTGGCGCCAGCCTCTCCCGGTCGTACGATGTTGCTGATGGTCTCGTTGCGGCAGCACCGCTGGTAGGCGATCGTGTAGCTCTCGTTGACGATCGGCAGGACCACCTCCGTCACGTAGGTACCCTTCTCGACGCAGATGCCGGGCGGCAAGAGGATGCAAGGGTTCGTGAGGTCGGGGTTGAGCTTCTCGATCGTGAGACCGCGCGCGCTCACGAGCGGGGTCGCGACGATGGTCTGCCCGCGGAAGATCGTCATCGCGAACTCGCCAGAGGAGTTGGGCGCGCTGTCGAACTCAGCTCCGTTGCCTGCGCAATCCCGGTAGATGACGACCGTGACGCGGTAGCGGCGCTGGCCCGCCCCCGCATCCCCGAGGCACTGATAAGTCACCTCCCCCCCGACGATGTGACGCGCCTCCGCGGAACAGGCGAGTGCGAGTCCAACGAGCACGCACAGATACCTGAGGAAGCGAAGCGGGACATTATTCATACGGGAGACCTCTGTAACGTGCGGTTCGGTTGTAGAGCTGCGGCGCAAGTTCGGTCGCTCAAAATACGCAAGCCGGGTATCCGAGTCTCGGGAGCCATTAAAAACGGACAAACGGGCGACCTTTACGAAAATTTTAAGCCTTGGACGATTTGTACCTGCTCGGAGAAACCCTTGCCGCCCTCGAAGCCGGCAAAACGATCGTCTACCCGACGGACACCGTCTGGGGGATCGGGTGTGACGCCACGAACCCCGAGGCGGTCGAACGGGTGCTCGCGTTCAAGGAGCGGCCCCGCGGCCAGGGTCTCGTCTGCCTGGTGGGCTCACTGGACATGCTGCTGCGCTACGTGCCATCGCTCCACCCGCGGCTACAGACCGTGCTCGAGCTCCACCGCCGCCCCCTAACCATGATCTACGACCACGTGGACGGGATTGCCGCCGGGGCCGTCGCCGCCGATGGCTCCTGCGCTATCCGCATCACCGGAGACGCGTACTGCAAGGCGCTAATCGCGCGCTTCGGGCGCCCGATCGTGTCCACGTCCGCGAATCGCAAAGGCGAGCCCTTCCCTGCGCACTACGGCGAGATCTCCTCCGAGGTGCTGATCGCCGCCGACCACGTGGTGCGCTACCGCCAGCGCGACAAGACGCCCGCCGAGCCGAGCGTCATCGCGCGCTGGAACGCCAGCAACGAGCTCGAACCCGTGCGGGAGTAGTGGCCGCGCCAGCAGACTTCCTCGGGGCCGGTGTCCTGCGGATCACTTTCCGCGGAGGCCCCAGCCTAACGATGACGTTGAGCAAGAGCTACCACGCCGCGGACAGCTGTTTCGTCACCGTAGACGCCGCAACCGACAATGACTCTTCGACCCTACTCGTGACGCTCCACCCAAAATCGGATGCCCTCCGACTGGAGAGTGTCGAGGTTTCTTGGCCTGGGGCCGTCCCACTGGGCGAGGGTACGCGCTGCTACCGCCAGGCATCGGTGAGGACCTCCACCGGCGAGGAACTTCAAGTCGCGAGCCTTGATGAGGCAACGGCATTCACGCACCTCACCGCCGGCGTGAGTGCTACGGTACTGGATCGCGCCTACGGAGGACGCGAGGTCTCGCACAGCCTACCCATCCTCGAGATCCGGGCCGCTGGAACGCCTCCCCTTCGACGGTCTGGAATCGTGCTACAGGACGAGGCTGCGCAGCAGGTGCTGCGTCTGGAGCCAGGCTTCCTCGACCTGAGGCCTGATGTACAGTCGTCGCTATTGGGCGCCAGCTGGGTACCCGACCTCGGCATAGCCACCGCTTGGCTGGATCTGCCACTGGCACAAGGGTTTCAAGGCCGGGTCGGGACCTTAAAGGAAGAATTGGCGGCTTTCGCCAAAACGTGCCACCGCACGGGGCTCCGTGCGGGGATCTCCTACACGCCTTTTTTATGGACGGCAGCCGG
>JBGTKC010000153.1:0-13674 GCA_041744755.1 Saprospiraceae bacterium
GGAGTTCGTCGGATGCGAAGCTCGGGATTAGGAACGGACGTTGGGAGGGATAGGTTAGGTAGCGGCGGCGACATCCACCTGCGATAGCTGCACGTTGGTGTTGCCGCCATGCCTCCTACCTCCCCGATCTTGCGCGTCGACTGGGTCCAGCCTGGACCGGTCACTGCGCCTACTGCACTGGCCTTCACGGGCTTCGGGCACCGCCTCGACCCCTGGCGCCGGATGCGGCCGCCCGGCTGGCGCCTTGGCGTTGTCGAGTTCCCCGTCAACCGACCGCCGGATGCGCCGTGGACCCTCGAGACCCTCCTGCCGCAGATCGACGCCCTCTGGCGCGACGCCCCGGCGCGGGCGCTACTGTCCTTTAGCTTCGGCGGGGCCCCGGCTACGGCCGTGGCCAACGCGATCGCTGCGGAGCCCGATAGGTACGTGGCCCCCGACTTCGCGGCCTACGTGGCGCCCGTGCAGTGGAGCCGCATCCCGTGGCCCGCCATCCGCGCCATCCCCCAGCAGCGGCGCCTCTGGGTGCTCAAGAATTTCGCGCGCGGCGGATCGGCCATGATCGGACCGCTGGCCGCCAAGCTCGGCAACCCCGCCGTGCGCGACTTCGCCCACCTCGTGGACCGCTACGTGGGGTGGGACTTCGTCGGCTTCTACCTCCCGTATCTCGAGTGGATCGGCTCCAGCAAGAAGACCTTGCGCGACTGGGGGCGTCACCCCTGGCCGACGCAGCTCTTCGGCGCGAGCGAGGACCGCGTTATTCCATCGGCCGGGATGGCCGCCGGCGTCGGGCGCTATTCCCCGGGCGTGGGCTACCGCTAGACCGCCGGCGTGCACTTCAACGCCCTCGATATGGCGGCGCCATTCATATTAGACCGACTCGGTATTTGTCTCCGGGAGGGCAGTAGCTCGTTAAACGCTGTCACGAAACAGTCACTGCGTTGAGCAGCTGCCTAGCTTTGACGACGCTAATCGGTCCCAAACCCAGCTCCAAAACTCCATGGCGCAAGCTTTACTCTCGCTCGCGCTCACGTGCTGCCTCCTGCTCTCCTCCACGCTCCACGCCCAGGTTAGCTTCACGGACTTCCCCGATGATTACCAGTTAGTCCCGCGACTCGGCGACGCCAGGAGCGCTACCTACCGTGTGCGGGGGGGCGTCTCGGCTCCGGCCCTCGGAAAACGCCTTTCGGCAAAACTCTTCCAGGGTGCTACCCTAGTCGATTCCAGTAGCCAAGCCCTCGCTTACAACAACGGCACAGCCGCCTTCGATCTCGCGATCGAGATCCCGGTCACCCGCGCCAACCACACGCTTGAGGTTAGCCTCGACGGGACCGTCGTAGGGACGGCGGACTACCTCGTGGCCGGGGACGTATACGTGGTCAATGGCCAGAGCAATGCCCTGGCGCTACTGACCCCGGCGGTGGCCGACCGCGACAGCTTCCTGCGGGGGGCGAGCTACGGCACCGGCGCCTGGGCCCTGATGCAGCTCTCGAATAGCGGCGTGTGGATGGGGCGCGCCGCCAGGATACTCAGCCAGACGCGCGACGTCCCGGTGGCGGCGTTCAACTTTGCCGTGGGCGGTATGCCGATCGAGTTTTTCCGGAAGGGTCGCACGCCCCGGGGCAACTTCGAGGCCGCCCTCGACACACTCCGCGCCTACGGCGTCGCCGGCCGCGTCCGGGCGCTGATCTGGTTCCAGGGCGAGGCCGACGTCGCCACCTACTCCGCGGAGCGGTACCGGCGCGAACTCAGCTCCCTGCTCGACGACTACCGCGCCGACTACGGGATCCCCCACTTCTATGGCTTCCAGACGCGGGCGATCTCGTGCGGCGTGGAGCGCGCCGGCGTCATGGAGGGCCAGCGGCAGCTCGCCCGCGAGCGCGCGGACTTCGACCTTATGTCCACCCTCAACGCCACCCTGTCCGCAGACGAGTGCCACTTCGTGAGTGTGGGCGGATACGACGTGCTCGGCGAGCGGATGGCGGCGCTTATCCTCTACCGCGAAGGCCGCGCGCAAAGCTCGCCAAAGGTTTTAGCGCCCGCTGTTGATAGCGCTCGGATCACCGGTCTACGCGAAGTCACCGTCTGGTTCGACACACACGGCGCAGGCCTCGCCGCCACCGGTAATCCTTACGTGGAGTTCCGGGCCAACGGCGCAACCGTGCTCACGCCAACCGGCGGCCGCGTGTCTGGGGACCGCCTCCTACTCACCTTTGGGCAGGACGTCTCCGCGGCCACGGGCCTCACCTACCTAAGTCACGGCGGACCGGCGCCCGACTACCTCCAGAGTGCGGCCGGACCCGGGGTAATCACCTTCGACGATCTTCCTTTCGTCCGGGGCGACGGCGATATCGGGGTCTACGGAGACGTGAGGCTCGCCCTCGCGAGCAAGCAGGCGTCGGTGCGGCAATCCGGCGAATTGGAGGCTATCCTCACGCTTTACAATGAAGGCTCCAGTACGCTCCGACTCATCGAGGTAGACATCCCCACCCCCCGAGGCCTCACCTTCATCGGTGCGCAGGTCGTCGCCGGCACCATCGCCTTCGACGCGACGCAGGTGGAGTGGCGCCTCCCGCGACTCGCGCCCGGCGACAGTGCGACGCTCCCGATTAGGTACTCCGTCACCGAAGCCCTCAGCACAATTACCCTCTACGCGCAAGTGGCCGAGTTGGGGTCTCGCGATCCGGATAGCACGCCCGGCAACGGCACCACCGGCGTAGTCACCGAAGACGACGAATCTCGCATCGTGATCGGCGACCGCGACAAGGATTGTGTATTCAGTGTGGAGGTGGTCGCGGCGACGTGCCGCGTGAAGGATCGCGATTCGGTACTGGTATTTTCCCTGGGCGCCCGAGATGACCGTCCCTCCGCGCTCCGCATTACCGCCCCCGGAACCCCGACGATTGACTGGCCCCACGGCACGCGTCAAGAGGTGACCGTGGAGCGCTACGCCGCACACGCGACTACGCTCGGCAGATTTCCCGTCACCGTGACCAGGGCCAGCGACGCGACCTGCGCCACCATGGTTGCCGTGGATCCGCCGGACACCTGCTCGGGGCTAAGCGCCGTCGGCGCTGCGAGGGGCCGAGCGAGCGAGGTCATTATCTACCCCAACCCCCTGCGCTCCGGTGAGGCGCTTCGACTGCGCCTGCCGCCCGGGGTCTCAAGCTCCGCCGAGTTCAGTGTCTGGACTACGACCGGTCGGCGGATGAGCATCGGCGAGGCCACCCGCGAAGACGACACGACCGTCGTCTTGCGGCTCACGTTGCCCGCCGGCATGTACGTAGCCGCGGTGGGCGAGCTGCGGCAGCTGTTTACGGTCCTGGAGTAAAGGGCCATGCGCTACAAGGGTGTAGCTCGGTGCCCACGGCTATCCATATAGAGCCGAATCGCGGTCTCGCAGCCACGGCTGAACAGGGCCCGGCTTCGCTTCGGCATGGCGAAGGCGGGGAACGCTTGCCCGAGGTTTAGACCCTATCACGGCAGCTCAGATTGCCATAATAGGCCTCGCGCTGTCCAGAAATACGTGAGCTTCTTGCCTCAGGCATTCAACAGCCTGTAGCGTGCGTGGGCGCTGACGCTGGACCACTTGTCCCTGCCCTGCATTGGCACCGCGAGCCGCCCGTCCACCTCCTCGTCGTTGGGATTGTCGAACGTGTGGAAGACCGGTAACCCGTGTCGGAACTGGGGTCTCGCCCGCCACACTACGTGGGCATTTCACGGTAAACGAGGACACCGGCCAGCGGCGCCAGTGCCTGAGCCCGCACGGAGATGAGGTAATAGCGTAGCGCAGCCGCACGACGTCAATTCTAATCTCCACTAAGCCCTAAAGCCTTGTGCGAGGCGTCACGAGGATGTGGAGAGGGTTTAACACTTCTAATCGGGACTGCGTTATCCATGGTCACATGTCCGACATCCAGCCCGCCCCCGAGCACCGAAATGCCTTGAAGCAAGTGGCGTCGCTCGCCAAACTGATGGACTCGCAATTCAGGGTGCCCGGTACGGGCATCCGCTTCGGACTCGAGAGTATCGTCGGGCTGCTACCCGTCGGCGGTGACGCCGTTGGCTTTCTGGCCTCGGCGGGATTGGTGCTTACGATGGCACGGCACGGGGCGAGCCCGCAGCTCGTGGCCCGGATGCTCGTCAACGTGGCCGTCGACGCCTTCGTCGGGGCCATTCCCCTGATTGGCGACCTCTTCGACGTGGTCTACAAGGCCAACAATCGCAACGTCCAGCTCCTCGAGGCCTACTACGCCGAGGGTAAGTACCGCGGGAGTGCCTGGCCGGTGGTGACCATGGCGCTCGTGGTGCTGATCCTCATCGGCGGCGCGTTGGCCTGGGTGCTCTGGCGGATTGGGGCGTGGGTGGTAGGGCTATTTTAGTCCCCTCAGCCACCCCAGCAGCCCGGGGAAATACGTCTCCTGACTGTCGTACTGTACCAAGTGCCCGCCACCTGGATTGAGCAAGTAGCTACCGTTCGGAAGGCGCTCCGACATCATCTTTAAGTAGGCCGGGTCCATCGTGTCCTCCTCGCCGGCGATGACGAGGGTCGGGGTCTTGATCTCGGGCAGGCGCGCGGTGATGTCCCAACCCTGCAGAGTCGCGTCACCCTTGATCCCGAATTCGCTCGGGCCCTGCATGTGGACGTAGACCTCGGGATTCATGTGGTCGAAGGCCTCCATCACGGAGGCGGGCCACTCGGCGAGCGGCATGTTTAGCACGTGGCGCGGGTAGTAGTGCTCCATGAGTAAGCCCATGTAGCGCGGGTTGTCATAGTCCTCGGCCGCCTCGATGACGGCGAGGGAGTCGCGCACCGCGGGCGGGAGTTTTGGCGCAAGCACATTGGCCACGTAGTCATTGTAGGCCGGTACGCTCGACATCATGTTGGACACGACTAGACCCTTCAGCGCGTCGGGGTGCGCCAGCGCGTACTCAATCGCGAGGATCCCACCCCAGCTTTGGCCCATGAGCACGAAGTTGGTCGAGTCCATCCCCAGCGCCCGGCGCACCTGGTCGACCTCGTCCACGAAACGCGGAATGTTCCAGAGGCTCGTGTCGCTCGGGTGGTCGGAGTGGTGGCTGCCGAGCTGGTCGTAGTAGTATACCTCGAAGCCCTCGGCCGGCAGGCGCTCCCCGAGGGGCGCCCAGGTCTCGTAGGTGAGGCCGGGCCCGCCGTGGAGCAGCAGCACTTTGAGTTTGTCGCTCTGCCCGAGCTGCCGGGTGTACACCTCGAAATCGCCCTTCGGCGTCGAGATCGGGATCATGCGCACGCCCTCGGCGTCGGGCGTAATGGTTTTGCCGAAAGGCGTATCACTCTCGGTAGATGGCTTGTGGTCGCAGGCGAACAGACTCGCGAGCGCGACGGTGAAAAGCAGTGCTCTCATGCCCGGAAAGTACTACAGTCGATACACCACGCTCATCCCCGGCGTCAGCACGCGCTGTCGGTAGTCGATTGGGTCTTCAGCACCGCGTAAACTGCCCAGCTGGAAGTAGTCCACGCTCAGTCCGACGGCCCACTGCTTGCTGAGACTTACGTCAAAACCCGCCACGCCTCCGTACTGGAAACCCGGCTGCCGAGCCAAGTAGCCATCGCGCTGGCCGAGGTCGACCGGGAGGCCGAGCGGATCGGGGACCGTCCCCCGTGCCTTGAGCGTGAGTTCGTAACCGGCTTGCGCCAAAACGTAGGGCGTCACCCGCCCGAACGTCCGCTGGTACCCGAGTCCGACCACGGTCGTGATGGTTTGTACGCGGTTGTAGACGGTGCTCTTGCTCGTGGTGATCGTGACGGAGGTGTCCGTGCGGATCAAATTACCGGAGATCGGGTCACGGACCTCGACCAGTGTCGTGGTTTGCGTCTGCGGACCCAGTGCCGAAACATGGCTGCGGTACATGCGGTAGTCGAGTCCGCCGCGCACGAAAATCCCGCTGCCGTGCACCGCCTCTAGGTAGAGCCCGACGCGCGGCTGTAGCTGCCGCTCCTCGACGGAGTCCCGCAATCGGGCGTAGTTGCGCAATTCACTGGAAGGCGCGTCAATTTCCCGCGTCACGAAACCCGGCCCAAGGGTGGACCGCACGGCGAATAGCCACAGCTTCCCCTTCCCAAAAGTCGGGCAAGGGATGTCTGGACCTATCAGCACTTCTCTACCGCTCCCAAGCGCCACGAGCGTCCGCATTTGCAATTTCGCGTAAGCGTGCGCCTGCGGAGGGGCGAGTGCCTCCGCTGCCACGAGGCCCTCACCGCCCGAAATCGCTCGGACCCCGGAGTTGCCCGTATCGCCACCCCTGCTCAACCCCTGCTCCGTGCCTCCAGATCGCCCCGCGATCTCACTTCTGTTGCCTTCGGTGTAGCTCCGTATTTCCGTGTTAGAATCATGGTTAGGCGAGTCGGTAATTGCAGCGACTCTCTCTTCTCGACCGTGGCTCTCCCTCCAGTCGGTCGCTGGAGTTTCGCTAATAGTGATGACATCTCGGCGCTCGCGGAGCGATTCAAACGCCACTACGCCAATTCCCATGACCATCACCAACGCAAGCGTCCCCCACCAAGCTCCAAATCTCCGCTTCCGTCCCTCAGGCAGCCGCGCACTGATTAACGCCCAACTACCCTCACCGGGCGCTGCCTCAAAAGCACGCAGTACCTCCCGCGCTGCACCGTCGAATCGCTCCGCCGCTAAAGACATATCGTAAGTAGTTTTTGCAGCCGCGCCTGGAGTGCCGCGCGAGCCCGGGTGAGTTGTGAACGGGACGTCCCCGCCGATATCCCGAGCAATTCCGCCGCCTCGGTGTGCGAGTAGCCCTCGATGGCCACGAGGTTAAAGACCGCCCGAAAGCCCTCCTGCAGCGCCTGGATGTAGCCGATCAGCTCCTCCGCATTAAGGTCAGCAATCGCGCTCGGGTCGACCTGTCGCTCAACCGGGAGCAGGCCGTCCTCCCGTTCGAGCCAGCCCACCGCCGCCATATCGAAGCGAAGTCGTTTCTCCCGCCGCAGGGCCATGAGACAAGTCGTGACCGCCACCCGCCGCAGCCAGGCCCCGAATGGCCCGTCGGCCTGGTACTGGTCGAGCTTCGTGAAGGCCGCCACCCAGGTGTCCTGCGCCCAGTCGTCCGCCTCCGCGCGGCTGCTTGCGTAGCGCAGGCAGACTCCGAATACGGATGCGGCGAACGCCCCGTACAGCGCGTGCTGTGCGGGGCGTTCGCCGCGTCGGGCGGCGGGGATGAGGTGGGGTGGGAGGTGGGTCAAGTTATTCTCCTCGGGCTTTGAATTTTATCCGCTGTAGATATGCTGTCAAGGTAGATAAGAAAAGTCGAGTGTTATGTTAGTCGTAGAAGTCGCTCCCGCTTGATCTGTAACAGAGACCTCGGTCATAGGTATAGACCCCCTTACTCTGATTCCTGTAGGAGCAGCAGTCTTGGTGCTTGTTACTTTGGTGCCTGTTAAGTCGTAAGTCAATGTGCCCATTAGCCCAAGATCATGACTGGCCCGAGAAGTTGGACCAACCGTATAGGTTCCAGGTTCTGCGTTGGTGAGATTTGGTACGAGCAGTAATCTAAGAGATGCGCCATCGAGCTGTGTCGAATCGCGTTCAGATTCGATGTACACACTATTTATGTCTGCATCAACTCCAATGTTTTCAGTAAAAAAAACGACGTCTCCATTTACAGTGAGTCGTAAGAATGAAGTCATTAGTGCTTCGCATGTTTCAATATCTCCAACAGCGAGATCTTCTTGAATTTCAAACTGAAGAGTTGTGGACAGACGAAGGCTAGCGTAATCAATAGCAGTTACCTTGATGGGGGATTCTGTGCAGATAAGTATCTCTATCATAAACGTCCCATCTGCATTCACTCGTTGCGTGGCGCCCCTACGTATCTCCTGTGTAACGGTAACGGCGGTGTTTGGGAGGGGGACACCATCACAGGTCACACGTCCGCTCACCCTCAAGAGGCGGGCAGCGTCAGACGGGACTATGAAAGGGTCCAGAACGGTGTCATTGCTATAAGGCCCGACGAACTTTGCGAACACCACCTCTCCACAATCCCCAATCACCCCCAGCGTAAGCACTTCCCCCCTCGGCACCGCCCCGCAAAAATTCCCCATCGCATCCACATATGTCGTTCGCGTCCCAAACCTCGCGCTAGTCATCCGCACTTGTAGCGGAGTCGTTCGAGGAGCAGTCTCCATCCCCACAGCCTCAAAGCCCACATTACCACACAACTCTACAAAGTCATTTGGCACATCGCAATTCCAAAAGGTAAAGTGACTCACTGTCCCAACGTAGGCATTGCCCTGTCGCGTGGCGGAACCTTCCTCGCGCCAGACGCCTACCGCTTCGTCGAAGTACCAAAGGGGGATGCTGCTTGGGGCCGTCGCTGCCGCGGCACCTGTGAGGGGCAGGGTGAGGGTGGCAGTCTTTCCGTCGGTAAGTTTGACCTCGACCCCACCACTGCGGAGTTCGACCGCGATCATGCCGTAGCTGGTGAGCAGACTTAGGCCGTTTTGTGGACCGGCGAGCTGCCGCTCGGCGGACACGCCCCGCAGGTCACCAGGCATCCGGTCGTAGGTCCGCGGATCGTTCGGGTCGAGGTAGTGAGCTACGACGCTCACTGAGCCACTAGTAATTGGCGTGCCGTCGGTTTTGGCGAAAGCCCCAGGACCGAAAGCCACGGTCGCCTCCGAATTGGGTAAGCGCACCGTACCGCCGGATGCCGCGTCGACAAAGAAAGTCTGGTCACGGCTCAGCAGCTCCACGTTGACTTCGTAGGTGCTGCCCTTGCGGGCGTACACCGTTCGTGAGCCGTGGAGGTAGCCGTCGGACTCGAAAGAGATGTAGCCGAAGGTGGCGTAGACCTTGAAGTTGTCGAGGCGCCAGAGACCTTGGATGTCGGTGGTCGTGGTAGCGTCCCCAGCCACGACTATCGCATCGGCGACCGGATCTCCGGCGTCATCAGTCAGCTGGCCGTAGGCGGAGATGGTGGCGGGGTTGAGGCGGCCAATGGCGTCAAAGACCGTCGTGCTTTCGCTGAGTATCTCGTCCTTCTCGCAAGCGGTAAAGCAGATGGCGAAGAGGAAGGCGAGCGTGAGGGAGAGAAGGCGTAGCATACTGTTGATGTCTACGGGCTTGATGCACTTATGGAGTGAGACGCTGCATGGGGGCGGAATTTTTCTTAGAGTTGATATCTTGTTTAAGCTGAACCTTAGTCGTTGAGGAACACCCGCGCGGAAGTTCGACCATGAGGTTATTCTTTCAACACCCCCTCCACCACCGGCACCAGCTGCGCCACCCAATTGGCGTACATCCTCCCGGAGGGATGCAGCCCGTCTCCCGCCACCAGGCTCCCGTCCGTCCTGGCGGCTTTACTCCCGGGCGTGATATCCACCACCGGCAACCCTCGCTTCGCACTCTCCTCCATGATCACGGCGTCGAATTTGTCCAGCGCGACCCGGATCCCCGCCGTGTCCCCGCCCGCCGCAAAGGGCGTCGCCGAGTAGTCCGGGATCGTCACCACGACAATGTCCTCCCGCCCGCCCTTGGCCAGCGACTCGGCCCGGTCGAGCAGGGTTACGAAGTTTTGGCGGAAGCCCTCCACCGGGCGAGCTTGGTACTGGTCATTCACCCCGATCAAGACCGTGACTAAGTCCGCCTTCGGACCCACATTGTCAGCCTTGATGTTCGAGAGCAATACATCGCTTCGCCAGCCCGTCTGCGCGATCACGGTCGGCTTGGCAAAATTGTAGTCTTTGGCCTGGAGCGCCGCCGTGAGTTGGTACGGGAAGCTCTCCGCCTGCGGGACGCTCTCGCCGATGGTGTAGCTATCACCGAGGGCGAGGTAGTAGAGCTGGTCGGGCACCGGCTGCGCGGGCGGGGTGGCGGCGTCGTCGCCGCTCTTGCAGCCGATGACCAGAAGGAGCAGCGCCGTAGCGGAGAGCAGCGTTTTCATGCCTGCGAAGTAAAGGCAAGTTTTGGCGCAAGCCCGTCCAGTGTCTGCTATAAGGACCGGCAACTTAGCTTCAAACCGGGCCGATGAGTGGGCCGCCAGCTCCCTGGCCGTCGCCACCCTGCGCGCATCGGAGGGCACCACGAATCAGACCTACCAGCTGTAGCGAACCCCGACGCCGGCCGAGCTACCGAGGCCGCCGAGGCTGTAGTCGACGCCGATGTCGAGCTTGGGATTGAGGGCGTAGTCGATCCCGAGGGCCGCTTTAGCGAAAACGCGTTGACGCAAGTACACCTTCTGAGAGCCCAGTGGATAGACGACACTCGCGAGTGCCTCGGGAATCTCTATGGCTAGTCTGCGCGCGGGCGTCCAACCTGCCCCCACCATTAAGCTTGGTGTCCACCGCCCGAGACGAGGGGCGTAGCCCACGCTGCCGCCGAGCACCAGACGCTGAGCGCTCCGCCGATCCGCTGGTACGTTCGTCGTGGCGAGGGCCGCGATCCCGCCCGAGCGCAGGAGGATCGTCGCGAAGGAAGTCTGCGTCTGCGCACTCGCCACGCTGCCCTCGAAACGCAGGCCCCGTCGCGAGGTAAGCGATACCTGTGCCGCATAACCCAGGGGCAGGGCTGCGCGGTTGGGTACCAGTGGCTTTCCTCCGTTGGCCTTACTGAATATGTTGGATTCCGCCACGAAGTTGAGACCGTTATCCATCGAAAATTGACCTGCGGCTTCGTAGGCGCCCCTCGTTTCGTAGGCGCCCTCGCTAACCACTTTCATCAAGTAGGACACGCCCGCCCGAGCGCTCCAACGCCAGGCGGGGCTTCCCGTGGCGGTGAGCGAGGGAATGTCTAAGTTGATGCCGGGTGGCTGCAGGTCGAATGCCGCCATCGTCGGGTAGGGTAGGGCGGCGGCACCCTCGGCACGTTTAGCGTCTGTATCACCACGCGACCCGATGCGCGTTTCGATGGGAGTAGATCCGGGTAGTAGCTCGAAGGCGATTGACGCATTGGGCAAGAATTGAGTCTCGACTCGGGCTGCGAGCGGCCCGGGAGGAGGTTGGTGTTGCCTTACGGCTCGAGTTGATGACGAATCTGGCCTCTCGCCGAGCCCGACGATAGAGCCTGAGCCGACAGCCGGCTTGGCTCGCTGTTGCGGTGGTGCCACGGGAGTCGTCAGATCCGTGGCCCGTGGTTGTGGTGCGGCAGTGGAAGGCAGTCGCGACATCGGTGCCCGAGTGTCAGATCCGTACCGAACCTCCGAGCGTGGTGTGTCTTCGGTGGTGTGGTAGAGCCCGGCACTGCCTGCCCCAACGGCAATCACGACCGCCGCGACTCCCGACAGCCACCAAATCGCCAACGGCCGCCGCCGCCGTTCCTCCGGGAGGCGCGCCTCGATATCGTCCCAGAGGTCAGCTGGCGGCGCACTACTCGCGCTGCGGAGCCTCCCGCCGATCCCCTGGTCGAATTCCTGGTCTACTGACATAGTATTGAGATTTGGGCCAGGCGACGTTGGAGCGCCTGGCGGGCGCGGGTGAGTTGCGAGCGGCTCGCGCTCTCGGTGATGCCGAGGGCCGCGGCGCACTCGGCGTGGGTGAGGCCCTCGACGGCAACGAGGTTGAAGACCAAGCGATAGCCATCTGGCAGCCCCGCGATTTGCGCCAGGATCTCCGCGACGGCAAGCTGCTCGATGGCCTCTGGGGCGAGGTGGGCGCCTTGCGGCAAAACCTCCGGTAGCTCCTCCAACCTAAGCCCGCGGCGCCGCAGTAGCGTGATGCACTGCCGCGCGGTCAGTTTCCTCAGCCACCCCTCGAAACTTCCCTCGTGCCGGTAGCTAGCGAGTTTGGCGAAAGCCGTGAGCCACGCCTCCTGCGCGAAGTCCCTGGCCGAGTGTCCGCCGCCTGCATAGCGCTCGCAGATGGCGTACACGATCCCGGCGTAACGCTCGTAGAGCGCCCGTTGCGCGACCCGCTGGCCGTCGGCTGCATCATCGATCAGTTGCCGGTGCTCGTCGATCCGGGATGGGTTTTGGCGAAAGCCGCTTAGAAATGGGTTTTGGCGAAAGCTAAATGAAGACCTCCGGAAGGTAGACGCGGGGTTGCGCCAAAACGCTGCAGACAGGGAGTAATTAATCGAAGTGCCCCCTGTCGCCGACCCGAGTAAACCCTGGTTTACGCAGGAGAGCTGGCCCTACAGGGCTCGGAGCTCGTCTAAAGCCCGCCTCTGTGGCCCTCTGCGCTGCCCGGCGTGTCTGTGGTATATACTCCCCCGGTGTAGCCCCCTGTTATCCTTTCCCCAAATCAGCCCACCACCTGGTTATTACCCGTACCTTTGCGCCCGCTTAGCGCAAAACCGTCGCCGCGCCCCCAGGCCGGCAGCGCTAACGCATGTTCCAGCTTACCTTCGATCCTACCCCGAGCTGACGGTTGTCCGGGCGGTCATTACCGCCAAGATTCCACTTAATTGAAATTTTCTGATTTCGCGCTCGACGAGCGCATCCTCCGTGCCGTGGCCGAGAAAGGCTACGTCACGCCGACCCCCATCCAAGAAGGGGCCATCCCCGCGATCCTCGACGGACGCGACGTCATCGGCGTGGCCCAGACGGGCACCGGCAAGACGGCCGCCTTCGCGATCCCGACCATCGAGATCCTCACGCAGCGACTGGGCGCCAACCAGCCCCGCCGCGGCCGCAAGATCAAGGGCCTCATCCTCACCCCGACGCGCGAACTCGCGATCCAGATCGCCGAGAACCTCGAGGACTACGGCAAGCACCTCAAGCTCGACTACTTTGTCATGTTCGGGGGCGTCGGGCAGCACCCGCAGGTGAAGGCGCTCGAGAAAGGCATCGACCTCCTCGTGGCAACGCCGGGGCGCCTGCTCGACCTCATCGGCCAGGGCTACGTCCACCTCGACGCCATCGAGTTCTTCGTCCTCGACGAGGCCGACCGCATGCTCGACATGGGATTCGTGCACGACGTGCGCAAGGTGTTGAAGCTGCTTCCGCAAAAACGACAGAACCTGCTGTTCTCGGCGACGATGCCCGATAATATCGTCGACCTCGCGCGGGGCTTCATGCACGACCCGAAGATCATCGCCGTCACCCCGCCGAGCACCACCGCCGAGCGCGTGGAGCAGGCTGTGTACTACGTCGACAAGACCGACAAGCGCGCGCTGCTCAAGCACCTGCTCTCGGATCAGATCAAGGGCCAGGTCCTGGTCTTCTCCCGCACGAAGCACGGTGCCAACCGCATCGCGACCGACCTCGAGAAGGACGGCATTCAGGCCGCCGCCATCCACGGTAACAAGTCGCAGACCGCGCGTCAGCATGCCCTCGGTAGCTTCAAGGACGGATCTTTACGCGTGCTCGTGGCGACCGACATCGCCGCCCGCGGTATCGACGTCGAGGAGTTGCCGCAGGTGATCCAGTTCGACTTGCCTAACGTGGCCGAGACCTACGTCCACCGCATCGGTCGGACCGGTCGCGCAGGTCTGTCCGGCTTCGCGATCAGCTTTTGCGAGACCGACGAGAAGGCGTACCTGCGGGACATCTACAAGCTCACCAACCAGAAGATCCCGGTGGTGGAGGATCACCCGTACGTCCTCCCGGACGACGGTGAGCCCGACCCACAGCGCCCAATTCCAGCCGACGGTCGCGACAAGCACCAGCACCCACGCAACCCAGAGCACATGGGTGGCGGCGGCAACCGCGGACGCGGTCGCCAGGGCGGCGGCGGTGGCGGTGGCGGGC
>JBGTKC010000154.1:0-29780 GCA_041744755.1 Saprospiraceae bacterium
GGCGCGGAGCCACGCGACATGGTCGTCGGCCTGGCCGCTTCCGGGCGGACGCCGTACGTGGTCGGGGGCCTCCGCGAGGCGGCCGCCGCCGGACTTCGGACTGGCTGTATCACCTGCAACCCTGGCACGGCGGTGGCCACCGCGGCGAAGTACCCCGTGGAGGTCGTCACGGGACCGGAGTTCCTGACGGGCTCCACGCGCATGAAGGCCGGCACCGCGCAGAAGCTCGTACTCAATATGCTCACGACCAGTGTTATGGTGAAGCTCGGGCGGGTACTCGATAACAGGATGGTGGACATGGCGCTGTCCAACGACAAACTCTGGGAGCGCGGGTCGCTAATGTTGCAGGACAGCTTCGCGATCGGCGACGCGGAGGCACGCACGATGCTGCAGCGCTACGGTAGCGTCAGAGCCGCGGCTGCGGCGATTATGGCCGAACGCGGTTCGGTTTGAGCGGCAGGAGAAATTGCGGAGTCTAAATATTTGGGATATTGCAGTCCCCACGGCCGCCGGCCGCTTTTAAAACCGTTTGCTTTGCCGCCTGCCTATGGACCGAGTTCTACATCCCGCCCGCACGGCCCTCTTGCTGGTCGACACCCAAAACGACTACTTCCACGCGGACGGCGCCCTGCGGCGAAACGGGCGCCAGATCACAGCCGGCCGCTCGTTTATCGAGACCCTCATCAAGCTGTGCGACACGAGTCGCCTCGCCGGCGTCACGCTGATCGGGTGCCAGTTCACCATCATCGCCGATACCCAGAACGAACCCTTGGTCCCCGCTTTCCTGAAGCTCCAAGGTCTTAATACGCAGCGCGGCGACTTCCAGGTCGGCAAGTGGGGACACAACCTCATCGAAGAGGTCAAGCCCGTCAACTACGAGATCGACAAAACAGGCCCCTCGGCCTTCTTCCGCACTGACCTCCACACGATCCTCCGCCACAGAGACGTCGACACCGTGCTCATCGCCGGACTCAACAGCAGGCACAGTGCGGTGGCCACCGCTTACGAAGCCCTGAGCCGTGGCCTTCGCCCCGTGCTGGTCTCCGACGCGAGCGTGGACTACGATCTCGACACGCACACGAGTCTGATGCGGGCACTCGAGGGCGTGTTCGACATTAGGACCACCAGGCAGGTGATCGACGCCCTCCAGACCGCTCTCGCCGCAACATAAGCTCGGTTTACGCTAAACGGCTTCGCTTAACGGATTCATGCGGCCGGCCGCACCACCGGATTGATTAATCTCCGCGTAAGTCGTGTTTGCCCGCCAGTTATCCATGGGGTTTCGTTTCTTGGACCCTGCGCGGATGGTCATCATCGAGACTCGCTTTCGCTACCCAGTCGCTTCGCACAGCACCTATGACCGAAACACGTAACATAAAGATTGCCGTCGTCGACGACCACCCGATCGTGGTCGCTGGGCTCCAGGCCACCCTAGCTAGTCAAGCCAACATCGAGGTCGTCCAATCCGCCAGCAGTCTCGCCAACCTCATCGACCAAGCACCCGTGCAGGCGGACATCCTCCTGCTCGACCTCAATATCCCCGGGGAGTCCTACCTCGAGAACTTCGGGATCGCCAAGGCGCGCTGGCCCGAGACCCGCGTGGCCGCCTACACGTCCTACAACTACCCGGATCTCATCCGCGAGACCCTCAGACTAGGTTTCTGTGGTTTTCTCCTGAAGCAGGTCAGCCGCGAGGCCCTCGTCGACGGACTGTTCGCGATCTACGAGGGCGAACGCCACGTCAGCGTCGAGCAAAGGTCCACCGCCTCCGCGGGCGCCGCACGTAAGCCGCGAAAAGGGGACTCGCCGAACGATGACTTCCAAAAGCGCCTCTTGCTCTCCAAGCGGGAAAAGGAGATCCTCCACCACATCTCCAAAGGGTCAACCTCCCAACAGATCGCGGACGAATTATTCATCAGCCGCTACACCGTCGAGACCCACCGCAAGAACATCCTCCGGAAGCTCAACTTCAACACCTCCACCGAACTGGTCAAATTCGCCGTCGAGCAGGGGCTCGTGTAGCGCAAGCGCACTCTGGTTCAAACCTGCGCAGAATGTAGCGGGGACTTGAGAGTGAGCCCTGTCTAGTCCGCCTTCCGCACGGTTGCCTGAATCCCGTGCGCCTCCCGGAGCGCTCGCGAGAATTGGGCTGCGCGATTGACGTCGGTAAACTCGCCGGCGATCACCGAGCTGCCGGGCACCCCGGTCAGGGATTTGACCCGCGCGCTTTCGTACCCGAGCTTTTCCAATTCGCTCAGCCGAGCACCCGCGTCCCTGGCGGACGGGAAGGAGCCGGCGAGAACGTAGTACACGCTCTCGCCTGCCCCTGCCGAGACGTTAGCACGATTCTGTGTGCGCTCGCTCGGTACGGCTGGAGTTATGGCGCGCGGTCCGTTTCGACCGGTAGCGCTAGGTGGTACGTATCCCAGCGATAGCTCCGCGCCCCGGCCCCTGTCATCGAGGATCACCACCTCCGTGCGGCGATTCTCGCGGTGTTGCGCAGGGCCGCAGGCGACGCCGTCCCGGCAGCCGTTCCGCAGCTTGGACTCGCCGTAGCCCGTAGCTACGATCCGCGACTCGGGTATCCCGGCGCGCTCGACCAAATATCGTTTAGCCTCGTTGGCCCTGCGCTGGCTGAGGTCCTTATTGAAGTCCGCGTTCCCGATCGCGTCGGTGTGGCTACCGAGCTCGACGCGCATCTCCCCAAAGCGTTGCATCAGCTTCGCCAGTTCGTCGAGGTCGTGCTGGGCATCTGGGTTGAGGCTAGATGCGTTGAGGGCGTAAAACACCGACGGCAGTTGGAGGCGCGTCCCAGCGGAGAGCGGATTGCCCGTCACCTGCGTGACCGTCTGACGCCCCGGGCCGGCAACCCCGGGCGAGAGGTAGATCGTCAGCGTGGTCCGCGGGGCGCCCGAGCCGCAGTCACCCTCTTGCGTGGAATAGGTGACGGGCTCGCCGACGAGCCCGCCGGCCGACGCGTTGAGTGCGTAGACCTCTCCGCAGGGCAAGCACGCCAGCACGGTCCCATCTGCCCCGGTGAGCCTGCTGGACTCGACGACAGATACTCCGCCGCCCTCAGTGAGGGCGGCCGTCAGGTTTGCCCCCGCGACAGGAAGGAGGCTACGCCGGTCGAGCACGGAGATCCGAACCGTACTGCAGGCTTGTTTTGGCGAAAGCGCTATCGGCAGACTCGTCCCCGCGCCCCGTAACACCAGCGGGATTTGCACCGGCTCGTAGCCCTCGCGGCTGACCTCGATGAGGTAGGTACCCGAGATGGTGCGGATTTTACCCTGTCCCGCGATATCGGTCATGTAGTTATCCCCACCCACCACTCTGAGCGGGTCACCGTCCACGGACACGACACCGGCTTCGAGGGCGGTGGTGAGGCTGGTGAGATCCGTGTTGAGGTAGGTGACGGCGGCACCCTGGAGCGGCCCGCCGGTGACGGCGTCCGTGACCTGGATGGCGAGCTCCGAGCTCTTCACCGACCTTGCCGCGCCGATGATCTCGAAGCTGTAGATGTCATCCGCGCCGATCCCGCCCGCGCGACCGGAGCTGAAGTAACCTTTCTGATTCGCGGGGTCTACCACCAGACCAAAGTCATCCGCGGGGCTGTTGAAAGGATCGCCGAGGGAGGTGGGGTCGGTCCAGCGCTCGCCGTCGGGTCGGCTGTAGACGATGTCGAGGTGATTGACGCCGCCGTTGGCGCCTTCCACGGTGGTGGCGAAGTAGAGGGTGCCGTCGGCGTGGATGAAGGGGAAGCCCTCATTCCCGCCGGTGTTGACGCCGAGGCCGAGATTGAAAGGCTTGCCCCAGCCCTCGCCCTCGCGGCGTACGCCCCAGAGGTCCAGGCCCCCGAAACCGCCGTCGCGGTCGGACACGAACGCCATCCAAGAGCCGTCGGGCGCGAGGGCCGGATGTGCGTCGTTGCTCGTCTCATCAGAGAAGGGTACGGCCACTGGGTCGCTCCAGCGCCCGTCCTCGGACTGGCGGCTCTCGTAGATCTGGAGCCTGCGCGCCACTTTGCTGCGGCCCCGTCCGCCACCGGCGTTCTGCGTGAGGAAGGCCTGCTTACCGTCGGCCGAGAACGCGGCCGGACCTGAGTTGCCCTTCCCTTCGAGCCTCTCGAGGAACTCCTGGGGCGAGGCGAGGTAGCCACCGGCGTCGGGCTTGACGAGCCACAGCGTCGTGAGGTCGGGCGTGCGTCTGCGGCCCGCCTTGAGGCGTCGCGTGAGCTTGCCGGCTGTCGCACTGACGTACACCACGCCGTCGCCGTAGTAGGTTGGGCCGTAGTCGGTGGCCGAGGTATTGATGCCCAATTCACTGCGCAAGACCACGCGCTCGTCGCTCACGACGATCTGCGCATTCAACGAGGTCTGCATGGACGCCAAGCCTAGCCCCAGGCACAGCAGCCTTGAGAGTTTTCGCGATCGGAACACGCGCTCTGCGCCCCTTACTTGTCTTCGGCCGTGCGACATATGCGCGACAAGGTAATTAGGCGACACAATCACGGCGACCCCGACTACGCGCGGCTACCTTGCCGCCGTGGCGAAGAAGAGCAAGTTTTACGTGGTCTGGGTCGGGGCACGACCGGGCGTATACCGGACGTGGCCGGAGGCCAACGCACAGGTGGCCGGCTTCCCGGGCGCGAGGTACAAATCTTTCGCCTCCCCCGGCGAGGCCGAGGCCGCGTTTAGGTCGGGTGCGGTCGCCGGAGCGGCTGCCGCCAAAACCTCTCCTAATTCGGCAACCCCCGCGACTCACGGCCCCGGCCGAAGCACCGGCACCGTCATCAAGCCCAGCCTCAGTGTGGACGCTGCCTGCTCCGGCAACCCGGGCAAGATGGAGTACCAGGGCGTCGACACCGGCACCAAAGAACAGATCTTCCACCAGGCTTTCCCCCTCGGTACCAACAACATCGGCGAATTCCTGGGGATCATCCACGGCCTAGCCTACTGCAAGGCCAAGGACCTGGCTACCCTCCCGATCTACACCGACAGCAGGATAGCCATGGGGTGGGTGGCGAAGGGGCGCTGCAAGACCACCCTCCCCCGGGGCCCCAAGACCGATAAGCTCTACGAGCTCATCGACCGCGGCGAGACCTGGCTCGCGCAGAACAAGTGGCGCAACCCCATCCTCAAGTGGGAAACCAAGGTCTGGGGAGAGATCCCGGCGGACTTCGGCCGCAAGTAGAGCCGTGGCGCGCGGCTACTAGCGCGCCGAAAACTTCAGGCGGTAGTCCGCGTCGACCATGCCCTTGCGAATTTTCTCGAGCTTGCCGTTGATCAGGCGACGCTTCAGGGGCTTCAGCTTGTCGACAAAGAGGACGCCATCGATATGGTCGTACTCGTGCTGGATGACGCGCGCGTTCATCCCGGTGAAGGTTTGGGTCCTCTCGACCATGTCGGCGTCGAGGTAGCGCAAGGTCACCTCGCGGGGCCGCTCGACTTCGCCGCGGAGGTGCGGGATACTTAGGCAGCCCTCCTCGTAGCTCCAGTCCGGGCCGAGCTCCTCGACTTTGTGCGCATTGACGAAGGCGATTTTGATGCCGGCCTCATTAGAAGCTTTTTCTCTGTCCTCGAGTTGGACCGTATCCACGACGAAGACCCGGACCGATTTGCCGATCTGCGGGGCGGCCAGGCCGACGCCGTTCGCCTCGTACATGGTCTCCCACATGTTGGCAACTAGCGCGGGCAGGGTTGGGTCGGCGGGGTCGACGTCGTTGGCCACCCGCTTGAGGACGGCCTGCCCGTAGGCGTAAATAGGGAGGATCATAACTAAGCGGCTTACCAGATGCTAGCGGCGCGAAGGTACCGTTCGAGGATGATGCCGGCGCTCACCGAATCGAGGGCTCCTTTATCGGCGCGGCGCTTGCGGCCCACGCCACTGTCAATGAGGTGGGAGGTGGCCTCGCGGCTGCTGCCGGCTTCGTCCTGGAAGGCGATCGTCAGTCCGGGCAGGGCTTCGCGGAGTCGCCCGGCAAATCGGTTGATGTGGGCCTGGATTGGGTTCGGACTTCCGTCAAAACGTGTGGACTCCGTGAGGACCACGAGGTCGAGCGCTTCGGTTTTGGCGAAAGCCGTCACGTAAGCGAGCAGGGCCTCCGGCGCGACCCACGGTCGGGGATTGACGCTTAGTCGAAGCTCGTCGGTGACCGCTACGCCACAACGTTTCCTACCGTAGTCAATGGCCATGATCCGTCCCATGCGCTAAGTATTTGGCGTTCGACCAGACGCGGCAGCAGTGGCGGCAGCGGCGTCTTCCTGCGCCGCCTCCGCCAGGGCGTACGCCGCCGCCTCGATCAAGCGCGCGCCCGCAATCGCGTCGCCGTGGCCACCGAGGTTGGCCTCGAGCGCCAGGACGTGTTGGAGGTTGCGGACCTGGCGCCGATGATCGACGTGCGCGCTGTATGGCGTGACCACCAATCCAGCTACACCAGCCGACACCGCCGCCACCGCGCGGGTGGTAGCGTCGATGAGGTAGGCCTCCGGGGTAGGGGTCTCCGCCGTGCACTCTATCCCGGCGTACACCCGCAGCGGGAGCGCGGTATCGTTGTCCCTCGCACTCCCAGCCACGTCTCGCCAGAGCAGGTCGACGGCCTCGACCCACGCCAGTGCGCGGAGGTAATCACTCGGGACGGACACACACAAACTAAGATCAATGCCTCTGGCGGAGCCACTGGACACCGACAGTCCGTGGAGTTCGCGCATGACCGAGAGCGCCGCGGCGGCACTTGTCCTTGAGGAGGCGCGTGGGGTTATGCACACACCTACGCCGAGGCGGGGCCAGGCATCGCGTACGTGATTGGCATCACGGAACACGGACGGGACAGCCCCACCTTCCCTCACCCACAGGCTGATCTTGGCCTGTGCCCGCTGTTCGCTCGGCAAGATCTGCTCTAGGTCACGCCAGGTCTCCGGTCCGGGGTCGGTGACGACCAGTTCTAAGAAATCAAATCGCACCCTCGACCCGGCGCCAGCCAGTGGTCGCAACTGCGCAGCATCCACCACGATGCCCTGCGCCCCACCCTCGAGTTCGTTCATCAGCTCCGCCACGGTCAGCGATCGACCTAGCGAACGCAGGTCGGATAGCTGTGTCCACGTCGAGCCTTGATCCGAGCCTGCGACTGTACTAGCGAAACCGGGTCCACCGGTGGCCACGTAGGGTGGCACACGGATTCCCTCGCCGATCACGACGTCGAAATCACTCGGCTCGCGGCCGCGCCACTCGCGGGCGGCTTGATGCGCCCAGGTGGTCTGATCTTGTTGCGGCATCCCAGCCAGGAGTTCGTCGAAAGTCACCGCGGCAAGATACCCTCGCTCGCCGTCAACCCACAGCACTGCGGCAGGTGTTGCTGGTGGCATGGAGCCACGCATCTACCTGGATCACGCCTCCACGACGCCCGTGGCGGAGACCGTACTAGCCGCGATGCTCCCCTACTTCCGCGAGCAGTTCGGAAATGCGCACAGCCGGAGCCACGCGATGGGCTGGGGGGCGGCCGCCGCCGTCGAGACGGCACGCGCTCAGCTCGCTGATCTGCTGTCCTGCCTGCCGGAGGAGCTCACGTTCACGAGCGGTAGCACCGAGGGGATCTACCTAGCCATCAAGGGGGTTGCCCGGCGGTACCGATTTAAGGGCGCGCACATCGTCACGACCGCCACAGAGCACTCGGCCGTACTAGCCGCCTGCGCCGACCTCGAGCGCGACGGCTACGATGTGACCTACTTGTCGCCGTCGACCGATGGCTTGATTGGTGGAGCACAGGTGCGTGAGGCCCTCAGGGCCGACACACTCTTGTGTGCGGTACTGTGGGCCAACAACGAGACCGGCGTCTTGCAGGATATGTCCAGTATCGCTGCGGCGTGCCGCGAGCGTGGCGTGTTGTGCTTCGCCGATGCGACTCAGGTCGTAGGCAAGCTCACGTGCCACCCACGGGCTGTCGGGATAGACCTGCTGGCACTCTCGGCCCACAAGTTCTATGGTCCGAAAGGTGTCGGTGCCCTCTATACGAGTAACCACTCCCCTCGCGTCGCGCTCACGCCACCCACCGGCGGCGGGGGCCAGGAAGGGGGCTTGCGGGGAGGGACCCTCAACGTCCCCGCCATCGTGGGACTCGGAGCGGCGGCAGTTTTGGCGAAAGCCGAAATGGAGCATCAGGCAGTGCGACTCAGCGGCCTGCGCGATGGCTTTGAGCGTGACCTGCGATCGGCCTTACCCGAGGTACTATTCAACGGCGCCGGGGCTCCGCGGCTCCCGCACATCAGTAATGTGAGCTTCCGCTTTACTGAGGCAGAGGCGCTGCTCTCGAGCCTCCACCGTCGCCTGGCCGTCAGCACCGGTAGCGCCTGCGCGAGCGTGAGTCTCGAGCCGAGTCACGTACTGTTGGGTATGGGACTCTCCCCGGAGGACGCGCGGGCGGCGGTGCGGATCAGCCTCGGCCGAGAGACGACGACGCGCGAGGTGGACACCGCCGTAGATCTCTTCACCCAGGCCGTCCCCCGGCTCCGTGGCGAGAGCCCCCTTTGGGAGCTTTACCGCGCCGGCGTCCTGGCGTGACAACCGCGCCGGGGCCGGGCAGGTTAATTTTGTCGCCGCAACCCACAACGCTATGCTCTTCGTCGATGACTCCGCCAAGGCCCAGATCGAGGCCATCCGCCGCAAGGACGGCCTCTCGCCCGAGCACTTCGTCCGCGTAGCAGTCACGAGCGGCGGTTGCTCGGGCCTGACCTACAACCTCACCTTCGACGATGCCATGAAGCCCGACGATCAGCTCTTCGAGGACAATGGTGAGCGGGTCGTGACCGACCTGCGCTCCTTCATCTACCTCGCCAACACGCGCCTCGTGTTCGCCGGTGGGCTCAGCGGCACAGGTTTTACCTTCGAGAACCCGAACGCCGCCCGCACGTGTGCCTGCGGGGAGAGCTTCTCGCTGTAGCGTGACGTCGGTGAAGCAGCGCGTCCTCGTCATCCAACCGGCTTTCATCGGGGACGCCATCCTTACCACTGGTCTCGTGGAGACCTTGTGTGACGGCGGCTACGAGGTAGACCTGCTCATCAGAGCCGGCAACGAGAGTCTGTTCGCGGAGCACCCGCGGCTCGGCAGGCTCCTGATTTGGGAGAAGCGCGAGCGCAAGTACCGCAATTGGTGGATTTTACTCCGGCGAATCCGCGCCGAACGTTATGACCTCGTCGTCAATACGCACCGCTTCCTGACCTCGGGCCTCTGGACGGCCCTATCCGGCGCACCCCTGAGGTTCGGCTTTCGCCAAAATCCGCTATGGTACGCGTGCACCTACGTCGCCGAACACACGATCGGCGACGGGTCGCTGGAGGTGGAGCGTAACCTCCGGCTCATCGCTCCCCTCGGGCTCGCGCCACGGCTTGCGCCAAAACTTTATCCCCGGGCATCGGATTACGCCTGCGCACAGGCGCTCGCGAAGCCCTTCGTCACGATTGCCCCGGCTTCGGTGTGGTTCACGAAGCGCTACCCCGCCGCGCGCTGGGCCGAGCTCATTGCGAAGATCCCGGCCCACGTCGGGGTGCACCTCCTCGGGAGCGCCGCCGACGCCGAGCTCTGCGGGACGATCGCGCGGGGGAGCGGTCGGGAATGTACCAATCAGGCCGGAAGGCTGCCGCTCCTGTCCTCGGCTGCGGTCATGGCACAGGCCCAGATGAACTACGTCAACGACTCGTCGCCCCTGCACCTCGCCAGCGCCATGAACGCTCCCGTCACGGCGTTTTTCCTCTCCACGGCACCGATCCTAGGTTTTGGACCGCTGAGCGACGAGCGCTTCCTGCGCGAACCCGTTCGCGCGCTGAGCTGTCGGCCCTGCGGCCCAACCGGGAAGCGGGCTTGTCCCCTGGGCCACTTCAAGTGTTCTGAGATCTTGGCCGAGCCGTGATCGAATGGTGGGGCTAGGGTCGGAGGTATTGCGCGAAGAAGCCCTCGCCCAGTGACTCAGCCACATCGGCGTTCCGCCCGAGGAGCGCAGCGAGATTGACGCTCGTTTTGGCGAAAGCCACCTGGTCCTGGCGCAGGAGCTGAAGGATGGGATATGGAGACCGGTGCAGATAGTGGACGGAACTCCGGGTGGCGTGCCCGGCGAACGTGTAAGCCGGGTGGAAGCTCGCAGTGATGAACTGCCCCGCGAAGGCCTCCTCGAGCAGGGTCTCGGCGGCCGCCTGGAAGTCCTGAAAAGACGCAAAGGACTCAAGGCCCGAAGCGGCGATCAACAGAACGGTAGCGGGAACCCCCGCGGTAGACATCTGGGAAGCGCGGCGGTAGACGGCAAGTAGCGCCGCCGCCAGGTCCGGCGGTAAGGCTTCAAAAAGTACGTCCTCGTCGGCATAGGGTCGCGCGGCGAAGGGACACAAGTGCTGTGCGATCACTACCCGCTCCACCCAGGCCCGTGTAGCGTCGAGGGCGTTGTCTGTTCGTGCGGTCAAGGAGGTGTCAGAGCGCGACCACCTCGGCCTCGATGGAGTGGCGATCGACGACCCGCGCGGCGAAAGCCTTGTGGCCGTGGGGCGCGAGCAGGTACAGCTTCCCATTCTGGGCGGAGGCCACGGAGGCGAAGAGCTTCCACTTCGAGACACAAGTATTGATGTCGTCGTCTTTCTCGGCGAGTTCGAAGTAGTACTTGCGGCGACTCTTCACGGCCGTGATGTCGGGCGTCACGATTAGTCCGCCCTCCTCGTCGCGGCGGAATGTGGTAGGCGCGTCGTAGCCGTCCACGTTGGCGCGGATCTTATCGAAGCCTTTACCCTTGACCCAGCCGATGGCCTTCTCGTAAAGTTCTTGATCCTTTGCCATGTGGTTGAATTGTAGCAGCTGTGAGAGTAGTGGGGCGAAGGTACCAAATTCTCGCTTAGGATCGCTGCGAACCACCCGGTCGGATGTGGGTTCCCGCCCTAGCTTCGCCCCACAATTCAACCCTCCTCCTATATGAGCACCGAATCCAAGAAATCCCACCGCAACGACTGGATCATCTTCGGCGTGGCCCTCGCCGTGACGATCGGATTCCTGATCGTCGACCCGACCTGGTTCTGGGTCTCGCTGCCGTTCGTGCTGACGTTCTTCGTGCGGGCCATCGACTACATTTAGGCCTTACCGACGGAGCCAGACTTGGCTTTACCGGCCTGACGCTTTACCTCGCGCCGCTCTACGCGGGCAGCCTCTGCGGTGTCGAGCTTGTGGGTCTTGCGGATCACGCGAACGGCTTGCTTGCTCGGTAAGACCGGGTGCTCGTTGTTGCGGGCGAGGACCCAGATAAATTCAGCGCCAAGGAAGACGATCTGCGAGGAGTAGTAAGTCCAGACCAGGAGTGCGACCAGGGAGCCGGCCGCGCCAAACCCACTGGTGATCGTGCTGTTGCCGATGTAGTACCCGATGCCGAAACGGCCGATCGAAAAGAGGATGGCGGTAAAGAGCGCCCCCCACAGCACCTCCTGCCATCTCACCAGCACGTCCGGTAGTTCCTTGAAGATGACCGCGAAGATCCCTGCCGTCAGGACGATAGAGATCAGGGTCGTGAGGACAGCGAGTGTGATCTCGCCCACGACCGAGAAATAGTCTCCGATCGAATTGCTCAGCCCGACGGCCAGCGCGTTGATCACGAGGGACACCAGGAGGATAAATCCGAGTCCAAGGACGATCGCGAAGGAAGTGGCCCGTGCCTTGAGGAAGCCGATCACGCCATTCTTCGGCTTGCTCTCGATCTCGAAGATTTGGTCGAGGCTTAGCTTCAGTTGATTGAATGCTCCAGTGGCACCGAAGATGAGCGTCGCAACCCCGAGGATGGTCGTGAACACCGAATCCCCCGACAGGTAACTCGCCTTTACGATCTCCTGAACCGTCTTCGCTGCCTCGGCCCCGAGTAGGTCGGCCAGCTGAGCATACACCTCCCCCGAGATGGCATCACGCCCGAAGAAGAACCCGGCGACGGTGATGATGATAATGATGATTGGCGCGAGCGAAAATGTCGTGTAATAGGCCAGCGCGGCACCCTTCGTGAACCCGTCGTCCTCTATATAGGCATTAATTAGATCACGGGTAAAATTCCAGATTTTTTTCATAACAATAGCTAACAACTACGTGAAGCCCACAACGCGAGATTGCTCCCGACTGAGTTTCGCGCTCCCGAGGACCCAACCTAAGCAACGGGGCCTCCGACGCCGCCGAGCACTATTCAAAGCGCTAAAAGTAGCCGCGTTGTTTAGTTTTATCCTGAGACGGTTGTTAACCGAGTATACTGGCACACAATACATTGGGCATCACGTTTCGTCAGGTAAAGCGTCGACCACGGCGCCTCACACTGGGACTATGCAAATCGCCCTAGCGCTTCGCGTCGCACATTCGAAGCCCGAGGACCCCGGAGGCCGGATCAAACAGGTACACTGCCGCACCGGCCTTTCGCAAAAAGGCTTATCCCTCCGGCTCGGCCTATCGCCGTCGACGCTCTCCTAGTTCGAGAACGTTAAATACTACCCCGGGAAGAGGCAATATTGTTTCTGGTCCGCGGGCTCGGAGTGGGTTCCAACTGGCTATTCGTTGGCCGCGGTAGCATGTACGGCGAAGGTGCCGAATTTACGACGGGCCCGACTGCCGGGTACCCCACCATCACAAAAAAAGCATGCGCGCGCGAGACGGGCAGCGACCGGGAGAAGCACTGGGTCTCGCAGTTGCCACGCTCCGAAATGCCGGGCTCCGGCGCCGACATCGTGATCTTCCAAACCCTTGGCGATAGTATGCTGCCGACCCTCGAGGGCCAGGCGTTAGTTCTAGCAGTGCGAATCACGCGCACGCCGGGGTCCTCCACGAGCCTGGTGCTGGTGGCCAGGGTCCCGGATGAGATATACGTAAAGCGGCTCTCCAACTTCGACCCGATGCTGGCGCGGCCGACACTGAACTCCGCCAACCCGAAGTACCCAAGCATCGCAATCGGCGCCGCAAACGCGATCGAGCGCCGACACGTGGTAGGTCGGATTACGCGCTCGCTGGCCGCCGCGCAGTGACTATAGAAGCAGGTGGCGTCCCTCCTGGCTACGCGGGACTAGCGCTGCCCTTTATCAAGTCGAGCGTATACCGCTCGTAATCGGCTAACTCGTCCACCGGCGCCACTGCCTCCCATGGCGCGCTCGGCAGCTCTCCGGCTTCGGCTTTCGCCAAAACGAGCGGGTGGATGTAGTACTCCCGGCAAACGCTCACGGTATTCCCGAGGGCCTTAGCAACCGCCTTCACCATTCGCTTGTCCGCCTTGCCGTTGCCAGTCGCCTCCACCTCCGCCACGATCTCGGGGTAGAATTTTACGGCCAGACTTGTCCCGCCCCAGGTGCGGAAGTCTTTAGCGCTGAATGCCGCTCCGAGGTGCTCGTGGAGGTAGGCATTCACGTCACCGCTCTCGAGGGCGGCCGTCTTCCCCTGGGAGGTTTTGTAATTGAAGAGCCGGTGGCCGGGGAGCTCCGAGACCAGTTGCAGCAGCTTGCGGAGCTGTTTGTTCTCGACCGAGACGTGGCGAAACTTATTGCTCTTGCCCTTAAAATCTAAGGCGAGCCCGCCCGGTTGACGCTTGAGGTGTTTGCGGCGCAGGGTGGTTAGGCCGTAGGTCTGGTTTTGCGCGAGGTAGCGTTCGTTGCCGACCCGTAGCTTGGTCTGGTCGAGCAGGTGCACCATCAGCGCCAACATCCGCTCCTTGTCCCACGTCCGCCGCCTCAATTGGTGCGCGATTTCCTTACGGAGGTCTGGCAGGCCCGTGGCGAACTCGACCATCTTGCTAAATTTCAGCGACTGCCGGTAGGCGACGAAGTCGGCGTGGTAGATGTACTGCTTGCGTCCCTTGGCGTCGCGCCCGGTCACCTGAAGGTGTGCATTCGGCTCCCGCGCCACCCAGACCTGCTGCCACTGCGGCGGGATGACGTGGGCTTTGATCCGCTGCCAGACGACCTCATCGGAGCAGGGTTCGCCCGTCAGGGAGCAGCAGAGCTTCTCGCGGGCCGCGTCGGAGAAGACGTAGCCACCGTGCTCCTCGGCAACTTCGATGATGCCCTCGGGGAGGGTGTCTACGTCTGTGGGCAGAGACATGATAGGCGTTTGTGGACGGGGCAACGACAACTAGCGGGTGGCGGTTGTTTTGTCGTTCGCCTGTAGGTCCAGCGACGCCTCGAAGGCCGCTCGCCACGGGTGCCACCCGTACCAAGGCCCCAGATTGCTATTGTGCCAAATGCACCTAAGGCCGGAGCCGTGGGCCCGGGCCTGGTCACTTAACTCCGTCCAGCGCTCGACGGCCTGTTTTGGCGAAAGCCCTCCGTAGTAGCGGGCCGTCACATCCATGGCGTGCGGAGGGACGAGCGTAAGGTCGGTCGCGCGCTCCGCGAGCAGGTCGTACCACGGAAACGAGCGGCTGGAGCCGGTGCGGAAGCCGGAAGCGTCGGCCCACATGAGGCTGTGCTCCTCGCGGATGCCGAGTGCGATCAGAACGCGGAAGGTGTCCGGCAGCCGTACCCGCAGGAAGTGCTGTCGACTGATCTCCACCGGGGCCCCGGTGGCGTCGGCCAGGTGGCGAACCTCCGCCTCGAATAACTCAGGGCGGTCAGAGGAGTGGTAGCTCGGATGAATCCCGACCCGACCCACCGCCGTCAGCTTTCGCCAAAACGGCTTCCATCTCGGGTGCCCGTACCGCCAGCCCGGGTCTAGCCGATTGCCATAACCCACCAACGTGAAATAGTCCTGGGGCAGGTTGCGTCCGCGAGCCTCGCCATCCAGGTAGCCGAAGGTGTCAAACGGGTCCGGGGCGCCCCGCCCCCAACGCCAAACCTGGCTGGCCGTGATGGGCTCGGGGCCGTCGCGATGGTACCCCTCACGCACGACGCCTCTCCACAGACTGGTCTGTCGCTTGATCCAGGGTCTTCCGGCGATGGCGGCGGGGGCGTCCACGTCGACGGACAGGCCCGTGGACTCTTCGACGAAAGTGGGCAGGCCGAGGTATCCGCCCGCCCGCCACAGCTGTCCGGCGAGTCCCAGTGCCAGGGCATCCGCCACGGGTGTACGCGCTACCCCGCGGGCCACGAGGGGATGCAGCGCGCTCGGTATCCGCTGGTGTGCGTCCCGGCCCTCGATGCCGTATTCGGCGTATAGGCTCAGGCAGTAGAATATTCCAGCGAGGGCGTCTAAACCGCAGGGGCAATCCCTCCCGTAAACCTGTGCCCACACCGGGGCGTAAGCGGTGGTCCCAGGAATCTCGTCGAGCAAACCACTTGGCTGCACCTCCACGACCCGCGCATCGGCCTGCTGCGTCACTCCGGTGCGGTACCGCAGGGTTACGGTGTCGACGGTGGCGTGGCCCTCGTCGATCTCTGCGGCCCGCCAGGCCCACCCGAACCAACCACACAACACGTCCATCACGTAGCGGAGACGAGGCGCTGGGGATGGGCTGTCTAGGCGGATCTGAAGCGCGACGAGAGGCGTTGGCAAAGGAGCGATATTTGCGGCAAATGTCGGCCGGAACAACTATCGACGGCTTTAGGAATATAATTCATCCGAAATTGAGGATGGAGCCAAACGTATATGCGATTCCGCCGTTATTTACGCAATGATGCTAAGACTACTCCGTCTCAGTGTGCTCGCCGTAGCTGCATGCGCCGCCTCCGTTACGCTGCGCGCCCAGGAGACGCTGTTTCCGAGGAGTAATCAATCTGTCGACGTAGGTATCGTTTACGATAGAGAGGTCACCGGCACACTCGGCATACATACCAACGGACTGTACGCTGGCTTTACGAGCGGCAAGCTCAAAACCTATTATAAGACCTCCTATTGGGGCGCTAACATTGGGATCCTGAAAAGCCCTCGCGAAACCAGGAGCGATCGCGCAGTCCAATTCGGCCAAAACTCCGGCAGCTACGTCTACGGCAAGCGGAGCACCCTGATCCCCGTACGCGCGGTCAAGGGGTGGAAGCGCTACTACTCCGGTAAAGACCGCCGCCGCGGGGTCGCCGTCGGTACGAGCTTCGAGTTGGGGCTAACCGCGGGCGTGGTGAAGCCTTACGTGTTGGAAATCAGCGGCGGCGCCGAGCCCGGCCCGAACGCACAGTTCTTTACCTACGCCCAGAACCCAGACGGGTTCACGTCGGGAAACATCAACGGCACCGGCGGCCTGAAACGTGGCTGGAGCGAGGCCTCCATCATCCCGGGCGTCAACGCCAAGGCAGCCATCCACCTCGACTGGGGGGCGTTCGACGAATTCGTGAAGGCCATGGAGGTCGGCATCATGGTGGACGCGTTTCCGAGAGCCGTGCCCCTCCTCATCGAACCGGCAAGCAACTCGCCGCTCTTCGTCAACTTTTTCATCAACGTACACCTGGGCAAGCGGCGTTGATCACCGAATCCAGAGCCACCGGTCGTTTCTGCGTAAACGGCACCCCCTCCTCGCAACAGGCACGCGGGTAGTCGGTTGATCTTGCAGCATGGTCGAACTTCCCATCGTAACTTCTACACCTGCCCCCGCGGGAAGCGCAACAGATACAGCCTTCGCACCTCTGGAGCCCGCAGGGAGGACCCGCAAACCGGACTGGCTGCGGGTCAAGCTCCCTATCGGTGAGGACTACAAGCGGGTGCGACGCCTCGTGGACGAATACAAGCTCAATACGATCTGTCAGAGCGGCAATTGTCCAAACATGGGAGAGTGCTGGGGCGCCGGTACGGCTACTTTCATGATCCTTGGCAACACCTGCACCCGCTCGTGCAGCTTCTGCGCCGTCAAAACGGGGAGACCCAATGAATACGACGAGGACGAGCCCAGGCGCGTAGCCGAGGCCATCGACCTGATGGGCGTCAAACACGCCGTCATCACGAGCGTCAACCGAGATGAGCTCAAGGACCGCGGGGCCGAGATTTGGTATCAGACCGTGCGCCTCGTGAAAGAGCGGACGCCCGCCACTACAATCGAAACCCTCATCCCCGACACGCGCGGTAATTGGGATGCGCTATCACGCATGATTGCAGGCGGTCAGGAAGTCGTGAGTCACAACATGGAAACCGTCCAGCGGCTTTACCGCAAGGTGCGCCCGCAGGCGCGCTACGACCGATCCCTCGAGCAGATCGAGCGCACGAAGGCTGCCGGCAAGCGCACGAAGAGCGGGATCATGGTTGGCCTCGGGGAGACTCCCGACGAGGTCTACGCCATCATGGCCGACCTCCACCGGCATGGCTGTGACGTGCTCACGATCGGCCAGTACCTCCAGCCAACTAAGATGCACATCGCGGTCGCGGAGTTCGTCACCCCGGCTCAGTTTGCCGAGTACAAGGTCGTAGGGCAGGAGATCGGCATCGAGTTCGTGGAATCCGGACCGTTGGTTCGTTCGAGTTACCACGCCGAACGCCACCTGTAGATCGATTAGGCTTTCGCCAAAACGTCTGCCTCACTTAGTTAACGCGCCCGACGCTCGCGCGCGTTACCGATTGCGCTGCGGAGCTTGGTATAGATCTCGGTGTTCTCGTACATCCCACCGAAAGCAGACGCGCCCGGTCCTTCGGCAAAGACCGGAATGATCGTCGCGGTGTGGTAGTCGGTCGTGAAGGCATAGATCATCGAATCCGGCCGAGAGCCGTAATTCACCGCGAAGCCACCCGTCTCGTGGTCGGCCGTCACGACAACGAGCGTATTGCCACGTGCGGCGGCCCAGTCGAGCACGGCGTCCACGGTCCTAGAGAAGTCGGTAACCTCCGTCACGATGTACTCACCGTTGTTGGCGTGTCCGCCCCAGTCGATCTGCGAGCCTTCGATCATTAGGAAGAACCCTCGCCCGGCCGTATCCCGGGCGGCTAGATAGTCCAAAGCGAGCGTGCTGGCTGGCGCCAGGTACGTGCGCCCTTGACTGGCCGGCAGCGGGTCATTATCGGCGGTAAAGTACCCGTACGTGGTTTTGGCGGAAGCCGAAACCTGGTCTATCGTCTTGTCGAAATAACTCTCCACTACCCTACCGCGTCCCCGCATCTCGGCCACGAGGTCGCGGGTGTCACCAGTGCGTTGCTGGAAGAACTTCTGCCCCCCGCCGATGAAGAAGTCGACACTCGCGTCGTTGAGTTGCGCGGCGATGTTCTCGTAGCTGCTCCTAAGGCCCTCGTGCGCGAAGAAGGCCGCGGGGGTGGCGTGTACTATGGTCGAGGTGACCACCAACCCCGTCGGCATCCCGAGGTCGTGGGCGTACTCGAGGATCGTCGGGCAGGCAGAGCCGTCGGGGTTGACGCCGATGGCGCCGTTGTAGGTCTTAACGCCGCAGCTAAACGCCGTCGCCCCGGCGGCGCTGTCGGTGACGAGGTTGTCCGAGCTCCGTGGCTTGTGGAGGCCGACGGTCTTCATTCGCTCGAAAGCGATCTCGTCGTCGTTGACGAACATCCCGGCAGAGAGCTGCCCGAGCCCCATGCCGTCGGCGACCATAAAGACGATATTGAGTGGCGCGGCCTCCGTGGGTAGGGTCCGCTCGCCGGCTACCGGCGTGGCGATAATCGGGTTCTCCCTCACGGGAGTGCGCTGGCAAGCGAGGGTAATCAAGGCGATGCATCCGCAATTCAGCAAAAGCAGGCGCCGGGTGCCAGTGAGAGCGTATGACATCATGACAGCGTATATCGTTTGCCCGGTAACGCCCGGACGACGCCCCGGAACTCGAGTTCGAGCAATGTGCTCGCAAGTTGGCCACTTCCGAGAGAAGCGCGGTGTGAAATTGTGTCGATGTCCATACTGACCCCCTGCTGCAGTAAGTCGACCACCGAGCGCTCAATCGGGGTAAAGCTCTCGAGCTGGAGTTGGACCTGCGGCGCCACCGCACCCGGGGCCCCGTCCCAACCGAGCTGGTAGGCGATGTCCTTCCCGCTTTCGAGGAGGGCAGCGCGTTGAGACTTGATCAACGTGTTGCAGCCTTTGCTCATCGGGTCCACCGTCCGTCCCGGCAGGGCGAACAGTGCCCGGTTGTAGCCTTCGCACAGTTTGGCCGTAATCATGGACCCACCCTGCTCCGCGCTCTCGATCACGACCACGGCGTCACTGAGGCCTGCGATGACGCGGTTGCGCTGCGGGAAAAACTCCCGGCGCGACCGCATGCCGCTCGGGTACTCCGTGACGAGCGCGCCCTGGTGCAACATGTCGAGGGCCGTGGCCTTGTGGCTCGACGGGTAGATCTCTCCGAGGCCGTGTGCGAGGACCCCAAACGTCGGCGCGCCACAGTTCAACGCCGCGCGGTGCGCCACGATGTCCACGCCGTAAGCCAGGCCGCTGATCACGGTCACGCCGTAGGGCTCGAGCTCCTCGACGATCCGCTCGCACGCGGCGACCCCGTGTGGGGTAGGCTTGCGGGTACCGACGACGGCGATCGTGCGGGCGGGCGACAGATCGGCACTTCCCCGTTTGTATAACACCACCGGTGAATCCGGCAGCTCGTCGAGCCGCTTCGGGAAACCTTCTGAGAGGCAATCGAGGACCTCGATCTCGTGGTGCTCGATGAAGCGGGCTTCGCGTTCGGCTGCCGCCAAAACCTTGCGATCCCGGATCTGCTCGTAGGCGACCGCAGGGAGCTTGAGCTGAGCGTACGTACTCTCGTCGAGTGCGAAGCAGGCCTGGAAGCTCCCCGCAACCGCGAGGAGTTTGCGTGCCCGAATGGGGCCGACGCCACTGAGGTAGCTCAGCGCGATCGCGTGGAGGGTTTCGTCTTGCATTTCGATCCGTCGTCGCGCTGAGCGGCTACCGGACGCGCAATGTAAAACAATTTGTTCCGTCGGACTACTCCAGATTTATCTACTCAACTGTAAATAGCCGCTTCTGCTATCGCCGTTGCCGAGGTCGATGACGTAGAAATACGTCCCCTCTGCCAGCGGCTGTCCGCCGATGATCCCGCGCCAGTCGTTGGTGTACTCGCGGAAGTCGATGAGCTTGTTGCCAGATCGGTTGAAGACCGAAATCTGGTGCTTAGGATACTGCCCGAGGCCGAGGACGGTAAATTCCTCGTTGACGCCATCGCCGTTGGGGCTCATGCCGTTGTACACCAGTAGCTCGTCACAGTAAATCATGACCTCGACCGTGGTCGAGTCGCAGACCTCGCCCTGGCAGACCTCGTAGGTGAATATGTCCGTGGCGCAGTCGCTGCCGTAGTGGAGGTACTCGATGGCGGAGTTGCCAACCACCTGCGCGCGACCGAAATAGGGCTCACTCACGAGGCTCAGGCTCAGGGCCTCATCCGCGAGTTTATCATTGCGCAGCACCTCCAATACCTTGTACTGCCCGAAGTCGATCGTATCTCGGTCGGGGATGACGTCGAGCTCCAGCAGAGCGACGCTCCGCATGCGGAGCTCGATCGAGTCGACGCCACCGTCGAGGTAAAGCCTCCGCACGCAGATCTGCTCCTCGCCCGCCTCCATGGCGGTGAGCGAGAGACATTCGCCGGACCAATCGACGGTGACCGATTCACCGCTGGCATCAGGGCAGTCTTTGGTCAGCCCCACGACGATGGCATCTTTCCGGGCGGCCGGCAGACAGAAGCGCTGCATCTCACCTACGACCAAGTCGAGAGTTTCGCGGCGGTTAGAGACGCGCGCCTTCTTCGCGACCACGGTCACGGAGTCCACGCATGTTCGACCGGAGGCGTCTGCTCTCGAGATGGCGATGACGTGGGTCCCCTCCGTCAAAAGTACTGCGGGAACTATCTCGGAGCGCTCGACGAGGGGAGTGATCGACTGCCACGTTCCACTGGCGAGTTGGCCGTAGAGACCTTCGGCCACCTCGCCGCCATCGACTGTAATCTCGGTAGTGGACGGTCGTACCGTAGCGCGCTCGAACGCCACGCCTGCGGCGGCGGCGATATCCCCATTGACGACGTTGACGGTTTTGCCGAAAGGCGTGCGAAGGGATTTGTAGTCCGCCTTTGCGGAGTAAGTGCGCACGACGACTTGTTTCACCTGCGCGATACTTGCGGTGGGTTTGCCGTCGACGTGCACCTGGTCGGTAGCGGGATCAAAATCGGTCGGCAGGGCGTAGGCTAGCGTTTCGCGCCCGACGGCGATCGTGGCTTCGGTACGCTCGGTGGACCAAAGCTCGAGGCTGCAAACCGCCCCGGCGGTCGAAACCTGAAAGACGACGTCAATACAGTCACCGGAAGTGCTACAGGCCTCTACCACGATCTCGACCGGAGACGCGAGCGCTACCGACGCCACGACGACGAGCGTGGTCGCGTCGTCCGCCAAGCTTAAGCTCAGGTCCTCCTTCTTCCACGTCCGGGACCCTTTGCGCTCCGCGGCGTCCTGAGGCTTCCACGTATCCACTCGTAACGCGTATCCCGCCGGCAGGGCGCCTTGACCTAAGGCGAACAAGAAGCCTTCACCAACCTTCACGACGATCGGGCCCTTGTTAACGACGATGCGTGGCTTGCACTTTAGCTCTGCGCTGATGGTGGCCTTACAGTTGCTACCCGATACCGAGACAGTGCTAGCACCGGGCTTCAGGTATAGCGTGCCGTAGGTGTCGAGCGTCTGGCGGGCCGCGTCGAGCGAGTAGCTCTGCCCATCCCCGCTGCTTAGCTTGAGGCTCCCGACGCCCGCGCCCGCGGCGTAGAGTTGCCCGGTGGACCAGTCGATGTACACCTCCGCACCGGCCTTACGCAGCTGACTGATGATGCTTTGGACGTTGCCTGCCACCCCCGTCGCGCCGTTGACACCCGGCCAGGCCGCGACCGTATACCGCGCGGAGAGCCCGCGGTCGCTTAGCTGATCGAGGTTAAACGAGGCACCCGCACGGCTCCCGGTAACCTTCTCGAGATCCGAAACACTGCCGGCGGTAGTGGTGGCGCTGAGGTTTGCCCTCGTAAGTGCTAGGGGAACGTTTTGAGCGACACATTTCTCGGCGGTGATCGTAAGAGTCGGTTTCGCGGCCAGAGGAACGCAGGCATACTCGACGCACTTGATGACGAAGGTCCGCTCCGAGGTCTGGTTCTCGCTTGCTTTCGTAAAGGTGAAAGTGCTGGTGCCCACGGTCGAAAGGCTTGCGGTGTAACCGTTTGAGAGTGGCTTCCAGGTAGCACCCGTCGGCAGGGTATAGCCCTTGAGGTCCGCGAGGAAGAGCGGTTCGCCGACCTCGATCTGGAGGCGGGTGGTGTCCCGGGTGAATTCTTGTTTCTGCGCGCCCGCTACCGTCACGCGGGCCGTGTCACTACAGCCCTCGACGTTCGTGGCGATCAGCGCGTAGCGCTTCGGCGAGAGCCCGGCTGGCAATTGCAGCGTCCACCCCCGGAAGCCATTGACGATCACGGGCTTTAGGTCGAGGAGCGTATTGGTGGCCAAGTGCCGTAGGCGAAGCCGCGACGGGGACTTCGTAAAGTCCTCGACCTCGAGCGTTCTCTGGTCCACGACCACGCGCACCTTCGACGCTGGGTCGGTAGCCTTGATGAGTTCTGCGACCCCGGCCAGCGTACTCGCTTGCTTCGCGGAGATGATCAGCTGCCCTCCGGCCTCGTAGCGCTCGATCCGCCAGCCGTTGTCAGCGTAGTTGACCGGTAAGCCGCGCAGGGAGAACTTGGCGAGCCTGTATTCGTCACACCCCGTACTCGGGGCGGCGAGGGGCTGGCCGTCCAAACGGTACGTGAGCGTAGTCACGAGCTGTCGTGCGCCAAGAATGCAGAGGTTTGGCTGCTCGGTGCTGGGCACGGCGATGTCGTATCCGGCTTTCGCCAAAACCGCAAACAAGCAGGCGTTGCTGGCGGCAATTCTCACGAGGGTCGTATCGTACACCGCGCGATCCAGCACGCGGTACTCGTGGATGACGGTGATCGTCTGGGCGGCGTAGGCTTCCTTGGGCCTACGGACGTCGTAGCAGTTCGAGCCGGCGGCGACGAGTGTCACGGCGCCAGAGTTGTCGAGGATCCGCGACCCGATGATGGTGGACTGGGTCTGGAGTACTGCGGTAAGACAGACGCTACCGGTCGCCGGCGCCGGGACGGTGTCTTTCTTCGGGAGCGCGAGCACCTGCACGTTGACGGGCCTGCAGTTGCCCGCTTCGCACAACTCTAGGCAAGGCACGGCGAGCCCCGCCCACTGCCCGCTGGTCTTGGCGTTGATGCAGACCTGCCCGGAGGCCGTGCGCAGGTCGCCCATCGTGATGGCCGAGGCTACCTGTCCCCCGCACCACGCCGCCGTTGTCCTTAAGTTGGATGCGAGGCACTCCTGCGTTTTGCCGTAAGGACTCACCACCATCAGCACTTGCTGAGTACATTCCTCGGCTTCGATCCTAATCACCTCACGCTGCTCACAGCCCTCGGCGGTCTTTACCGCCAAGGTGAGGTCTGTCGTTTTCGAGATCGTGACGCTTGGGCTCGCACAGTCGCGGCAGCTCAGCACGGCATCCCCCGTCCACGCGTAGGTGACCTTGTCGGCCGCAGGCACCGAGGCCGCGAGCGTAAAGGCTTCATTGATGCAGGCTTTTCGCACTCCCGTTACCGTGGCCAGCGGACAGTTGCTCAGGAGGACGATGTCGCTGTCGTCCTCGTCGATGGCGCGCGGGAGGCGCCGCCCGTTGTCGACTACGGTGTCGTTAGTAGGATCTTCGTCGGGGGTCGAGTCGACGTCCAAGAGGCGGCTCGTACCCGAGAAGAAGGCCGATACCTCGGCGAAGACGCGGTAGTCCTTCGTGGTGCCCCCGGGCAGGGTCTGAATCCCGATCTTGACGATCGCCGAGTCGCCCGGGCGGATGACGCCTTCGTAGCTGCGGCGCATGCGATCCGGACTGATCTGCCAAAGCTCCGCGTCGGTCTGGTCGGAGAGGCGCAAGTACGCCGAAGTAGTTAGGTAGTACTCGGTCCGACTCACAGGCGCGCTACCTTCATTCAGGAGCGTCAGGGTGAGGTTGTGGTAGTTGGGGCCTGACGGGCTGGCTTGGGTCGTGAGGACGAGTGCCATGTCGGCCGCGCAGGCCTGGCGCACGAAACGCACCGGGCAGCAGTTGCCGGACGCGCAGGACTCGCCGTCTACCTGGAAGCGATACGCGCCAGTCTGTTGCGGGTGGAGCGTGTCTGATTTGGCGTAAAGCAGGATGGTGTCGTTGCGGTACCAGGTGTAGGACCCGCGCCCGCGTGGCGCGCGGAGGACGGCGTGCTGTCCGCAGTCGACGATGATCGGTACGCTGAGGCAGACCTCGTCCTGGTCGTCTTCGTAGCTGATGCCGTTGCCCGGGGTCGAGTCCCAATCTGGCCCGTCTGCAAACATGAGTTCAGCGACGAGCGTATGGACGCCCCCGACGTTGGGCTGGATGCGTACAAGTAAGCTATCCCTGCGGCCGGGGTCGAGGGTGGCGACGCTCCACTCGAGGGTAGTCTCGTCGAACGCTCGCGGGTGGTTGAGGTAGTCGACGTAAAAGAGCCCAGCGGTAAGCCGAAGCTGCACCCGGAGACCGTTCCTCGTTGCCGTGCCCTCGTTCTCGAGATAGATCGTTGCCGTGATAGCTTCGTCGGCCTTGGCCGCCGCGGAGGGGAGCCGCATCCGCACCGAGAGATCCGCCTGTGCGCCGACCGAGAGCGCAAAGCACAGCGCACCCAGCAGATGGAGGTAGCGGAGTAAAGGTGACGGCATGGGCGGGACGCTTCCGAGAACAGGGATCCGCGTTTGCACGGCAAGGATGGTGCCTAGTCTCGTAGTCGGTGGAGAGTGCAGCCCCCCCCCGGCGAGTCGCCTTCACGAAGCGTGCAACGAAGGTGCCCACTCCCGCGCCCCGGGACCGGTTCTCGGAAAACCGTCGGAATCCCCCGCCAAACGGCTACATTTCGGCGCTCGCAAGTCAAGTATATGAGTAAACCTACTACGTCCATCGAGCTGATTGCCCCGGGGTGTACGGCCGAGGAAGTCGCCTGCTCCGGTTCGCTCAATGGCTGGAGTACTACGACGGGGGTAGTCCGCCTCCGTCGCAAATCCCCCGGGGTCTACACCGCCAAGGCGCCCTGGACCGGGCAGTCGGTGGAGTACAAATACCACCTCGGGTCCTGGGGGACCGAGGAGCTCAATGAGTGGGGTAACCGCCGGACCAACCGCCATTACGCGGGCGAGGGCAAGGTGTACGACGTGGTGCCCGGCTTCCTGTGCGACAACCGCAATTACGACGAGGCTTTCCTCCCGCGGATCGAGCCCCTCCCCTACAACCTCCCGATGCCGGCGGATTTCGCGACGCGCCGCATCGCCGCGCTCCTCCCGTACGACTACGACCGCTGCCAGCGCGAATACCCCGTCATCTACCTTCAGGACGGCCAGAACCTCTTCGACGAGTTTGCGCCGTTCGGCAACTGGGAGCTCGACAAGCGCATGGCCTGGCTCGCGGAGCGCGGGTGGGGCGACTTCATCGTCGTCGCCATCGATCACGCCGCCGAGAAACGCATCCTCGAATATGCGCCCTCGCATAAGACCCGCATTGCAAAGGGACAGATCGAGGCCTACGGCGCCTTCCTCGTCGACCACCTCAAACCCCTCATCGACCGCACCTACCGCACGCGCCCCGAGCGGCAGTCCACCGCCATCGGGGGCTCGAGCCTCGGGGGCCTCGCTAGCCTCCTAGTCACAATGGCGTACCCTCAGGTTTTTGCGAAAGCGATGCTCCTCAGCCCCAGTATCTGGGTAGACCCACACCTGCCCTCCGCCTGGCCGGACCACACCTACGGCGATTCTACCGTATTTCTCTACGGCGGGATGCAGGAGTCGAAGGGAAGCCTCGCGACCTTCAGCGCGTTATATCGCGACTTACTGGCTGTGCACCACCCGAAGCGCCGCCTCCGCGTCCACGCGCAGTTCGATCCGTTAGGCCTCCACAACGAAACTGCCTGGGGAGCGATCTTCCCTCAAGCCATCACCACACTATTCCGCTAGGAACGCGACCCGCCATACATGCACATTACGCTAACGCCTACACACGGCGAATCCGACGCCCAGCGCATCCGCCTCATCACGGCCGAGCAAATAGGCCACGACTTCGAGGGCAGTTTGGGGGCGGCTTTCGCCAAAACCAAAGGCACACTCGTCACCGATCCCAACGATGCGGCGGTCCTGCTGCTCGGTATCGGCGACGGAGGCGTACGAGATGCGCAGTTCAGTGCCCGCAAGCTCGTGACCGCGCTTCGTGACCTGCCGCAGGACCTGCGTATCGACGCGGGGATACTCTCGTCCCCAACCTCCCGGGACGCTTCCCACGAGCCCCTCGACTCGACTCTCGATGCATTCAAGGCGTTCGTTCGGGGCCTGTGGCTCGGGGCCTACCAGCTCGATCTCTGGAAGGGCGAACGGCCGGTCGATGTCCTCGCCGAAACCAAGATCGATATTGACGGGGTCGACGGGGGCGCTTCGGACCGAGATGCCCTGGCCGTCGCCGTCGAAGAGGCTAGGGCTCTTGCCCTCGGCCAGTTAGCGGCAATGCACCTCGTCGATCGGCCGGCCAACGCGAAGCGCCCGATGGATGTGGCGGACTACATCACGGAGTTCGGGACCAGACACGGGTTCGGTGTCGAGGTTTTCGAGAGCGAAGCCCTCGAGATTCAGGGCTTCGGCGGGATCTTGGCGGTGGGGCGCGCGAGTACTCACCCGCCCTGCCTCGTGAAGCTGACGTACGGAGGCGTGAGCAGCGCTCACCACCTCGGGTTAATCGGTAAGGGCGTCACCTTCGACACCGGCGGCATTAGTATCAAGGCGTCCAAGAACATGGGCTTTATGAAGAGTGACCTCGGCGGCGCGGCGGCGGTGCTGGGGACCTTCGTCGCGGCTGCGGAGCTAAGTCTGCCGGTGACGCTCACTGGCCTGATCCCGCTGGCGGAAAACGTGATCGCCGGCAACGCCTACCTCCCGAGTGACGTGATCCGCAATTACGGCGGCAAGACAATCGAGATCACCGACACCGATGCGGAGGGACGCATGCTACTAGCCGACGCGCTCGCCTACCTGCCGGAGGTCGCGACTCCTGACTTCACGATCGACGTCGCCACCCTGACCGGCAGTGCCGTGCAGACCTTCGGGTACGAGTGCGCGGCCGCGTTCACGCACGACGACGAGGTCTACCGCGCGCTGGCCGCCGTGGGCGACGCGATCGGCGAGCGCATCTGGCGGCTGCCGCTGTGGGAGGAGTACGAGCCGGAGCTCAAGTCGGACGTGGCCGACATCAAGCATTACCATGGCCTGCCAGTGGCCGGCGCCATCAACGCGGCCAAGTTTCTCGAATATTTTGCAGCCGACAAGTCGCGCTGGATGCACCTCGACATCGCGGGCGTTGCGTTTGGGGCCTCCGGATTTACGAAAGACCGCGCGGCTACCGGCTTCGGCGTGGCGCTCCTGTGCAGCTACCTACAAACTTTCGCTGATGTCGATTAACTTCCTCTGTATTGCCGAAGAGCTGAAGGGCGAGCCCTTCATGCGCACCCTGAGGGAGGCGGGTTGTAAGGTGTTCGTCGTGACGCGCGAGAAATCCCAGCACAAGCCCTGGCCGATGGAGTACATCGACGAACTCTTCGTGCAGCCGGACTCGCGCGACAAGCCCCACGACAGGCAGACGATGATCGCGGGGACGGCCTGGCTCATGCAGGAGCACGGGATCGACCGCGTGGTGGCTCTCGACGACTTCGACGTCGAGGACGCAGCCTTGATCCGGGAGGAGTTTCGCATCCCTGGAATGGGCCAAACTACGGCGCGGCACTTCCGCGACAAGCTCGCGATGCGCATGCTGGCGCAGGAGCACGGGATTCCTTCGCCGGCGTTCAGTGCGATGTTCAGGAGACACCAAGTCGATGAGTTTTGCGCGAAAGCGCCCGGACCGTACGTGATCAAGCCCCGCAGCGAGGCTTCGGCCCTCGGGATCCGCAAAGTGGACGATTCCGAGGAGGCCCTGCGGGTGTACGACGAACTGGGCGAGGACGCCTACCGCTTCCTGATCGAATGTTTTGCCCCGGGACAGGTCTTCCACGTCGATGCGCTGGTGCGGGAGCACAAGGTGCAGTTCGTGCGCTCGAGCGCCTACGTCGACCCACCCCTGAGCATCGTCCAGGGCGGGGGTACGTTCCAGACGCGAACACTCGATCCCGCGTCCGCCGACAGCCAGGAGCTCGCGGTGCTTACCGGGCGCGTCATGAAGGCATTCGGCCTGCGTTTTAGCGCAAGCCACACCGAGTGGATCCGCGATGCGCAAGGAAGATTTCTATTCTTGGAGACCTCTAGCCGCGTGGGCGGGGCACACATCTCGGACATGCTCGCGCACGCTACCGGCGTAAACCTCTGGGCCGAGTGGGCGAAGCTGGAGCTGGCCGAACTAACGGGCGCGAAATACACCGCGCCGGAAGACAACGGACGTTTTGCGGCGGTTACGATCCGCACCGTCGGTCAGGAGTGGCCGCAGTTGCAAGACATCCACCTGGACGCGGACGTGCAGCACGTACCTAAGCGCTACCACGCAGCGGTGGTGTTGAGCTCCGACAAGCTCGCCAAAGTAGAGGCCGCACAGACGAAGCTCTACCACGAATTGCGTGGACGCTTCGGGTGAAGCCAGAGATAGCGCCGATGGGGGCTCATCGCGCTCATCACGGCGGGGCAGCTCACCGTGTGGCGGCGGCGCGCTTTCGCGAAAACTTGGTGCGGGCCTGCTCCTTGACCTGTCTCCAGAGCCGGACGATGAGGACGACCGGGAGTGCAACCGCGCCGATGAAGGTCCCCGCGCAGGCAAATACGGTTAGGTCACGCAGGTAAGTGCCCCACTGAACGGCTTCCTCACCGCTGGCGTACACGAAGATCGCGTCCAGTCCCTCCGCGTCGACGAGGGTCTGGACGTTGTTGAGCGTCAGCACGGCAAACAGGAAGATGGGCACGCTGAGGATAGAGAGTACGCCCTTCATATACCGGGGCGAGAGCCATGGCGCTTGGTGAGAAAAGAGCAGGAGCCGAGCGAGGGTAGCGAGTAGGAAAACGCTTCCAGCGATTTCGGCGGCGTACAGGTAGGGTCCAAACTTCAGGTACGGCGGCAGGCAAAGCCCGGCGGCTAGCGCGGCGGCTAGTCCGATCCACAGGGCTTCGATCAATAAGGCGTGAGATTTCACTTGCGGTGGCTTGCGAGTAGGGTGTGCGTGGTCGCACGAGTAACGGTTGGGGCGATGAATGGATAGGTGCGGCGGCCGGTACAGGCCTCGAGACTCCATTGCCGAATTCATGCAGACTAGACCCTAAACGACGAAAGGGCCGCCCGGCACAAGTGCTGGACGACCCTTTACGATCTTAGAAAAGGCGGCGGCTACCTACTCTCCCACCCGCTTGGGGCAGTACCATCGGCGCTAAGGGGCTTAACTTCTCTGTTCGGAATGGGAAGAGGTGGATCCCCCCCGCTATAACCGCCTTAAAACTTTGGTCCGGGTGTGAGCCCGAGAGCGAGACATTTCTCGCTGACCTGTATCATGGCGCGCCAGTGGACAAGGTCGTTTGACAAGGATATTGGAAGAAGTGCCGAGCCTAAGCTGCGGCGGATCGATTTTGCGTGACCACGTGAGGTCGCAAATAAATTAAAGGAAGCTATCGGGCGATTAGTACTACTCGGCTGCGCGTGTTACCACGCTTCGACCTGTAGCCTATCGACGTGGTCGTCTCCCACGGCCCTACATGCTCTACAGCAATGGAGCACTCATCTTGTGGCCGGCTTCGCGCTTAGATGCCTTCAGCGCTTATCCGTCCCGCACATAGCTACCCGGCGGTGCAGCTGGCGCCACAACCGGTACACTAGCGGTGCGTCCGACCCGGTCCTCTCGTACTA
>JBGTKC010000155.1:0-4926 GCA_041744755.1 Saprospiraceae bacterium
GGACCGTCCCCGCGATGCCGGGCTGGGAGTGGATCCACACCCCGGGGCACACCGCCGGGCACGTATCCCTGTGGCGCGCATCCGACGCCGTGCTACTGGCCGGGGACGCCCTCGCCACTATGGACCTCGACAGCTGGGTCACGCAGGTCACCCACGAGCGCGAGCTCGCCCGCGCACCCGTCCCCATGACGCCCGACTGGGACGCCGCGGAGGCTAGCGTCACGTACTTGGCTACGCTCCGTCCGAAAGTGCTGGCGGCCGGCCACGGGCGCTCGCTGTCGAAGCCTTACCTCGCGCAGCAGCTGGAGCGCTACGCCGCGCAGCCACAGCGCCCGAATTACGGAAGGTACACCAAGGAGCCCGCGCACTACAGCGGCGAAGATGGACTTACCTCGGTGCCGCCGCCGGTTGCAGATCGAAGTCTGCCGTGGCTACTGGCAGGCTTGTCGGCTACGGGCGTTATTGGCCTGGGCATTATTGCGGGGCTTTCGCCAAAACGAGGTCGGCGCCGCCGGTAGGCCTACCCTGCGCCCTACCCAAAGCTCCGCGTGCCACCGGGGACGGGTTTCGCCAAATCGTGGGACGCGACGGGGTCGGCCAGCCGACCAGAAACCCGTCCCCGGTGGCACACTGAGCAAAATCGACCGACCTCAAACCCACCCGCGGTAGACCGTAAAAATTGTCAATCAACAATTGCCCGGCTCCACACCAAGCCCACCGCCACCGCCGCATACCCCAACAACACAACCAAAAGTAGCCCCAGCCCAAACCCCAACAGCCAACTAAAAAGCACCGGCGCTACCGCCGTCATCAACACCATCAGCACCCGCGTAGCACTCTTAATGCTGCCCAAGTGGGCCGGCCCGTACCGCTCCGCCCACAGTGCCGGCCACAGCACAGACTCACTCCCCGCCGTGGCCCCCGCCAAAATAAAGAAGGCCGGCACCGCCGCCTCTCCCTCAATCACGAGCAGACACACCAAACCCAACAGCATCGGCGCCGCCACGAAGCGCACCAGTCGTTTTGCCGAAAGGCGATCAATCAGTCCACCGCCAAACAGCGTCATCGCCCCCCGCGCCAGTCCGTAAGCACTGATCCCGAAGGCCATCCAGGTAGCCGTATACCCACGCAGCTCGGCCACCAGCGCCTGGTTGAAGATGATCCCCGTCAGCACGAAGGGCGTCAAGACAAAGGCTGGCACCACGAGCCAAAATTTTGGGTCCCGCAAGACCTCCGTCCGTGTCCAACTGCGCTGAGCTTCTACGCCTTTCGGCAAAACGGCCCGCGCGCCCGGCAACACGGTAGCACCTTGCGGCACGACCCCCGCCCTCGGATCCGCCAGCGCCTCAGCCTTCTGAAATGGGTCTCGCCGCGGCACCAGCCACCACATCAACGGCACGAACACCAGCGCCATAAATCCGGCCGCCACTACCCACACAGTCTCGTAGCCCGCGCGTTGCATCCCCCACACCACCAGCGGCGGCAACACAATCTCCGAGAGCGCCGTCCCGATCACCGTGGCCGACAGCGCCTTGCCGCGCGAGGTATCGAAGAAGCGACCGATCACCGTCGACCCAATCAACGGCAGCACCCCCTGGCCACCCAATCGCGCCACAAACAGCGCCACCGCAAACACCAGCACGTCTTGCGTAAGCGCCAAGGTCAACAGCGCCAACGCTAGCGCCAACGCCGTGGCTGTACTCACGTACCGCGCCCGGTGCCGGTCCACCAGCGTACCCACAAACGGCAGCGCCACCGCCGAGGCCAGCGTCACCCCGGAGTACAGCCCCGCGAAGGTCCGCTCGCTCCACCCGAACTGTGCCGTGACGCTCGCCACAAACAGACTCACGAAAAACGTCTGCCCCACCGCACTCCCGAAAAAATGCAACCACCCGAAGGTAATCTTGCGGGGGTGGGCGAGGAGGAAATCGAGAGCCGGCATCAGCCGCGAAAGTGGGGCACGGCGGTAGGTTCGAATCGAGCGCGGCTATTTGCCAAAAAACGATTGCCGCTACGTACGAAAAAGAGGCAGCCCCCGCAAGAGGGCTGCCTCACACTCGATCAGCGAAGCACCGTTGCACTTGCGTGGACCAACTTCCGGGAATCAATGGATGGAAAGGCAGCGGTGTACGTCTTCATTCGCCTTTCGGCAAAAACCTGTTCCTACGGCCGCAGCCCGATCTCGGCGCGCAAGGTCTGCGTACGGCCGTCGGCACTCTCCACGACGTAGAAGTAGGCCCCAGCGGGGAGACCCGACAGGTCTACCGGTTGCGAGTACATGCCCTCTGTCACCTCGCCGCGGAACACCTGCCGTACGCGCTGGCCCTGGACGTTGATGAGGTCGATGGACAGGGCCTGCGTCTCAGCCACGGCGAAGCGGATGGTTTGCTGCGTGCCGGCGGGGTTCGGATATACACCCAGTAGCAGCGGCGCCTCCACGTCGGCGAACACCGGCGGGGCCTGTAGCGCAGGATTGTTGACGTCGCCATCGACCGGGAACAGCGGGTAGGTGCCCCCGTTGTCGAGTGCGACCCACAACTGGAAGGTCTTGTTGTCGAGGCGGCCGTTGGCGAAGACCACGGCCGTGCGACCCTTCCAGAACTCGAGACTCGTGCGGTAGGTCGCCAGCGGCTTCGTCGGCTCGGAGGCCGCGGCCACGGTGAAGGTGTAGGTCTGGTTGGCGACGATCTCCTGGTAGCCAGCGAACTCAGTGAAGTCGAGGCGCGCGCTCGGACCAGTGGGCAGCAGGCGCCCGACCACCGCCGGGGCATCCTTCGCGCCGTGGAACGCGAGTACGGCTACCTTGCCGGGGGCCGCACTCGCGGGAGCACCTTTGAAGGTCTCGATGCTGAGGTCGATGGTGCGGTCGGTGTCGTAGTCGCCGGCGGCTACGGCCACGTAACGGCCGTCGGCCTCGAAGTAGACGGTGTAACTCACGCTGTCCGCGGCCGGCACCGGCCCGCCGATGGGGATGAAGCTCAGTCGCACGGAGTCGCCCGCGGGCACCTCTAGGAAGGGCGTCGCCGTACGAAACGCGAACGAGGGCACGATGACCTCGCCGTCGAGCTCCACGCGGAGCGTCTGGCGGTAGGCGCTGTGGATGAGCTGCACCGCGGCCGTCCCACGCTCGTTGGCGGGTACGAACGGGGACACCCGCTCGCCGGCGAGCACCGGGGCCTCGGCCTTCGGGCGGCTCGGCTGGGGCACGGTGTTGAGGTGGTTTTCTCCGGAGGCCGTCGCGAGGCCAGCGCCCCACTCCTCGCCCGCAGCTACGCGCGCGATCGTCGGGACGTAGTAGAAGTCGCCCTGGAGCGTGTCGGGCTTCACGTCTACCAGCACGTAGCCGTTGCGGTCGAGGTCGGTAAACTTGATGTGCGGGTTGTAGTTGACGCTGAGCTGCGCCGACACCGGGATGGGGTTATTGAGCACGCGCTCGAACTGGTCGGAGGCGGCCTTGCCGATGTTCTCGTCGAAGTTGGCCGCCGTCACGCTCGGGGTCACGAACTCGACCCCGACACTCCCGCGCCCGGTGGCGGGGTCGTAGCTCGGCGAGGGCAGTGGCAGGTAGTTGGTCTGCGCCAGCGGGTAGAGCACGGGCTGCTTCGTGACATCCGCCGCGAAGGAGGAGTGGATGTCGCCGGTGAGGATTACGACGTTCTGCGCACCGGAGGCGGCGATGGTGTCGATGAGGAGGTCGCGCTCGTAGGGGTACCCGTCCCAGATGTCGAGGAAGACCGACTCGATCGCGAAGACGCTATCGGCGTTGGTGATCTGCCCCCCGCGGGCCGCGAAGCCGAGGTTGAACGGCACGAAGAGCACCTGTTGCGGGACGATGTTCCACTTCGCCTTCGAGGTCGTGAGGCGATCGATGAACCAGGCGCGCTGCTCGGCGCCGAGGGCGGTGCGGTCGGTGTTGAAGGCCGGGTCGAGCATGCTGGTGAGCTGCTTGTCGCGGCCCTCGTGGCGGGAGTCAAGCACGCTCAGGTCGGCGAGGTCACCGTAGGCGAAGGCGCGGTAGACGGTGGAGTCGGCGTTGTCGCGCAGGGGCAGCCACTCGAAGTACGCCCGCGTGGCCTCGGCCTTGCGCTTGCCGTAGTCGCCCTCGGTCTCGGGTTGGTGGTTTTGGGCGCCGAACTCCCAGGCGTCGTTGGCGACCTCGTGGTCGTCCCAGGTCACGATCCACGGGTGCTGCTGGTGCGCGCGGATGAGGGCGCGCTCGAGGCGGTACAGGGAGTAGCGGCCGCGGTACTCGTCGAGGGTGGTGATCTCGGCATCGGGGTAGGTGACGCGGTCCGGGAGGCTCGGGTCCCCGTACACGCCGTCGGCGTACTCGTAGATGTAGTCCCCGACGTGGAACACGGCGTCGAGGTCGGCGCGGTCGGCCACGCGGTCGTACACGTTGAAGAAGCCCGCGTCGTAGTTGGAGCAGCTCATGAGCGCGAAGCGGAGCTGGTCGGTGGGGGCGTCGTTGGCCGGTGCGGTGCGGGTGCGGCCGACGAGGGAGTTGCGCCCGTCGTGGCGGAAGACGTAATAGTAGGTGGTGGCCGGCTTCAGGCCGCGGAGGTCGATCTTGACGGTGTAGTCGCGCGAGGCGTCGGTGGCGACGGTGCCCTGCGCGACGATGGTGGCGAAGGTGGTGTCACGCGCCACGTAGTAGTCGAGCTCGGCGGTCGGTTGCTCGGTCGTGATCCGGGTCCAGAGGATGACGCCGTCCGGGAGCGGGTCCCCGGAGGCTACGCCGTGGTAGAAGGGTGCGAGGGCCGGGTCGAAGAGGCGCGCGTCCTGGGCGTGGAGGTTTTGGCGAAAGCCGCCCAGTAGGAGAGTTAAAACGAACAGGTAGAGGAGCTTCACGACGGTGTGGTTTTGGTTGACGTGAAGGTGGAAGTCTGTTGTAAAGGCTGAGGAACCGGGGGTTTAGCGTTTCGG
>JBGTKC010000156.1:0-2941 GCA_041744755.1 Saprospiraceae bacterium
TACGACATCGCGCAGGCCGTCGCCGACGGGGCCACCGTGCCGATCTACTACGAGAGTCGCTTGGCGCGCGTGGCCCTCAGCGACGAGGGCAAGGCCCTCGTGGACGACATGGATGCCGAACTCGACCTGCTCGAAGAAGACGACCGCAAGACGGCCAAGTGGGCGCAGCTCGAGGCACTGGTGGGCAGCAGCAAACGCCTCCAGATTATCGCGGCCGATCTCGTGGCGCACTTCGGCGAGCGCCAGAGCGTCAACGTGGGCAAGGGTATGATCGTGGCCATGAGCCGGCGCATCGCGGCCGACCTGTTCGACGCCATCGTCGCCCTCAGGCCCGAGTGGCACGACGCCGACCTCAACCGTGGCAAGATCAAGGTCGTGATGACGGCCGCGAGCAGCGAGGGCGCCAAGATCGGGCGGCACCACACCACCAAGAGCGATCGCCGCAAGCTCGCCGAGCGGATGAAAGACCCCGCCGACGAACTCGAACTCGTCATCGTGTGCGCGATGTGGCTCACGGGTTTTGACGCCCCGAGCCTCCACACGATCTACATCGACAAGCCGATGCAGGGCCACAACCTCGCGCAGGCCATCACGCGCGTCAATCGCGTCTACAAGAACAAGCCCGGCGGCCTGATCGTCGACTACCTCGGCATCGCGAGCGACCTGAAGCGAGCGCTGAAGTTCTACAGCGACGCCGGCGGCAAGGGCGACCCGGCGCAGGCGCAGGACAAGGCCGTGCCACTGATGCTCGTGAAGCTCGACGTGCTCAGCGGCATGATGCACGGCTTCGCCTACGAGGAGTACTTCGACGCGGACACGGGCAGGAAGCTGCGATTGCTACAGCTGGCGCTCGACCACGTGCTCGGGCTCGACGACGGTAAGAAGCGTTTCCTCCGGGAGACCACGGCGCTGTCGAAGGTCTTCGCGATCGCGATCCCGCACGAGGCCGCCCTCGACGCCAAGGACGAGGTGGCCTTCTTTCAGGCCGTCAAGTCGCGCCTCGTCAAGCTCGACCCAGTAGCGCAAGGCAAGACCCGCGAAGAGTTAGACACCGCCGTCAAGCAGGTCATCGACCAGGCCCTGGTGAGCGACGAGGTGGTTGATGTCTTCGACGCGGCCGGCATCAAGAAGCCCAACATTTCCATCCTCAGCGAAGAGTTCCTCGCCGAACTCAAGAACATGGAGCAGAAGAACCTCGCGCTGGAGGTTTTGCGGAAGCTGCTCAATGACGAAATTACGGTTCGGTCGAAGATTAACCTCGTCAAATCGAGGAGCTTACGAGTAGCTTTAGAAGCGGTTATCAAACGTTACCAAAATAAAATCTTGACCGCCGCCGAAGTCATTCAGGAGCTTATCGACCTGAGCAAGGAGATCGTCGAGTCCGACGCCGAGGCGAGTGCGATGAAGTTGACGGCCTACGAGTACGCCTTCTACACGGCGGTGGCGAGCAATGACAGCGCGCGGCAGGTTTTAGAGCAGGACAAGTTGCGTGAGTTGGCGGTCGTGCTGTTTGAGGAGGTCCGCCAATCCTCTACAATTGACTGGACGGTGCGCGAGTCGGCCCGCGCCAAGCTACGCGTTGTAGTCAAGCGAATCTTGCGTCGGTTCGGCTACCCGCCCGACATGCAGAAGTTGGCCACGGACACGGTGCTGGCGCAGGCGGAGCGCTTAGTGCGGGAGATGGTCCACGAGGGGAAAGGTTGAGTATAAGTGTTGGCGAAATCTGCCTCTGTCATCTACCCAGTCTTCAATACCCCGAGTACGCGGTCGGCTCCAAAAAGAGCTGCGTGTTCTTCGACACCGTGTTCTTGTACTTCTCCTCCTGCAAGAGCGCCTTCCACTCCGGGGCACTGCCGAACTCGCCCCAGAGCGAATCCCGCGTCGCGCGGTTGTCGAAGGTCGTCATGTACATCAGGTTCGGCTGCGCGGCTCCAGCCAGGACCTCACCGTAGAAAACCGCGTTAAACCCCAAGCGATCGAAGAGCGTCACCTCCCCGCCGGCGTTAAACATGTCGACCTTCATGCGGTAGCGCTCCTCGGTGGGGCCTTCGTAGCTGCGCAGTTCGTAGACACGCTCGGCGCGCGGGCCCGTGAGGGGCGTAACGCGCATAGTCGGCATCTCGCGAAAAGCCCGTAGGACGATCGTCTCGAGGCGGCGGTAGGGCGGGGCATCGTGTGGGGCCTGCAGGTAGGCCCGCGCGGCAGCGTCCCCGTCGGCGGCACCGAGGGTGTCTACGGCCACGAGCTGCGCGAGGGAGCGGAGCGGGATGAGGACGTAGGTCTGTCGCGCCGTATCCTCCGCGTTCGTCTTCCGGTGGAAGGCCCCGATAGGTCCGTCGGCCATGCTCTCTAGCGCCGGGAGGTAGGCGCCTTTCAGGTACGCGTCGGTGATTTCCTGTTGCGCGTCGGTATCGAAGGAGTACACCCGGAGGGCGTAGTACTGGCGTGCGTCCGTCATGTCGGTGGTGGGGGCTTTCGCCAAAACTTGGGTTCCGGCGGCGGGCGCGGTGGTCTTGCAGTTACAGAGGCCCGCGAGTGCTAGCGTCGCCAAGCCTCCGGCCAGGAGTTTTCTAATCATGGCGCGAAAGGTAGGCGAGCGCCAAACCTTACTAAGGAGTAAAAACCGAATCTATGCTTACACTTATTGCGACTATCTTCACCACATGGCACAGATCATCGCCTCTACCGACCTCAAGCCCGCCGACCGACAGCAGATCGCGAAGGCACTCGCCAACGCCGACATCCAACTCCCGACGCCGGCGCGCAAGCTCCTCGAGGAGCTCCTCGCCGCCGCCGAGGCCGGGGATCACTTCATTGCCCTGCGGGAGGGCCAGCTCCTCACCACCACGCAGGCCGCCAAGATCCTCGGGATCAGTCGCCCGCGCGTAAGCCAGCTCATCGACGCCGGCGGGCTACCGAGCCAGAAGGTCGGCGCGCACCA
>JBGTKC010000157.1:0-11670 GCA_041744755.1 Saprospiraceae bacterium
CCGGCTCGTGGTTCTCGCCGTCGCTCACCACCAGCACCAATCTCCGGGCCGGCGGCGGCGGTGGCGCATCCTCAGGCACGGGGCGGATCAACACCCGCTGCGCCATGCCGAGGGCGGCGGCTATGTCCGTACCCTGCGTCGTCGCCTTGTCCGGTGAGGCGCCCTGGACCAAGTCCAGTGCCGCGGCGTAATCCGTCGTCAAAGGCATCTGTAGGTAGGCCTGCCCCGCGAAGAGCACCAGTCCCACGCGCTCACCCGACAGTTGCCGCAGGAGGTCCTCCAGGAAGAGCTGCGCCCGACTCAGCCTGTCCGGTCGCACGTCGGCGGCCAGCATGCTCTGCGAGATGTCGAGCGCGATCAGCACCTCCGTGGTCCGCGTGGCCACCAGGCGCGTCCGCGTCCCGTACTGTGGATTGGCGAGCGCGACGGCCCACAGTGTCATCGCCCCGAGCGCCACCAAAGTCTGTTTGCGCCGCCGCATCATTGACGTGACCGTCATCCCGAGGCTGGGCAAGAGTGTAGCTTCCGCCAAAACCTCCCGCCGACGGCCGATGCGCCCGAGTTCGTACCACGCCGCCAGGCCGAGGAGGGCCAGGATCGGGAGGAGAAAGAGGAACTGGGGAGACTCGAATCTGAACATCAGTGCGGATGGTGTGGGCCTGAGGCCCTGGACTAAGACTTAAACGCGATGGCGCAGTGGCGCGATGGCGCAGTGAAGGCAAGCGTTCGTTGGCTGGCTGTATTCACCGCGCCATTGCGCCACCGCGTCACCGCGTCGAAAATCACCCAGCTTGCACAAAAATATCAATTCAGTTTGGGCGAAAGCCACACCCTCACCACCCCTGCCCCCAACGCACTCAGCAGCGCCAACCCCAATGGCCAGTGGTAAAGCTCCGCGAAGCGCCTGGTCGTGTTCACCTTCAGCGGCCGCTTCTCCAGCTGGTCGATCTGCTCGTAGATCGCCGCCAGACTTTCATTATTTGTCGCGCGGAAGTACTGCCCGCCCGTCGCCCCGGCGATCTCGCGCAGGAGATCCTCGTCGATGCGGACGCGGACCTGCACGAGCTGCACCTCCCCGCCCGGACCCTGGATGGGGCTCAGGGCATTGCCATTGCTCCCGACACCCACGGTGTACACCCGTACGTCGTACTGCTGCGCGAGCTGCGCGGCCGTGACTGGGTCGATGTAGCCGCCCATGTTGACGCCGTCGGTGAGCAAGATGACGATGCGACTCGGCGAGGGGCTGTCCTTCAGGCGATTGACCGCCGCCGCCAGGCCCATCCCGATCGCGGTCCCGTCGGCCAACGTCCCGGCCTGCAGGCCGCCGAGCATCGTCTGTACCACACCGTGGTCGAGCGTCAACGGACTTTGCGTAAAAGCCTCCCCCGCGAAGGCCACGAGCCCAACCTGATCGAACGGCCGCTCGGCCACGAACTGCTGCGCCACGGCCTTACTCGCCTCCAGTCGGTCGGGTCGGAAGTCGCGCGCCAGCATACTCGTCGAGATGTCCATCACGAGCATGATGTCGATGCCCTCGGCCTCCTCGTCGCGCTGTACGAACTGCCACTGCGGGCGGGCTTGCGCCAAAACCCCCAACGCCACCGCCGCACCCAGCAGCCAACGCGAGACCCGATACGCCCCGATCCGCCAGCTGTACAAAGTCGTCAACGAAGCCCCCGTCGCCACCGCGAATGCCGGCGGCCGAAACGCCTCGCCCCCGCGCCTGCGCAGCCACCACGCCAGCGCCGCCACGCCCACCAGCATCAGCAGCCACCACGGGTCCTCGAAGGCGAATCCTCTCGTCATGGCGCGGTGGTTGCGATAGCCTCAGGATCGACCGGCGTGACGGCCGGCCGCGTAATCGTCACGAACTCCCGCACGCGCTCCAGATTATCGGCGCGTCGCTCGGCGGGCAGCTCCGCCCGCGCAAACTTCACCAGATCAACCTCGTCCAAGAGCTCTGCCAGACCCTCGAAGCGCAACCCGCGCTTACGCATCAAACCGATCACCTCGGCGGTCGTGCGCTCCAGGGCCGGTAGCTCGTAGCGCCCCTCGAGGTAGCGCCTCAGTATGCGGTCCAGGGCGGAGTAGTAAGGATTGTCGGCGGCGCCGCTTCGTTCCAGCACCCCGAGCTCCCGCAGCGCACGCTCGTGCGCCGGTACCTCCGCCGGCGTGATCACCTCCTCCGGGCCCTTGCGCCGGCCGTAGAGGTAGTACCAGGCCGCGGCTCCACCAGCCAACACCAGAAAGGTGCCGATCGCTATCCAGGTGGCGTAGTCACTCCAAACAGCCCGCTCCTTGCGGATCCCGCGGTAGCTGTACACCGTCGAGTCGAGCGGCGGGAATTCCACCACGAGCGCGACGGAGTTGGTGAACAAGGTCTCGCCAGACACGATCACTGGCAGGCCCGGAATGCTCAAACCCACGCTGTCGTACACCGAGAAGGGCAGCGCGATCTGGCGGCTTTCGCCAAAACTAGAGTCCGTCGCCCCGCCAGTGATTACGAGTTGCGACATGGTGTCCAAGATCGAAAAGCCTACCGACTGCATACTCTCCGGTCCGGTGACGATCAGCCTATTCGGGCTACCGATGAGCATGGCTGCCGAGTCGAGGCGGAGTTTGACTTGTGCGGAGGCAGCAGTGGCGAGGCAAAGGAGGAGGCAGGAGATCGCCATAACGCACCCGCGGCAGCCCACCAAACAACCATCCAACCAATCCACCAAACAACCGCTCTCCCCCCTCATGCCGCCCGGAATTTGTGCCGCCCCTTGAAAAACGCGAGCAGCCGCGGGATGTAGTCCTCGCCCGTGGCCAACTCCAACAACTGCGCCCCAGCCGAGCGAAACTCAGCGGCCGCCTCCTCCCGGACGCGCTGGTAGTAAGCCGCGTGCCGTAGTCGCGTCGGCGCGTTGCTCGTGTCGATCAATTGGCGCAGCCCGGTCTCCATATCCTTGATCTCCAGGAGGCCCACGCTCGGCAACTCCCGGTCGAAGGCATCCGACAACTGTATCCCGACCACGTCATGGCGGCGCGCCAGCACGCGCAGCGGCGTGCGGTACTCGCCCTGCTCCACGAAGTCACTCACGAGAAATACGATCGAGCGCCGGCGCATCACACGGTCGATGAAGCGCAGGGGCTCGGCCAGGGCACTCGCCTTGCCGTCCTCCGGGGCGTTGCCGATCTCGCGCACGATCCGCAAGACGTGCTGGAAGCCCTTCTTCGGCTGCACGAACAGTGGCTCGCCCGCGCCGTAGAGCACCGCCCCTACCTTGTCGTTGTTATTGAGGGCCGCCGACCCGAGCACCGCCGCCAACTCCGTGGCCAACCGACGCTTCGACAGGACTTGCGTCCCGAACCGCATCGAGGCCGACACGTCGACCACGACCATGACCGTCAGCTCGCGCTCCTCCTCGAAGATCTTGAGGTGCGGCGTCCCGGTGCGCGCCGTCACGTTCCAGTCGATGTCGCGCACGTCGTCGCCGGGCTGGTAGGTCCGCACCTCACTGAAGGACATGCCGCGCCCCCGAAAGGCCGCCTGGTACTCGCCCGAGAACACCTGGCTCGACAGACCCCGGGTCTTGATCTCGATCTGGCGGACGAAACGTGCCAATTCGCTGGCCTCCATGCGTGGGCTTTAGGGACTGTTCGGTTGGGGACGCTCGGCGTACCCGTCGCCGCGAAGGTCGAGCGTAGAAGCCTGTAGCTCGGCCGAGAGTTCGCCCCAGGGCTCGATCCACGTCAGCTGCCCGTAGACCGGATGCCGCTCGGTGGCGAAGACCAAGCCTTCGGCGGCGATCGCGACCTCACTCAATGGATGGCCGTTGACCCAGGTCTTGAACCCACGATCTTCGTGGAGCGGGTGCGACGCGACGGCCATGCGGAACCGCCTACTCGCGATCTTTTGGCGCGCGCGCTTGGGACCGAGGGCGAAGCGTTTCGGCCCGATGAGCGTCCCGGAGGCGAGGTCGACGTTGAGGGCCGTGGTTGCGTGCCCGCGCGCCGTCACCTCGTGCACCCAGCCGCTCAGCACCCGTGCGTCGAGGCGCACGGGCTCGAACCAGACGTTGCCCTGTTTGCCGTCCGCCACCAGTCGCGCCCAGCGATCGTCGATGAGGTCTGCCGGGGTCATCGGCTCGAAGCTGACGAGCGCCCTGCTCGGCGGACTCGCCACGCCTACTAGCGGCAGCACGAGGTCCAGGCTCCCGCCCCGCTGCCGACACGTGAGTGGCACGCGTTCGCCGAGTGCCAGGCGCAGGTCCAGGAGCTCGTCACCGAGGTCGAGTTTTGCCGAAAGGCGCCCCCACTCACCGACGCCCTCGCCGGCGCTGCTGTCGGCCACCACGTCGAGGGTACCGGCGGCGCTACCGTCCACGCGGCGCAGCTGCACGGTGAGTCGATGGCCCCGTCCCTCGCCGTCGGCCAGTAAAGTCGTCTCGGAGCGCTGGAGGTACAGGCTGCCCGCCAGTCTGCCGCCCGGCAGGCGCGCTAGCGTCAGGCGGTACTCGCGCGCCGCAGTGGTCCAGGTGCTCACCGACTTGTCTGTCCCGCAGTAGCTCAGGAAGTCCGCCGGGAAGGCATCCACGCTACGCGCGGGCGCGACCTCCTCCTCGCCGTTTTTGCGCAGGCGCGCCGCGGCAAAGTCCATCCACTCCATTGGGGCCCGAGGCCGGGAGATGGCCGCGGGACCGGGGATGTCGATCGGCACGCGCTCTTCGTCGTAGGCTTTCGCCAAAATCTGCCGCTCGCGTCCCTTGCCGTCGCGGAGCGTCCCCGCGAAGGCATCTCCGCGAAACGAGCCACTCAGCAAAAGCGCCGTGTCCTGCGCGCGCCAGTCACAGAAACCGAGGCTGTCACAAACGCCTACCAGGCGCGTCGCCTTGCTAACGGCGCCAATCCACACACGCGCCACGCCGTGCTCCTCGACCTCGAGTCCGAGCGGGTACACGTCGTCGACGGCGCCGAAGTAGAAATTTTGGGCCGGGAGGGCGGCGGTGAGGGCGGCGAGGAGGGTGACGACCGTGACGGATCGCACGGCGCCCGCACCCCAGATTACTGCTTTACTAACCCTCATGCCGCTGCTTTACCGTCGGAGCGCAACTTACTAGCGAAAACGTGGTGCACCTCCGTCATTCCCTTATTCACCATCCCTGATTTACCTTATCGAGCGTGTCTTGCTTCCGGGCCTCCAGGCCGCAGAGCCAAGCTTCTACCTGCCCCACGTAGCAGCGCATTCAACAATTCATCCTTCAATAACTCAACAACCAATGCCCTACCTCCCCAAGGTCACCAGCAACACACTCACATCCGCCGGACTCACGCCCGAGATGCGACTGGCCTGCCCCACCGTCTCCGGCCGAGCGTGCGCGAGCTTCTGCCGGGCCTCGTGACTGAGGCTTTTCAGCTTGTCGAAGGCGAAGCCGTCGTGGATGCGGACGCCCTCCAGGCGGTTCATCTTGTCGACCATCGCCTGCTCGCGCTCGATGTAGCCGGCGTATTTGAGGCTGTTCTCGGCGAGTTGGCGGGTCTCGGCGTCGTGGGGCTCTAAGGCTTTCGCCAAAACCGGCAAAGCGTCTGCCAGGGCGTCGAGGGTGACGTGGGGGCGCAGGAGCAGCTGGGCGGCGCTGGTGCGCTCGCGCAAAGGTTGCGAGTCGAGGGTCGTGAGCAGGGCGTTGACCTCGTGCGGATCGGCGGCCTGTTTTAGCGCAAGCTCGATGTCGGCAATGCCGGCCTCCTTCTCGCGGACGCGCGCCATGCGCTCGGTGACGTCCATGCCTAGCGCTTCGGCCTTTGGCGTGAGACGCATGTCGGCATTGTCCTGCCGGAGTAAGATGCGGTACTCGGCGCGGCTCGTGAACATGCGGTAGGGCTCGTTGGTGCCCTTACTCGTGAGGTCGTCTATGAGCACGCCGATGTAAGCCTCCGCGCGACTCAGCACGAAGGGGTCTAGCTCGTTGACTTTGAGGTGCGCGTTGATGCCCGCCATCAGCCCCTGGCACCCGGCCTCCTCGTAGCCCGTCGTCCCGTTGATCTGCCCGGCGAAGTAGAGCCCGTCCACGAGGCGCGTCTCCAGCGTGCGGCGCAGCTGCGTCGGCGGGAAAAAGTCGTACTCGATGGCGTAACCGGGCCTGAACATCTTGGCCTCCTCGAAGCCCTCGATCTTGCGCAAGGCCTTGAACTGCACGTCCTCCGGCAGCGAGCTCGAGAAGCCGTTGAGGTAGACCTCGCACGTCCCGCGACCCTCCGGCTCGACGAAGAGTTGGTGGCGATCCTTGTCGGCGAAGCGGTCGATCTTGTCCTCGATGCTCGGGCAGTAGCGCGGTCCGAGGCCCTGGATACGGCCGTTGAACATCGGCGAGCGGTCGAAGCCCTCGCGCAGGGTCTCGTGCACGGCCGTCGACGTATAAGCGATGTGGCAGGGCACCTGGTCGGTGATTGGTGCCGTCGCGGTGTAGCTGAAGCGCCCGGCCGGCTCGTCGCCCGGCTGCGTCTCGAGCGCGTCCCAGCGGATGGTGCGACCGTCGATGCGCGGGGGCGTCCCGGTCTTCATGCGTCCCGAATCGAAGCCTAGGGCGCGGAGCTGCTCGGTAATGCCGGTGGCCGAGCGCTCGCCCGCCCTACCGCCGCCGAACTGCTTCTCGCCGATGTGGATGGTGCCGTTGAGGAAGGTGCCGTTGGTGAGCACCACCGAGCTCCCGGGGATCTCGATGCCGAGTCCGGTAGTCACGCCCACCGCGCGACCGTCTTTCACCACAATTGCCGTGGCCATCTCCTGCCACATGTCGATGAGCGGGTGCGCCTCCAGCATCTGTCGCCACCTTTCGGCAAAACGGTGCCGGTCGCTCTGCACGCGCGGGCTCCACATGGCTGGACCCTTCGAGCGATTGAGCATCCGGAATTGGATGGCGGTCTCGTCGGCGATGATTCCGGAGTAGCCGCCGAGGGCGTCGATCTCGCGCACGATCTGGCCCTTGGCCACGCCCCCCATGGCCGGATTGCAGGACATCTGGGCGATGGTCTGCATGTTCATCGTCACGAGCAGTACGCGGCTGCCGAGGTTGGCGGCCGCGACGGCGGCCTCGCACCCGGCGTGACCGGCGCCGACCACGATGACGTCGTAGGTGGGGAACATGGGTGGGGTTGTTGTGATCGCAAAATTAACGAGCGTATGTCAACGCGCGAAAGAATAGAGGTCAAATGGTTTTGGCGAAAGCTGACATTCCCATTACAAAGGTACTTATGTGTCGTGCGAACAAAATCTGTGATATGTTAATAACCGCCCGAAATCGGGTAGTGAAGTGAAATCGGCAGATATCTTGCCCGCTCGACGATAGTCTGCTTACCGACAAAACCCACACCGTATGCGCCACCTCGGCCTCCTCCTGATCGTGCTGATCTCCTTCGCCTTCAAGACCGGCGACTCCGAAATGATCCTCCCCGATGCCTGCGGTATCGAGGATACGCAACTACGAATCGAGGCGGCCGAAGCGGCACAGGCGAAGGAACTGGCTCAGATCGCGCAGAAGGAGGCTAAGCGCCGGGCGGAGATCGAACGCCGCGCTCGCGAGAAGGAGGAGGCCAAGATCGCCGCCGAGCAGGCGAAGGCCGCCGCCAAGGCCGCCGCGAAAGTAGCCACCGAAGCGGCGAAAGCCCGCACCGCCACCCGCCAGAAAGCCTTCGCGAACAGTGGCGCAGCGGCGGAGTCGGGGAGCCTCGTGCAGATCGCCCGCTCTCTTCTCGGCATCGAGTACACCTCCGGCGGGAAGACCGTCGACAGCGGCTTCGACTGCTCCGGCTACGTAGGCTACGTGTTCAATAAGCTCGGGATGCGCGTCGGGGGTGACTCGCGCTCGCAGGCGATGGAGGGGCAGTCCGTCCCACTCGAGTCGGCGCAGCCCGGCGACATCGTCGTGTTCGCCCGCTCGAATGGCAAAGGGCGCGTCTTCCACGCCGGCATCATCACCGAGGCCGAGGACGGCAAGCTCGTCATGGCGCACGCCAATCGCCGCAGTGGCGTACACGAGCTGGATATCCTGAGCTCGGACTACTGGCGCGAGAAGGTGGCGAGCGTGCGGCGGGTGCTGTGAGCTTTTAATTCTAATTTCCTACCTTCAAATGCGCTGTCGCGTCGTGGAGTGACGTCCTTGCGTTGCTTACCTTAGCGACCCATGTCTACCACCACGACGCTATCGCCAACCATCACGCGCTTCGAAGACCTCGACCTCACGCGGCGATATACCTACGCCGATTATATCAGTTGGAATTTCGAAGAGCGCGTAGAGCTTTTCCGTGGGTGGGTATCGCGGATGGCGGGGCCGAACATGTACCACCAGAAGGTCTCGGTTGATCTCACGGCAAGCTTAAAGATGATCTTCGACCCTAAGGGTTGTGAGGTTTTCGTGGCCCCGACAGATGTGCTCTTGGCACTTTCTGAACTCGGCGATACCGTCGTCCAGCCCGATCTCTTCGTCGTTTGTGATCCCTCGCGCATCAAGGAGCAGTACTACGAAGGCCCGCCCGACTGGATCATCGAGATCGTGAGTCCGGGCAACTCGAAAAAGGAACTCGACAAGAAGTATGTTTACTACGAGGAGGCAGGCGTGCGCGAGTACTGGGTGCTGCACCCGCTCGAGAAGACCATCTTACGGTACGTGCTCAATGAGGCGGGCGTGTACATCGGGCTGGCGCCACGCTCTGTGGACAGCGAACGAGTAGATTGTACGATCTTCGAGGGTGTGAGCTTCGTGGGGGCGGACCTCTTTCCGTGAGGTTCGCTTCGTCTGTTGCACCTCTTATACCGTTAGATACCTCATGACCGAAGACACCTTCACCCTCCGCCCGAATGACGAGTTCATCGAACTCAACATGCTGCTCAAATTGCGGTCCATCGCCCAGAGCGGCGGTCACGCGAAGGTGATGATCGCGGATGGTGAGGTTCAGGTCAATGGAGAGGTGGAGTCAAGGACGCGGCGCAAGCTCCGGGCCGGGGATGTGGTGGAGGTAGAAGGTGCGAAAATCTCGGTCGCCGCGTCCGAGGAAGTCTAGCGCCCCCGCCAAGTCTCTACCTTAAAAACGACATCGGCGTTCTTCGGCAGGCGCTCCAACAGCTCTTCCCCGATCGCTAGGGCCGGCGTCAGCACGCCACCCGCGCGGTTCTGCCCGCGCGTCTTGGCCAGCGCCACCGCGCTCTCGGCCAGCATCCGCGAGGTACACCCGTAGCCCGGGTCGCGCTTGCCCGTCACGGCAGTGCGGAGCGTTTTGCCGGAAGGCGTACGCCCGAAGAACTTGATCTTGAAATAGCCCGCCTCCCGCTCCTCGGCCGACGGACCGCTGCCAGGTTTTGGCGCAAGCCCCCTTATCGCCTCGCCGATGACGCCCGTGCCGCCCACCACGCCGATCCCGAGGGCCGTGACCGCCGCGGAGAGCCTGCCACCGAGGTCTTGACCAGTCGCCGTCGCTTCATAATACTCAAAGCCGCGACCGTACGGGAAGCCCGCCAGCGCATGCGAGCGGCGCACGATGCGCGTGTTGATGCCGGCCATCACGAAGGGCGCCGTGTAGGTGTCGAAGCTTTCGCTAAAACGCGCCTCGCGCTGGTCATTCCCGAGGCCGGTGCCGTCTGGCGCGGGCGTGTTGAGACTGTATGGGTCGAGCAGGATGCTGGCCACTTTGTCGGACTTCGAGGCTTCCGCCAAAACGTTGTTCAGGCTCGCGAATGTCCCGCCGGAGAAGCCGCCCTTGGCCGCCGCGACGATCATTTCTATGCTTTCGCAAAACTCGCCGTGCAGTTCCCACGACTCGCGCTGGTGGTGCAACACGCCGATATCCGAGGGCACAGAGTCGAAACCACAGGAGTGCACGATCCGCACGCCCCACTCGCGAGCACTCTCGTGGTGGGTCTCGATCATGCGCCGCATCCACGGGACCTCACCGGAGAGGTCGCAGTAGTCGGTGCGGGTTTTGACGCAAGTCGCCACCAGGAGACTGCCGTGGAGGGCGTACGGGCCGACGGTCGTGAGGACGACCTCGGCCTGGGCGCACATAGCCTCCAAACTTGCCGCGTCGTGGCTGTCGGCCACCAGGAGATCCACGCCGTGAATGTCCATTTCTTCACGACTGGCCTCCAACTTACCAAGGTCACGCCCGGCCATCGCCCAGGTAATACCGTGGGTGGCGTCGCGGCCGGGTGGGTAGGCCTCGTAGAGGTACTGAGCGACGAGTTGGCCCGTGAAGCCAGTCGCTCCGAAGACGACAATTTGATAGGGACGAGACGTGGGCATACGGTGAAAATGCGCTTTCGGCGTTGTTGTTTCGCAGTAGGTTCGTGAGAGCGCTGTCGGGAGTCGACGCGCCAAGCGCACGGGCCGATTACTGCCTTGCTCCACCCTCATACTGAGTTGCGGCACATCAACCCCGAGGTCGGCTACGGGGTGTTCGCCACCGAGTTTATTCCCGCCGGTACGATCACCTACGTCAAGGACTCGCTCGAGGTCGTCGTCGCGCCGGAGGACTACCTACACCACAACGCGGCCGTCCGCGCGTCGATCGACCGCTTCTCCTACATCGACGAGCGCGGCAACCGCATCGTGAGCTGGGACTTCGCCAAGTACGTCAACCACTGCTGCAACTGCAACACGATCTCGACGGGCTACGGCTTCGAGGTAGCGATTCGGGACATCGAGGCGGGCGAGCAGCTCACCGACGAGTACGGCATCTTCAACCTCGAGGAGGAGATGACACTCGTGTGTGGCCACCCGAACTGCCGCGGGTGTGTGCGGCCGGAAGATTTCGAGACCTACTATAAGGAGTGGGACGCGAAGATCTTAGGAGCCCTACCGCGGCTGTTTGATGTGGACCAGCCGTTGATGGCGTTCGTGGATGAGGAGACGCGGGCTGGAGTGGATCGGTATTTCGCGAATGCGGGGAGCTACCGAAGTGTGTATGCGCTGCGGTTTCAGGGGGAGCGGGTGGCGGTGTGAGTGGTTGGCTGCGGGCCGTGGGTGGCGTGTTCCCCCCCAAGTAGCTCCCGAGGGGGAGCTTAAGGAGCTTCTGCGCCGAGGCGTTTGGTTTTGGCTGCCGCCTCGTCGGGGCTAGGGGCGCACGCTAGGTGACACGTTTTGTGTTACTTTAGCACGCTCGTGTAAGTTCTCTACCGGTATTCCACCATGCACGTGGACACATCGCGAGCCTTCTCCACACTTCTGCGCCACCACCCGCCCGTACCTTCGTCGAGCCATGTCGGAATTCGTCGTCTCTGCCCGCAAGTACCGCCCCGCCCGCTTCGACGATGTCGTGGGGCAGAACCACGTGTCGGAGACGCTGAAAAACGCCTTGCGGCAAAACCGCCTCGCGCATGCTTTCCTCTTCTGTGGCCCGCGGGGCGTCGGCAAGACCACGAACGCGCGCATCCTCGCCAAAGTGCTCAACTGCCTCAACGTCTCGGACGACTTCGAGCCCTGCAACGTGTGCGCCAACTGCGTGGCCTTCAACCAGAACGCGAGCTTCAACATCTTCGAGCTCGACGGGGCATCCAACAACAAGGTCGAGAGCATGCACCAGCTCATGGAGCAGGTGCGCATCCCGCCGCAGTCGGGGCGAAAGAAGGTGTACATCATCGACGAGGTGCACATGCTGTCCTCGGCAGCCTTCAACGCCTTCCTCAAGACTCTCGAG
>JBGTKC010000158.1:0-9828 GCA_041744755.1 Saprospiraceae bacterium
AGGGCTTCCTGCCGTACTACTACGACGCCGGCAAGGATCGAATCCTCGTGGAGGTGAGGCCCGACCTCGGCGATTTTATCTACGTCGAGTCCCTGGCCTCGGGGGTCGGGTCGAACGACCTCGGCCTGGACCGGGGCCAACTCGGCGACACGCGACTTGTGCGCTTCGAGCGCGCCGGGAAGAAGCTCCTGCTCGTGCAGCCGAACCAGGACTTCCGCGCCACCTCCGACAACGTCGCCGAGCGCGCGAGCGTGGCCGAGGCCTTCGCGGAGTCGGTGCTGTGGGGATTCCCGATCGTGCACACGCGGGCGGATTCCACGGTGCTCATTGACGTCTCGCCGTTCCTCCTCCAGGACGCGCACGGGGTGGCGAGGACGCTCGCGCAAAACGAGCAAGGCGCCTTCAAGGTCGACCCCCTGCGCTCGGCCCTGTACCTGGAGCGGACGCGCAACTTCCCGCGCAACACCGAGTTCGAGGCCACGATCACCCTGGTCGGCGAGGCCAAGGGCCGCGAGTTACGCTCGGTGACGCCGACGGCGGACGCGGTGACGACGCGGCAGCACCACAGTTTCGTGGCCCTCCCGGAGCCAGGCTACGAGCCGCGGGCCTACGATCCACGTGCGGGTTATTTTCCACTCAGTTTCGCAGACTACGCCACGCCCATCGGGGAGTCGCTCGTGACGCGCTACATCCGGCGCCACCGCCTGGCCCCCGGGCAGACGCTGGTGTACTACGTCGACCGTGGCGCGCCCGAGCCGGTGCGTTCGGCCCTGATCGAGGGCGCGAGCTGGTGGGTGGACGCCTTCGCGGCGGCGGGCTTCCCGAACGCCTTCCGCGTGGAGGTTTTGCCGGAAGGCGTCGACCCCCTCGACGTGCGCTACAACGTCATCCAGTGGGTCCACCGCTCGACGCGGGGCTGGAGCTACGGCTCGAGCGTCACCGATCCGCGCACGGGCGAGATCCTCAAGGGCCACGTCTCGCTCGGGTCGTTGCGCGTGCGTCAAGACTTTTTGCTCGCGCAGGGCGTCATCGACGCCTACGCCGAAGACGGGACCGCCGATCCGCGTTTACTCGAATTCGCCCTGGCGCGTCTGCGGCAACTGGCGGCGCACGAGGTCGGCCACACCCTCGGCCTGGCGCACAACTACGCCGCGAGCACCAACGGACGCACGTCGGTGATGGACTACCCGCACCCCTACATTACGATCCAGCGTACATCGCGGCTCACGGACAGTATCTCGCTCGACAGTGCCTACGCCGTCGGGATCGGGGCCTGGGACAAACAGGCGATCCGCTACGGGTACGAGCGTTTTGGCGAAAGCCCCGAAAAAAGTGGCCTGCAGGCCATCCTCAGGGAAAACCGCGACCGCGACCTCCGTTACCTCAGCGACGAGGCCGCGCGCCCGGAGGGGAGCTCCAGCACGCAGGCCCACCTCTGGGACGGCGGCGCCGACGCCACCGAGGAGCTGAAGCGCGTGGCCCAGGTCCGGCGCATGGCGCTCGACAACTTCGGCGTGCGCAACCTCGCGCCCGGTCGTGCGCTCGTCGAGCTCGAGGACGTGTTCGTGCCCGTGTACCTCATGCACCGCTACCAGGTCGAGGCGGCCGCTAAGACTGTGGCCGGGGTGGACTACTCCTACAGCGTCAACGAGGTCGCGGCACAGCTCGTGAAGCCCGTGAGCATGTCCCGCCAAGAACAGGCGCTGTCTGCGCTCGTGGGTACGCTCGCGCCCGAGTTCCTGGCCTTGCCCGGGAGCGTCACCTCGCTGGTGGCGCCGCGGCCTCCCGGCTACTTGCGGGGCCGCGAACAGTTCGCGAGCTACACCGGGCCGACCTTTGACCCCTGGGCGGCCGCCGAGGCCAGCGTCGACCTCACGCTCGGACTGCTGCTCCACGAGCAGCGCGTGACGCGGCTGTTGGAGCAGGAGAGTCGCGGCGAGGGTCTGGAGGCCGGGGCTTTCGCCAAAACCCTCGAGACCGCGATCACGAGTCGCTCCAGTAGATCTGATGCGAAGGCCTACCAGGCGATCGTAGCGGCGCGCCTCTTCGAACACGCCATGGCGCTGGCCAACGACCGCGGCACGGCCCCGGCCACGCGCGCCTTCGGGCAGCGCCTCGCGCAACAGATCGCCACGAGCGGCCGCGTCCGCCGCACGAACCGGGACCTCAAGCGCAACCTCCGCACCCGCTACCGGCAGTGGAAGCGCGATCCGAGTAGCTGGAAGATGATGCCGGGGGCGAAAATTCCGGATGGTAGCCCGATTTGAAAAAGGGCGCTAGGCTAGTTGGGCGGTTGCGCCTGAATGGCTACGCGGTCGGTCAGCTACCTGCAGCCGTGGTGTGGCGCGGATCCGCTGCAACCCTGCGACTACACAATGGCTATCCTACTACCCAGGCCTGTAGGGCTGACAGCTCAATAGCGGGGTGCGTAAGCGCGGCGGACCTAATTCCGCTCATCAATCAGATTCACCGTCATTGCCACGACGGCGTCCTGCTGATCCGGCGGGCTCATCGCGATGAAGAGCGTGAGGGCCACGAGGGCGTTGTCGGCGATGCGCTTGTGGCCGTCGGCGCGGTAGAGGATTTCGTTGCGCTCGAGGTAGTAGATGAACAGGCCCGCGGCGATGCGCTTGTTGCCGTCCGAGAAGCTGTGGTTTTTGACGAGGAAGTACAGGAGGTTGGCGGCCTTCTGCAGGACGCTCGGGTAGACCTCCTCCCCGCCCCAGCTCGCGTAGATGCCGTCGATGGAGGCCTGGAACGAGCCGTCCTTCTCGATGCCGAATAGGTCGAGCTTGTAGGCGGGCGTGCCTTCGAGCGGGGCGCGGTCCGGACCCCAGCGGCTCAGGCGCCAGCGCTGGACCTGCTCGCGGGCGTCCTCGTAGGTGATGCGGTACCTGTCTTCCTCCCCCGCGCCGAGGCGGTCGCCGTCGAGGGAGCCGTGGTCGTACTGGTCGAGCAGGGTGAGGCCGTGCTCGTAGCGCTCGAGCAGCGCCAGGAAGTCCTCGCGCACGGGGGTCTCCATGTTGGACGACAGGGCGCGCTTGAGGATCGTATTGACGGCGTCGAGGTCGCCGACGCGGCGCTTGTTGATGACGTAGCCCTGCTCCAGGTAGTGGCGCAAGGTCCGCGTGGCCCACTGTCTGAATTGCGTGCCGCGCTTGGACTTGACGCGGTACCCGACGGAGATGACGACGTCGAGGTTGTAGTGTTGGACATCGCGGGTGACTTGGCGAGAGCCCTCGGTTCGAACTATCCGGAAATTCCGGATAGTTGCCTCGTCATCCAGTTCGCCTTCGGCAAAAACGTTTAGGACGTGCTCATTGACCGTCTGCACGTTTCGGTCAAACAACGTGGCCATCTGTGCCTGTGTCAGCCACATCGTCTCCTGGTCGGTGAGTAGGTCGACCTCGACGAGACCGTCTTCGGCGCGGTAGGTGAGAGGGAGGGTTTCGGGAGGTTTGACGGAAGTCGACAAGGTGACGTGTAGCGGAGGTGTAACCGGGGAAGGTACTACAATTTGTATCGTCGTCCGGGAGCACTTGGCGCCGCATTCCAGATACCGCGGATTTTGCCGTAGTTGGATTGATGCCCAAACATTGGATCGGATTTCCTGCTTTGGAACTGCCCGGAGATTCCGGGTAGTTCTGGCTCAAGCTTCGTTAGTATGCTGCTAGATTTTCATGAATCTTTTGCACTAGCTGAAAAAAGGGGACTACGGCCTTTTTAAAGGGCCGCGCTAAAGCACGAGAGACCCAAGTCCTGCGTGAGCACTTCGTGAAAATTTAAGCCTATCGAGCACGCTAGACGCGGCAGCGCATTCAACAATTTAACCTTCAACCTTCAACAATTCAACAATTCAACAATTGACTCACACCACCACCCACTTCGACTCTCCCGCAATCGCTACCTCCAGCACGTGGTCCTCGAAGGGGAAGGTCTCCCCGTCGATCTGGCAGTGGTCGGAGTCGGTCTCGATCGTGACGCAGCGCCCGCGGTGGTAGCTCACGTACTTGGTGCCGTCCTCGCGGCCGGCGAAGACCTCGGCGAGGAAGAGGAGCGCATTGAGGAAGGGCATCGGCCGCACGAGCACCACGTCGAGCAGGCCGTCCGAGGCATCTGCGCTAGGCGCGATGCGGGCGTTGTTGCCAAACTGCGGCGTGTTGGCCACCGTGACCATGGAGTACTGACCGCTGTGTACCTCGCCGTCGATCGTGACGGTCGCCTCGATCGGCGCGAACTCGCGGTAGGCCTTGGCGGACTCGACGATGTAGGTCTTCAGACCGCGCTCGTCCTGCTTGGCGAACTCCCGCGCGACGTAGGAGTCGAATCCGACCCCGATCACGTTGCAAGCGTAGTGCCGGCCAGTCTGCATGACGTCGATGCAGCTGGTGTGCCCGCGGCGGATGGCAGTGAGGAGGCCCTCGAGGTCCTTGCCGAACCCGAGCTCCTTGGCGAAGCCGTCGCCGGAGCCGTTCGGGTACACCGCGAAGACCTGGTGAGAGTTCACGGCGTAGGGCAGGACGCTATTCACCGTGCCGTCGCCCCCGGCCACCACCACGACCTTGTGGGTTTTGGCGGCAGCCGCGAAAAAAGCCGGCACGGCATCTTTGCTCTCGCACAGGAAGAAATCAATCGCGGGCTCGCGCTCGGTAAGCGCCGCGACGATGCGCTCCACGGAGTCGGTGCCGGCGTGCGGGTTGATGAGGAAGACAATATCGCTGTCGGTGTAGGGCATCGGTGGTGCAGCACTGGGACCAGGGGCGCGGTTCAGTCACAGGCCCATTCGTCCTCCTCGATCGGCGTGGCGCCCCGCGGCATGCGGTAGGAGTAGTGCCACCACTCGGAACTCGTGCGCCGCCACCCGAGACCCTCCATGAGCCCGAGCAACCTGGCGCGATTGCCGCGGATCGGCTCGGGGAAGCCGGCCGTGGACTCGTGCCAGGCCTCTTTGCCGAAGAAGTCGTACGCCGTGCCCATGTCGAGCTCCCGGCCGGTAGCGAGGTCGACGAGGGTGAGGTCGACGGCGACCCCGCGGTTGTGCTGGCTGCCTTTCCGCGGGTCGGCCACGTAGCGGCGGTCGGGCACCTTGTCCCACAGGCGCCACTGCACGCTCAGGGGGCGGTAACAATCGTAGAGCTTGAAGCCGAGCCCGAGGGTCCGCAGGCTGTCCTGGATGCGTTTCAGGGATTGGGCCGCGGGCCGGCGGAGGTAGCAACGGCCGCAGTCGTACATCCGGGCCCCGACGAAGTTGTTCGTGGTCGCGTAGCGGAGGTCGAGCACGAAGCTCGGGTCGAGATCGGTGAGCTCGGTCCACTTGGCGTCGTCCAGACGGCTCGAAGCTTTCGCCGTCGTGTCACGAGAGCGTTGGGGCGGTAGGTTTTGCCGAAAGGCGTCAGCGCCCGGAGCCACCGGTACGTCGCCGTGACCGGCGTCGGGCAGGGCCACGGGTTCGACGAGCGCAGCGGTGTCGGAGCGGAGCGGTAGGGCGAAGCCGGAGGTGTCGGAGGCGGCTTTCGCCAAAACCCGCCCGTCGTCGACCGCGGCGCCGGAGCCATCCGTCCGGCAGGCCCCCATCAAAACAACGAGTGCAAGGAGCGTTCCGGGAGGTAGCATCAACGACAGCCGTAGGCGACCCGGTGACCCGTCGCCGCCGTACCGACCTCGCCCCGTACCCCGTCCGCGCATGCTCCCCTCCATGGCGGCAAGATAGCCGCGTACCGAACCGCGCCTCCGCTTCTACCGATCTACCTGCCGACGATGCGTACACCCCCGACCTGCCTGTCCCTATTGAGCGCCGCCGCCGTTTTCGCGGTGGTGGTGGGCGGCTGCTCGCTACTCGCCCCAACGGCGGCCGAGCGCGCCGACGTCCAGATCGTGGCGACCTACCGCCTCGACGCCGCCAAGCTCGGCGAGGTGGACGGGGTCGACATCCGCGACGGGGGCTACTCCTCGCTAGACGTTGCGCCCGACGGGTCCATGTGGGTCGTCACCGATCGCGGACCAAACCTCGAGGCCCTGGCCCGCAGTAAGCAACCCGCCAAGCGTTTCCCGCTGCCGGACTACCAGCCGACTGCCGAGCGCATCGAGATCGCCGGGGAGCGCATCCGCGTCGTGGAGCAGCGCGTCTTCACGGGGGCGACCGGCACCCCGGCCACTGGCCTGCCGCCTCCGAGCCGCGACCTCAAGGCCGTGCTCGAGGTCGCGCTCGACGCCGAGTTCGCGCAGCTCGCCACTGATGCGGAGGGCATCGACTCCGAGGGGATCGCCTTCGTCGACGGCGACATGTGGGTCGCCGAGGAGTACCGCCCGAGCCTCTGGCGCCTCGACGCGGCCACCGGCCAACTCATCGAGCGCTACACCCCATCGCCGAGCGGCCCGCGCGACAGGCCCCTGCCGGAGTGGCTGCTCTCGCGCACGCCCAACCTCGGCTTCGAGGGCGTCACCGCGGCCCGGGGCTACGTCTACGCCGCGCTCCAGGGGCCGGTCTACCCACCGGGCGGCGATCGGACCACGCGCATCACGCGCATCCTGCGCCTCGACCCGACCAGTGGCGCGGTGCAGAGCTACGCCTACGCACTCGAGGGCTCGACGCGCAAGATCGGTGACCTGGCCACGCTTCCGGACGGACGCCTGCTCGTGCTCGAGCACGGCCTTATTCCAGGCAAGGGGTGGTCGGCCGAGATCTACGCCGTGCCTTTCGATCGGCTCACGAAGATCAGCCCCGGTACACTCCCGCCCGAGCGCTTCCGCGACCCGGAGTCGGCCATTATTGGTGGGGTTGCCCTCGCGCCGAAGACCCTCTACGTCGACCTGCTCGCCGCCGGCTGGGACCCCGCCTGGGCCAAGCCCGAAGGCCTGACCGTCAACGCTAAAGGACAAATTCTCTTAGTCAACGACAACGACTACGGCATCGCGAGCCCCAACGCAAGTGGGAAGGCCGTGGCCACGGGTGCGGAAACGGTGCTGGTCGTTATTGAGTGAGTGACGGGGGAATTAGAAAGGATGGATTGTTGAAGTGTTGAAGGGTGAATTGTTGAATGCGCTGCCGCGAGTACGTCATGACGGGCCATTCACCCTTCAACCCTTCAATCCTTGCCCCTCACCATCAACAAGCCATCGCTCATCGGTAGCATCAGCGTCTCCCAGCGCGGGTCTTGCGCAAGCACTAGTGTGAACTCGCGCAGCAGCACCGTCGTGGCGCGTTGCTCTCGCTCATCGAGCACCTGCCCGTCCCAGAGCGTATTGTCGAGCAGGACGATGCCGCCGGGGGCGAGCCTACCCTCTACCATCGCGAACTGCGCCGGGTAGTCGTCCTTTTTCGCGTCGAGGTAGACGAGGTCCCAGTGGCCGGGCAAGGTCGGGATCAGTGCGTTGGCATCGCCGATGTGGAGGTGGATGCTGGGCGTCTCAGGCGTGCGGCTTGCGCCAAAACCGGCGAGCTCCAAATGTGTGCGGATGCGGGGCTCGAGTTCATCGTTGATCTCGATAGTGTGTACCTCGTCTCCGGCGTGTAGCCTTTCGGCAAGACACAGGGCGCCGTAAGCGGTGAAGGTCCCGACCTCCAGTACCCGGAACGGCCTGTCCCGCACGGCGGCCCGCAGCCAGCTCACGAGCCAAACCAGGAACCGCCCCTGCATCCGCCCGGTGATCATCTGGGGCTTGAGGACGTGCAGGTGCGTATTGCGTTCGACGGTGTGCAGGTATTCCGGGACCGGGCCGCAGCGGGCGTCGAGGTAGGCGTAGAGTGCGGGCTCCCTCACGGCAGGTGAATGGCGGCGTCGGGGACGGCAGCGTCACGGGCTGCGGCGCCGGCAACGATCGCGGTGGCGGCCGCGCGGCGCACCCGGCGGCGCTTTAGGAAGGGGTGCGCCACGATCGCCCCGACGATTAGTGCGGCGCCGAGGTAGAACCAGGGCGTGAGCTCGCGGTCTTGCCGCAGGAGGAAGATGGCCAACACGATGGTGTAAACCGGCTCGAGCCCGTAGGCGAGGTTGCTCGTGAAGGCCGACAGGTGCCGCAGGCTCCGCATCTGGAGCAGGAAGGCGAGCGTCGTGCAGCCGAGCACCAGGACCCCCAGCCAGAGCCAGTCCAGGCCGACCGGCCAGAACCCCCCGCTCTCCACCCAGCCCGCCGCGAGGGCGAGCGGGTAGGCTAGCGTCAGGAAGATGGCCGCCCCGCTCATCTCGGTCAGACCGATATCCACCGGGCGGGCCCGCTCGACGTAGCGCTTGTTGAGCACCCCGAACACCGCCGCCAGCAGTGCCGAAAATATCCCGACCGCGATACCCATGTAGTAGTCCGTGCGGACGACCCCGATGATGAGGACGATCCCCGGGACGACCAGCGCCCCCAGACCCACCTCCATCCAGTCGGACGGTTTGCGCAGGAGCCACGGTTCGAGCAGGGCCGTGAACAGGGTCATCAGCGAGAAGCACACCACGGCCACCGAGGCGTTGGCGAGTTTGATGCTCGCGTAAAACGTCACCCAGTGCAGGCCTACGATAGCACCGATCCCGAGGAGGCGCAACACGAGTTTTGGCGAAAGCCGCACCCTGCCGGTCGTGAGGAAGTAAAGGGGCGCCAGGCTCAGCGCCGCCAGCACCACACGCCACCACACCAGCGGCAGGGCCGCCAGCGAGATGAGCTCCCCGAGGATACCGGTGAGCCCGGCGAGGAGCACGGCGATGTGGAGTTCGAGGTAGGGACGCGGCATGGGAGGCGCGAAAGTAGCGCGACGTGTGAAGGCGAAGCCCTCCGGGAGGGGGGCATACGCGGTGGCCGCTAAACCAACGTGCGGCAAAGGGCGTCTTAGCCTCGTGTATGTCCGCACTCATCGTCACGGCCTGGATCCACGCGGACGACCTGCGGCCCTTCCACCGCCTGCGGCGCCGCTTCTTCCCGCGCAACCGCACGTTCGTGTCGGCCCACGTGACGCTCTTCCACCACCTGCCTGCCGAGCGCGAGGGAGAGGTCGTGACACAAGTCCGCGACAGCGTCTCCGCATTCGCGGCATTACATCCGGGCTTTCGCCAAAACGAAGCCCCCGGGGCCGAACCGGTCCGCTCAGTACCGGTGCAGTTGCAGCGCGTCTTCCCGATGGGCCGCGGCGTCGCCTACGCGATCGCCGCGGAGCCCCTGGCCCAACTCCGGCAGCCGATCGCCGAGCATTTCGCAGGCGACCTCACCGAGCAGGACGCTCGCCCGTGGCGCAACCCCCACATCACGGTCCAGAACAAGGTTGACCCGGGCGCCGCCCGACGGCTCCACCGCCACCTCGACGCCCGATTCGAGCACTGCACCCTGCGCCTGTGCGGCCTCCAGGTGTGGAGGTACCACAACGGTCCATGGCGATTCGTAGGCGAGTATGGCTTTTAGCAGGCGCTGCGCTGGATGGGCGGTCCGCTGGAGTGGTGCTACGCCAACTGGCTACTGGTGTTTGGCGTCCGGCGGAGCAGTAGCACCGAGGCAAGCCCGCCGCAAAATCCCCCTGCTTAGAATTGATCCCGTGACGCAGGCACGCAGGGCCGACAGCTAACGGGTGGGGTGCGTGAGCGCCGCGCCCCCGTCCTCTGTGTACAGTCCCGCAAGAATTCAGGTAAGCCACTTCTACCCCGGGGGGTCTTTCTTTGCGGCACGCTCCTCGGCAGGGGCTCCGCCCTAGGGCGGGCGGCCCCGCCCCGTCGGCAGACTATGAAACCGCTACTTTTTTCTTTCCTCTTTTTCGTGCCCTTCGCCCTGGGCGCGAGGTACTACTTCGTCTGCGACACCCTGCATTGGTGTGGCAGGGGGAGCCTCGCGGCCGCGGCGCCGGTGCGGCTCGCGGTGGCG
>JBGTKC010000159.1:0-4621 GCA_041744755.1 Saprospiraceae bacterium
CGCCGCATCTTTGCCAGATGAAGCAGCTATTCGTAATCATCGCCCTCGCTTTGTTCGCGGCCTGCAAGGCGCAGACCACCACTTCCGCCGAGGCCGTCGAAACGGAAGAGGCGTCGCCGGCCGCCGATGCCGCTACGGAAGGGAAGCCCCCCCGGCGCCTCCTCGACGAGGTCTACGTGAGCCAGGCGAGCACCTACGCCGTGAAGGCCAAGTCCGCTTTCGCGAGGCTTACCGACGAGCAGCGCGTCGCCCAGTTGATCGTAACCACGGGCGGTCGCCTCGGCAAATCCCAGGAGGAGATCAAGAAGCTCACTTCCGAAGGCGTCGTCGGCGGCGTGATCTACCTCGCCAACGACCTCGAGGATCACCGCCAGCAGGTGGCCGAGGTCAAGGCCGCCGAGAAAGGCAAAGCCCCCATCCCCTTCTGGTATTCGATCGACGCCGAGCCGAGCCTCATGTACCGCCGCATCATCGGCGGGCCCGACGTAACCCCGGCCGCCGACATGCAAACCGACGCCGAGGCCGCCGCCGTCGCCGCGCAGATCGACGCCGTCCTCAAGGACCTCGGCTACCACTGGAACTTCGCCCCCGTCGTCGACCTCGGGACCGAGAATGCGGCAATCAAGAACCGCAGTTTTGGGCTCGACCCGAAGACGGTTGCCTCGCGCGCCATCGCCTACATCGAGCAGACGCAAGCCGACGGCATCATGGCCTGCATCAAGCACTTCCCCGGGCACGGCCTGGTGGTGGGGGACACGCACAAGGGCTCCGTGGTGATCGACGGGGAGATGAAGGAGTACGGGGTGTACGAGCAGGTTTTGGCGAAAGCCGACCCCCTGAGCCTCATGGTGGGCCACATCAACATCAAGAACAATGAGTATGCCACCGACGGCCTCCCGGCCTCCTTGAGTCGACGTATCACACACGATTTAGTGCGCGACAAGCTCGGCTACCCAGGCATCGTCGTGACGGATGCGCTCAACATGATGGCCGCCGCGACCAAATACGGCGACCGAGGTCCGCTGATGGCCTCGAGGGCCGGGGCCGACGTGATCTTGATGCCGGCCAACGAGCGGCAGATCCACGCGCAGATCTTGGCCGAGATGGCGAAGGACGCGGAGTATAAAGCGCAAGTGTATGCGAGTGTGGATCGCGTACTCAGGGCCAAGGCTTGGCTGGGGCTGCTGTAAGAAGCGTTCGATGTGGCGGCGGGGCGCGTAGGCAGTCAGGTGGCTGGCGTAATTTACGGCAATGCACAAACGCTACATTGACCCACTCTCCGACTTTGGATTCAAGAAGCTGTTTGGAAGCGAAGGCAACAAGGATATCCTGACTGCTTTCTTGAATGCACTACTGCCAGCCCGGCACCAGATAGCTGAACTCACCTTCCGGAACATCGAGTTTCAGGGGCGCACGGAGTTCGACCGTAAGGCGCTGTTCGACCTGTACTGCGTCGCGGCGAGTGGCGAGCGTTTCGTGGTCGAGATCCAGCGAGCCTTTCAGCACTTCTTCCGTGACCGATGTCTATTTTATTCGACATTCCCGATCCAGGACCAAGCCGAGAAGGGGCACTAAAGCTTCCGGCTCGCCCCGGTGTACGTGATCGCGATCCTCGATTTCGAAATCGTCGACGAGTTCGGGAACACTTACGACGGTGATGTTGAGGACTACCTCCACCTCGTTGAACTGAACGACCAGCGCAACCGCGTCTTCAATGATCGCTACAAGCAGATCTACGTCGAGTTGCCGCGATTCCGCAAGACCCACTTCGAGCTCGCGGATGAGGCTGATCGGTGGTTGTATCTCCTGCGCCACCTCGCGGAACTCGAAGAACTTCCGGCGGGTTATGAGGACATGGGCGTATATGAGAAGCTATTCGACAGTGCCGAACTTGCTGCCTTAAGCCGCGAAGACCGCCAGTATTACGAGGAAGAGCTCAAGCGCAGCCGCGATGTCCGGAACATGATCGACTCAGCACTCGATCAAGGTACCAACCAAGGCTTGGCAATCGGCATCGAACAGGGCATCGAAATTGGCCAAACGCGAGGTCAAGAGATGGGCAAATACGAGGAGGCCGTCCAAACCGTCAAAGCCGCGCTTGCTGGAGGTCTAACCCCCGAACAGATCGCGGTTTTTAGCTCGCTGAGCTTGGGGGAGATTCGCGCGATCGCCGCGCAAGTGTTGGGCAGCGAGGACGTGGCTAGCTCATAGGAGGCTAGCTCCCGAGCGACTCTACACTCCCACCTCCGACAACACCGCCCTATACACCGCCTCGTACTGCGGCAGGATCTCGTCGATGTCGAAGCGCTTTGCCTGGGCGTAGGCGCGCTCGCGGAAGGTAGCCAGCACCTCTTCGTCACGCAGCAACTTAATGGTATTCGCGGCCATCGAGGTGACGTCGCCGATCTCACTTAGGTAACCGGTCTCGCCGTGGACGTTGACCTCCGGGAGGCCACCGGCATTCGAGCTGATCACGGGGACGTGGCAGGCCATCGCCTCCAGCGCCGCCAGACCGAAGCTCTCCGAGGCGCTCGGCATCAAGAAAACATCCGAGATGGCGAGCAACTCCTCGATGGCGTCCTGCTTGCCGAGGAAGTGCGTACACTTCTCCAGACCGTACTTGCGGATCAGCTCCTCGGCGCGGTAGCGCTCCGGTCCGTCGCCGATGAGCATGAGCTTGCAGGGAATGGTCTGCTTGACGATCCGGAAGGTCTCGACCACGTCCTCGATGCGTTTGACGGGGCGGAAATTGGACACGTGCGTGAGGATGCGCTCGCCCTCGGGCGCGATGGCGAGCTTGAAGTGCTGCTTGTCGGTTTTGCGGAAACGCTCCAAGTCGATGAAGTTCGGCACCACCTGTATGTCGTTGGTGATCTCGAAGCTTCGCAGCGTGTCCTTGCGCAGCGACGAGCTCACGGCCGTCACCGCGTCGCTTGTATTAATCCCGAATTCGACCACCGGCGAGAAGGCCGGGCTCTGGCCGACGAGCGTGATGTCGGTGCCGTGGAGCGTGGTGACGAAGGGTACGGTGAGGCCTCGGGCCCGCAAGATCTCCCTCGCGAGATAGGCTACCGTGGCGTGCGGGATGGCATAGTGGACGTGGAGCAGATCGAGGCGCTCGCGCTGGACGACTTCGACGAGCTTGGAGGCCAGTGCCGTGTCGTAGGGCGTATACTCGAAGAGCGGGTACTCCACCGCCGAGACCTCGTGGTAGTACACATTGGCCTCAAAGCCCTTGTAGCGCGCTGGCTGGCGGTAGGAGATGAAATGCACCTGGTGGCCACGCCTCGCCAGACCTAAACCGAGTTCGGTGGCCACGACGCCGGAGCCGCCGTAGGTAGGATAGCACACCACACCAATGCGCAGCGGAGAGGGACTTTGTTCGAACATACGGGGGCGCGCCCAGGGACGAGCGATGGCTCAGGGCCTGCAAACGCGGGGGCCGCGGCCGTGGTTGCGCAGCGCCGTGTCGAGAGCGTGGAGCCTGGCTTACGCTTTGGCTCCGAGCTTACTTCTCGATCTCGACTAACTTCCGCAGCTTCGTCATCGTCTCGACGGGACCTTTGTCGACGAAGAGATTCACGAGCCACGTCGGCACCGAGCCGCCGGGTTCGCTGTAGAGCTGGTAGGTCACCTGGGTTTTGCCGGAAGGCAGCGCCTGGTAGCTGGTGCTCACCTCGAAGGTCGTGAGGCGCACCACGCCATCTACTTTGGGCGTCTTCTTCGGGGCGGCCACCGTGTGGGATATGTAGCTCGCGCCCTCACGCCCGCCGGTCACCTTACCGATCACGTCTCGGTCTTCCATCGGCCACGGCATGTCGATCAGGGAGTAGTAATACCACCCGCCCGCGGTGACATCACCGCCGAGGTCCTTGCCCTTGAGGCAACGGAACACCCACTCGGGCTGGCGCTCGGCGGCGTTAAGGACCTCGTTGATCGCGTCGATGCTCGCGTCAACCGTCATGACGAGCTTCACCTCCTTGATCGGGGAGCCGGCGCGGTCGCGGGTGTAGACCCACATATTGTCCCCTTTGCGCTTCAGCTCCCAGGCATCACCCGTGCTCGGCGACCAAGCGACGGCCAGGGTGCTGATGGCGAGGAGGATAAGGGAGAGGAAAAGGTATTTGCGCATGGAGGTCAGACTAGTCACTACAACAAGATATGTGGAGATTTTGTGCCCGACGCACGCTCTAGTTTCGCCGCCGTGACAATAGACGACTTACTGAAGGTGCTCGCGCTCGAGCAGTTGGAAGACCGCCTCTTCCGCGGCATCAGCCACCCGACGCCCTGGGGACGCGTATTCGGGGGACAGGTTTTGGCGCAAGCCCTACTCGCCTCGGCACTTACCGTGCCCGAAGATCGCTCGGTGCACTCGCTGCACGGCTACTTCATCCTCGGCGGCGACGTGACCCGGCCGATCGTGTACGATGTCGACCGCCTGCGCGAGGGCCGCTCCTTCACGACGCGGCGCTGCGTAGCCATCCAGAAGGGCGAGGCGATCTTCAACTCTGCCACGAGCTACCACATCCCGGAGGCCGGCGAGACGCACCAGATAGACATGCCCGATGTGCCGGGTCCGGAGGGCCTTTCCACTTCCGTAAAACTCGCCGAGCGGTACCGC
>JBGTKC010000160.1:0-8410 GCA_041744755.1 Saprospiraceae bacterium
CCCGAACGTCAGCGAGGGGCGGGATTTACACGCGATCGACACGCTGACCGCCGCGATTACGTCGGTGGCGGGGACGCGCCTCCTCCACCGCGACATCGGTGCGGACGCCAACCGCACGGTCTTCACGTTCGTCGGCCCTCCAGAAAACGTACGCCTTTCGGCAAAACGCCTGGCGGCCGCGTGCGTCGAGCACATCGACCTGCGGAGCTACCGTGGCACCCATCCGTACGTAGGCGCCCTCGACGTCTGTCCCTTCGTGCCGCTGTGGGGCCTGGACCCAGTTTTGGCGAAAGCCGCCGCCGAAGATGTCGGGCAGTACCTCGCCGGGGAACTAAAGGTCCCGGTGTACTTCTACGAGCACTCGGCGCGCCGGGAGAAATTTCGGAGTCTTGCGGAGGTGAGGCGCGGGGGACTCGACAGTCTCGCCGGTCGCTTACCGGAAGACGCCCCCGACCTCGGCGGACCGCTCCCCCACCCCACCGCCGGTGTAAGCGTGGTCGGCGCGCGCGATATCCTCGTCGCCTACAACGTCAACCTCGCGACCACGGACGTAAAGGTGGCAGGGCACGTGGCGAAGCGGGTGCGGGAGGAGCTGCCGAAGGTGCGGGCCATCGGCTGGTATCAAAAAGCTTTTGGGTGCGCGCAGGTGTCGCTGAATCTGCTGGACTATCGAGTGACGGATTTGCGGGCGGCATTCGCCAAAACGCGGGAGGTGGCGAGAGACCTAGACACAGAGGTAGCCGGGAGTGAGTTGATCGGGCTGGCACCGGCGGGGGCGATGGGGGGCTGGGCGGGATTTGGGCTGGACGCGGTGAGGCCTTTTGTTTGGGGGGAGCGGGTGTTGGAGGCGGTGGTAGGCCCTGAAACATAGAGACTTCATTGCCACGGTTTGAGGAGTGCCTTCCCGTAGCAAACCTTACCTTCCCACACCCGTAAGCCCTAACCAAATCGCCCGCATGGACGCCTTTTCTTTCGACCAGCAAATCGTCGCCGATTACACGCGCTTCTCGCGCTCCTTTTCCAAAATCCGGGCGGCTGATTTGCAGGCAGATTTGGAGATTGTATACTCCGACGAGAAGCAATTTTGGCCTTCGCCGCTGCTGTCTATTAATCCCGAGTACGAGAAAGGGGCCACGGTCGATGGATTAGCCGCCGAAGGCGTCCTTCAGCCTGAGACGGCACGTGTGTTTCGTTTTGGCGAAAGCCCCATCACCTTCCACAAGCACCAGGCGATGGCCATCGCGAAGGCGCAGCAGGGACGCAGCTTCGTGGTGACGACGGGGACGGGCTCGGGGAAATCGCTCTGTTTTTTCGTGCCGATCGTCGACGCCATCATCAGGGCACGCAAGCAAAAACTGCCGCGGGCCACGCGCGCCATCATTGTGTACCCGATGAATGCTTTGGCCAACAGCCAGCGCAAGGAGATCAAGAAGTTCGTCGACAATTCAGACCTCCCGGCGCACCTCCGCCCGACCATCGCCCGCTACACCGGCCAGGAATCGCCAGAGGAGCGCGATTACATCCGCGACAATCCGCCGGATATCCTGCTCACCAACTTCATGATGGCCGAGTTGCTGTTGGTGCGACAGAACGAGCGCGATAAAGATGTGATTGAGAATGCATCGGAGCTACAGTTCGTCGTGCTCGACGAACTGCACACGTACCGAGGCAGGCAAGGCTCGGACGTGGCCGTACTGATCCGGCGACTCAAGGACCGTTGCGCGCGCGACCGTGACCTGATCTGCATCGGGACCTCGGCCACGATGGCCAACGACGGGGATCCGAGCAAACGCGCGGCCGTCGTCGCCAGCGTCGCGAGTCGTCTCTTCGGAACCGCTATCGAGATTGACGACGTGATCGACGAGTTTATTGATAGGTCGGTCGGCGCCGAGTATAACGATGAATACCGCCAGAAGCTTACCTCGGCCGTAGCCGAAGATATCCCTGAACACCTCACCGACGCCGACCTATATCAGCATCCACTTGCCGTGTGGATCGAAGGAGAGATCGGGCTGGAAGATAAAGAGAAGCTTCGGCGCCGCAAGCCAATTGGCTTCAATGAAGTAATCACCCAACTGGCCAACGAGACGGCTTTAAGCGAAGCGCACTGCGCCAGTCAACTCGTCAAGTTTCTGACGCTTACGAGTCGCGTCGAGACCGAGCGCGGCGGGCCGGGTGACAAAGCGTTCATGGCCTTTCGGCTACACCGCTTCGTCTCCGGCGCCGGCGATTTATCGACTACGCTCAAGGCAAAACCTAGGGCCGTTTACCTCGATTGGCAGCGGGAAGATCCCAAAGACCCAGGCACCCGACTCTACCCGACGCGCTTTTGCCGGGAGTGTGGCCAGGAGTACCACGTCGTGACGCGCGAGCAGGAAGGGAGCAGTTGGCAGTACATCGCCCGCGACATCGACGAGGTGCCGCTGCAAGACGAGGAAGACGAAGACCGCGAGGATGTGGCTGGCTACTTGACGCCGTATCCTGTCGGAGACGAAGACTACGCTTTCGATGGGAATGCGGACACGCTGCCCGAGACTTGGGTAGAAATCAAGAACGATGTATCGAAAGTAAGATCCTACCGCAAGCGCAGGATTCCCGAGCACGTCCACGTCGATCGCACCGGTATGCAGGCGAGTCACGGCGAAACCTTTCATTTTGTCCCTGGCAAGTTTGCCTTTTGCACGCGATGCCTCGACGAACCTTCGCCCAATTCACGCGAGCGCAGCAAGCTCGCCGGACTTTCGGCGGAAGGGCGGAGTTCGGCCACGACCATCTTCGTCTCGCACGCGCTCCAGTGGTTGAAGAATCCAGCCAATCACATCGACGAGACCAAACAAAAGCTGCTTGCCTTTACCGACAATCGCCAGGATGCGGCCCTTCAGGCAGGCCACTTCAATGACTTCCACTTCGTCGTCGTCCTGCGGGCGGCCATCCTGCGCGCCGTACTCGATGCAGGTGAGGATGGGCTATCCGAAGAAGAGTTCGGCAAGCGCGTTCAGGAGGCGCTACAATTTTTGCCCAATCACCGTGACAACCGCGCCTACTGGCTCAAGAATCCACGCGCGCCTGTCATGGGTCGTAAGGACGCCGCGCGGGTACTGCGGAAAGTGCTCGACCACCGAGTATGGCGAGACCTACGGCGGGGTTGGCGTTACACCAATCCTAATCTCGTTCAATTACGCCTCATCGACGTGGTCTTCGATGGCCTGCAAGATGTCGTTGAGGACGAAGAAATTTGGGCAAGCCATCCAGACCTCGCCGTGATGCGGGAGGCCGACCTCGAACTCCGGCAACGAGTGCTGAAGGAAATCTTCACGACCTTCCTCGAAGGTTTAGCCGTGCAATCGGAGGCCCTAAACGGGATAGACTTAGAGAGCGTCGCCCAAACCTCCCGCTCGCACCTCCGTGCGCCCTGGGAAGTAGACAAGGGCGAAGACCTAATGGAGGCCGCCGTGCTTCGCCTCAGTCCCGGCGGTCGCAACAAAGTGAGCAAACGACTCGAGGACCAACTCATCCGCGCGGGCCACACCAGCAGCCTCGGAAAAAAGCTCAAAAAGTCCGCCTTGCTCGGCAATCACCTCAAGAGGCGCGACGACTACAACCGCATCTTGCCCGCGATCCTCGAGGCCCTCGCCGCCCAGGACATGCTCAAGCGCGTCGAGCAGGACGACGACCATTGGGGCTACCAACTCAATCCTACCCTCGTCCGGATCGTGGCCGGCGCAGCAGCCACCGATGATACCCAAGCCCAGAACGAGTTCTTCCACCGCCTCTACCTCGACCTCGCCGAAAACCTCCGGACCGGAAGCGTCCACCTCGGCGGCATCGAGGGCCAGGCGCATACCGCACAGGTCGACTCGCAGGTGCGCGAGTACCGCGAGTGGCGCTTCCGCTACGAGGCCGAAGACCGCCAGCAGATCGAGGACAACCTCGACCAGATGGCCGCTAAGGGAGAGTCCGATAGCTTTCTGCCAACGCTGTTTTGCTCGCCGACCATGGAACTCGGCGTCGACATCTCGGCACTCAACACGGTGTACTTACGCAATGTGCCGCCCACGCCAGCCAACTACGCCCAGCGCGCCGGTCGCGCCGGACGTTCGGGCCAGTCCGCTGTCATCACGACTTACTGCGCGGCGATGTCGCCGCACGACCAATATTTTTTCGAGCGCCGCGAGCAGATGGTGGCGGGCGTGGTGCGACCGCCGATGCTCGACTTGTCGAATCAAGACCTCGTCGACTCCCACCTCCAAGCCGTTTGGCTCGCAGAAACCGACATCGCGCTCGACAGCAGCATCCCGGCTAACCTCGACCTCGACGATGCTCGGTATCCGCTCAACGAAGCTATCAAAACCCAGCTAGCCGCGCCGGGACTAGGCGCGAAAGCACGTGCCCCGATGCTACGCGTTTTAGAGGCGATTCTGGGTTCCCTCGAGATTGCCCCCGAGTGGGTCGGTGTCCCGGACACTTACATCGACACACTCATTACCGCGGCCCCGGTTCGCTTCGACGAATCCTTCGAGCGCTGGCGCGAACTCTACCGCTCTGCCCGCGAGCAACTCCACGACGCCAATCGCCGCTCCGAGCTTACCGGGCTCAGTGGCAAGGACCGCAAGGCAGCCGAGCGCGACCAGTGGAATGCCAACCAGCAAATTTCCCTACTTGAGGCCGGCAAAAAAAGCAGCGCCTCCGACTTCTACTCCTACCGCTACCTCGCGACCGAAGGCTTTTTACCGGGGTACAACTTCCCGCGACTCCCGCTCTACGCCTACGTGCCCGCCCACACGCGCACGAGTCGCAAGAGCAGCGGTTCCTTCCTGCAACGCGCACGTTTCCTGGCGATCTCTGAGTTTGGTCCGCGTAGCCTGCTCTACCATGAAGGCCGCGCTTATCGAATCGTGAAGGCCAAACTCGCCCCCGGCGACGTCAATGCCGACGGCCACGGTCTGGCGACCAAGGATGTGATTGTCTGCCCGATGTGCGGCGCCTCGCACGATCAGGAGCCAGAGCAGTGCCGCGCCTGCGGTGCTCCGCTCGCGGGCGTTACGCCGATCCGCCACACCCTGCGCATCAACAACGTCGAAGCTGCCCCCGCCGAGCGCATCTCCGCCAACGATGAGGATCGCCAGAAGCAAGGGTTCGAGATCCAAACCGTTTACGAGTGGCCCACCCGTCACGGCGTGCCGGAGGTCGCCACGGTCACCCTCGTCGACGCCGACAGCGCCGAGCCGCTCGCCGAACTCAAGTACGCCAACGGCACCACGATCAGCCGCATCAACAAAGGTCTGCGCCGGCGCAAGAACCGCAACGTGCTCGGCTTCGAACTCAACACCACCACCGGGTACTGGGCCAAGGGCAAGGACGAGGACAAATCCGCCACCACCGACGCGCCCGATCCCGAGGCGCCGAGTACGCAACGCGTCGTGCCCATCGTGAGCGACAACAAGAGTGCGCTGGTGGTCTACTGGGCTGATCCAGATCAGTACGCATCGACCCCAGAATTGCTACTCACCGTGCAGTACGCCCTCCTGCGCGGCGTTGCGATCGCCTTTCACCTAGAGGAGGGGGAGGTACTCAGCGAGCCCCTGCCGGATGCCAAGACGCCACGAACGCTCCTCGTCTACGAGGCCACCGAAGGCGGGGCTGGCGTCCTCAATCGCTTGCTCACCGATCCGGATGCCATCCAGCGCGTCGTGCGTGAGGCGCTGGAGCTGATGCACTTCTCGACAGAAAGTATTGAAGTTGCGCTTTCGCAAAACGATCCCGCCTTACTCCAGCCCGTCAATGGTGCCTGCGTGCGTGGCTGCTACCGCTGTTTGCTGAGCTACTACAACCAGCCCCACCACGAGGAAATCGACCGGCAGCACGTGGGGGTACATGCATTACTCCTTCAGTTGGCGCGGGCTGTGCGGGACGTCGACGCGAGCGCCGCGCAGGACTTAGCTTCGGTCGCGCTTCCGCAAAACTCGTCCAACGGTCACGACGGCGCCCATACCAGCGACCCCTGGCTCGAGGCTTTCGCCGACGCTGGATTGCCGCCCCCGGATGCCGAGCCACTGGAGCTCGTGGGCCATAAACTACCGTATGTTTGGCGGAGTCACTACGTGGCGGCTTTCGCCAAAACTTGCCCGACGGAGGTTTTGGCGGAAGCCGAACGGAAGGGGTGGGAGGTGGTGGAACTTCACCAAAACGGACAAGCGAGTGTGCCGAGGGAGTTGGTCGCTTTTTTGCAGAGCTAAAGTAAAACATTTTGTTTATTTTCCTATCTTTGCCTGATGCTCGCTCCTGAAGTCATCCCCATCGCACCCGCCGTATTCATCTGGGCTCGTGAGAGCCTCGGGATGAGCCACGAGGAAGTAGCGAAGCGAGCTAAGCGGCCGGTGGAAGAGGTGCGAGCCTGGGAAGCTGGGGGAGCTACGCCTTCGTTCGCGCAGCTCGAGCGCCTGGCAAACCAAGTTTATAAGCGCCCGCTTGCCGTGTTCTTCATGGAGACCCCTCCCGACTTGCCTACACTTAAGCAGGAGTTCAGAACCCTCGACAGCGCAGCCATCGCACTACTCACCCGAGATACGCGGCTGGCGATTCGGGAGATCCAGGCTCGGCAACTGTACCTGGGCGATCTATTCGGGGATGACAACTTCGGTCGCTCGCGGCTCGCGAGGCTCAAGATGACGATCAATGATGACGCGGCGGCTAGGGCGCGTGAAGTGCGAGAACTCATTGGATTTACCATCGACGAGCAGACTAATCTCAAAGACAGCCGGGAGGCCTTTAACTACGTTCGCCAACGCCTGGAGCTTCAACGCGTTTTTACTTTCCAGGCTCCCCTCGACGGCATCCGCGGGTTCGCCCTGGCCGACGAGGCGTTTCCCGTGATCGGGATCGACACCGCGGATCATCACGGGGCGAGACTTTTTACGTTGGCTCATGAGCTTGCGCACCTATTACTGGACGACAGCGACTTACTCTTAACAGATGCCATTGACGCCACGCACAGTCAACTCGAGCAGTACTGTAATCGCTTCGCGGCCGAGTTACTCCTACCGGGAGAGGTTTTTGCGGAAGCGTTGCAAAAGGAGAAAACGCAGAGACCTCAAGGCGAGCTACGCGAACTCGTAGTCGCCATCGCTCGGCGCTACCGCGTGAGTAATACGATGGTGGCGCGTCGCCTTCTCGATCAAGGTGAGATATCCAGCAAGGATTACGGCGGGCTCGCAAAGCTATTTTCGCAAATCCACCTCGACCGCAAGGCCAAGCTGAAGGCAGCGGATGGGGGGCCGACCTACTACACGACCAAGTGGAGCACACTGGGTAAATCCTATATAGAAACCACGTTAAGTCAACTCGACAGAGGAGCGATCGACGCGCTTACAGCCGCCGAGATACTAGGTGTGAAAGTAGAAAAGCTCACTAAACTAGCAGAAGTGTGAGCGTAGCCAAATACGTTTTTGATACGGGTCCGTTCATCCAGCTCGGGATGCTGGACAGAGAGGTTTTTGTGTCCGCGTATGCGGCTGTCGCGGCTGCGCTTAGCGACGGCACGATCACGTCGTGCCGGGCGGTATTTGACGAGATAGACGACAAGACTGGAGAACTTAAGAAGTGGTGTGCGCCTAATAAAGCCGCATTTGTCCGGCCGTCCGTAGCGGAGCAGTTGCTCGTCCGAGAGATATTGACCAAGTACCCGGTGCTCATCAAGCCGAGCGACCTCCAGATCGGGAAGCAGGTCGCCGATCCCTTCGTCATTGCCCGCGGCCGCCACCTAGGCTTGACGGTGGTGACCAACGAGCGCTGGAAGCCAAATGCCCAAAAGGTACCGAACGTCTGCCAGCACTATGGCGTACCGTCGATGGACCTAATGGGATTTTTTAAGGCGGAGGGGTTGAGGTTTTAGGCGGAAGAGGTGTTAAGTCGATAGCCTAGCTGTACGAGAGTGGCGAGGCTACACCAGTGTCGAAATTTATAAATTTAAAGGAATTTAAAGTAATAAACTATCTATCAGCAGCTTACGCATCAAGCTCACTCTTGTCATTACCAGTGCGAATTAAAGGAATTAAAAGCAACAAACTGGCTATCAGCAGCTTACGGATCAAGCTCTGACTTGTTCTTGCCAGTGCGAATTAAAGGGATTTAAGAACACGGATAGGTAGATGAGCGGGGTGCTGCCTGTCCCGGGCGGAACTAGCCAGTCCCGGGCGGAACTAGCCAGTCCCGGGCGGAACTAGCCAGTCCCGGGCGGAACTAGCCAGTCCCGGGCGGAACTAGCCAGTCCCGGGCGGAACTAGCCAGTCCCGGGCGGGACCAGCGTGAACCGGACGGAACCAGTGTGAACCGGGCGGAAGCAGTGTGAACCGGGCGGAAGCGAGCGTGAACCGGGCGGAAGCGAGCGTGAACCGGGCGGAAGCGAGCGTGA
>JBGTKC010000161.1:0-36503 GCA_041744755.1 Saprospiraceae bacterium
CAGGCCGAGCTCGAGAAGAAGATCGAGGAGGCCAAGGAGGAGTTCGCCGACCAGCGCGCCGACCAGGCCGAGTTCGAGGAGCCCAAGCCCGAGCAGGAAGAAAAGCAGGAGAAGCTCGAGGAGATGTTCGAGCAGCTGCAAGACCCCGAGATGAAGGCCATGCTCGAGAAGATCAAGGATCTGATGGACAAGCTCCAGAAGGAGGACGCCCTCGAGATGGTGAACCAGATGCAGGCCGACGACAAGGAGACCGAGCAGAAGCTGGATCGCCTGGAAGAGCTCTTCAAGAAACTAGAGCTCGAGTACGAAATGCAGGTCGCCGCCGAAGAACTCGACAAGCTCGCCGAAGAGCAACAGAAGCTCGGCGAGGAGACCGCCAAGAAGGAAGAAGGCGCCCAGAACAAAGAGCAACAAGCCAAGCAAGAAGACATCAACAAGAAGTTCGAGAAGCTCGCCGAGAAGCTCGACCAGGTCGAGAAGAAGAGCAAGGAACTCGAGCGCCCGAAAGACACCGGCGTCGAGAAAAACGACCAGAAGGACGTGAAGCGCGACCAGAAGGACGCCGGCGAGAAGATGGACCAGCAGCAGAATAAGAAGGCCGGCGAGAAGCAAAAGGACGCCGCCAAGAAGATGAAGGAGATGGCCAAGAAGATGCAGCAGGCCATGCAGAGCGGACAGGAGAAGCAGGCCGCCGAGGACGTCAAGGCCATTCGCCAGCTCCTCGAAAATCTGGTGACGATTTCCTTCGACCAGGAGCGCTTGATGGGGGCTTTCGCCAAAACCGAGATCAATACCCCTCGCTACGTTGAGGAGGTACAGCAGCAGTTCAAGCTCAAGGACGACTTTCGCATTGTCGATGACAGCCTGCAGGCACTGGCCAAGCGCGTCATCCAGATCGAGAGCTTCGTACTGGAGAAAGTCGGCGACATCCGCGTCGGCCTTGACCAAACCTTAGAGAACCTCGAAGAGCGCCAAGTCGGCGAGGCCGCCAACCGCCAACAGCGGATCATGACGTCGGTCAATGACCTAGCCCTGATGCTGTCGGAGTCTATGAAGCAGATGCAGGAACAGATGGCGAGTTCCATGCCCGGGACCCAAGCCTGCGAGAAACCTGGCGGTGAGGGCAAGGGCGAAGGCAAGAGCGGTAAGTCGGGTAGCAAGCCCGGCGACAAGATGAGCGAGGGCCAGCAGTCGCTCAAGGAGCAGATGGAGAAGGCCATGGAGAATATGCAGAAGCAAGCCGAGGGCCGCAAGCAGGGCAAGGGCAAAGGGGCCGGTGAGGGCGAGGGCGGTGACGGCGTATCGAGTAAGGAGTTCGCCGAAATGGCCGCCAAGCAGGCCGCTCTGCGCAAGAAGCTCCGCGACCGCCAGCGCAAGCTCCAAGAGCAGGGCAAGGGCTCGCGCGAGCTGCAGGACATTGTCGACCAGATGGACAAGACCGAAACCGACCTCGTCAACAAGCGTCTCAACAACGAGATGATGAAACGTCAGGAAGAGATCCTCACGCGACTGCTCGAAGCCGAGAAAGCGGACCGCCAGCAGGATGAGGAGGAGCGCCGCAAGAGCGAGTCCGCGCCGGAGATCGCACGTACCCTGCCGCCAGCCCTACAGGAGTACCTACGGCAACGTTCTACGCAGACCGATCTCTACCGCGAGGCTAATCCGGCGTTGACGCCCTTCTACCGTCAGCTCGTAGATCGGTACCTCGACGAGCTTCGCGCCAAATGACGGAGCGCAACTGGATAATTGTTGACAATCACTTCTCGCATTGTTTACACCCGGGAACTTTGGCGCAGGTATGTAGGTTACGGCATGGGAGTACGCGTTAGCGTCGGCGTTGCCCCCCTATACTATAGCGTTAGACGCAAGTTCTGCAGACGATATTGGTTTTATGACAAATCCTCCTCTTTCCTTGGTTTTGGCCTCCCGCCTCGAGAGTTTGGAGCGACTAGAAGGATTCATCGCCGAGGTGCTCAAGCGCAACTGTCTCGATGACGACATGCGCGGCAACGTAATGATCTCTACCCTGGAGGCCGTGACCAACGCCATCCGCCACGGCAACCGACTCGATGCCGGCAAGACCGTCCGCGTCGAGATCATCCAGGCGCCAACGCGACTCGAGGTAATCGTCAAGGACCAAGGCGCGGGCTTCGCCCCCGACGCGGTGCAAGATCCTACCGAGCCCGACTATTTGGAAGTTGAAGGCGGGAGGGGTGTCTTCCTCATGCGCGCCCTCACCGACAGGATAGATTTCGAGGACGACGGCCGCGCTGTCCGGATGGGTTTCTCTTGCCGCTGCGCCTCCGTGTGTGAGGGCAGCTACATGGACGTTGCGGCGGCTTGACGGCTCGCCACAACCCTTGAGTGGTGTGCCTGTAAGCTCGCGACGTAAATGAAGTTTCCCGATCTACCCGGTGCAGCAGGTGACTCTGTTGTACAGTTCACTTTTCACGACATCACACCTGCGGATCTATTCGCCGAGGTCAGGGTCGAGGAGGTTAGCGCGTGGTTAACGGCTGTCGCCAAAACTCGCGGTCGTCGTATCGCTCAACTGGACTACGTTTTCTGTGGCGATGACTACCTCGCCGAACTGAACGTGGCACACCTCGACCACGACACCCTCACCGATATCATCACGTTCGACCTAACCGACGACCAGAGCGGTACATGCGACGAGGTAGAGGGCGAGTGCTACATCTCGCAGGAGCGCGTCCTCGAAAACGCCAGCGGTTTTGGCGAAAGCCCAAACCGAGAGATGCTTCGCGTCATCGCTCACGGGTTGCTACACCTGTGTGGCCTCGGGGACAAGTCGGCAGCGGAAGCTCGGACGATGCGGTCCGCCGAGGACACGGCGCTCGACAACTGGGACGCGCGCCCGACGGTTGAGCGCTAGTTGATTGTCTCCTCCCGATCTCAGGTGTGTCTATGTCGTGGTGCCTTCCATTTCGTATTGTCCTGCTGCTCACCATTTGTACGGTGTGCGCGTGTGGTGACCAAGAGGCCCCCGGTGCCACCGACGCGCCCGAAGTAGATGTCGGTAGCCCAACTGTGTCGACTGCGCCAGAGCCGTGGAGCGTTGGCAAGCATCCAAGCAGCGTGGCGATCGACGGTGGACGTGTCTACGTGGCACACGTCGGCCCCGTGTACCGCCCCGGGGAGAAGAACGGAAATGGTTACATCGTCTACTACGACGCGAACGGTCGACTGGAGGATACGCTGGTCAAGGGCCTCGACTCGCCGCTCGGGATGGCTATCGTCGGGGAGATTTTGTATTTCACGAGCGTTGACCACGTCCGGGGCGTAGACAAAGCCACGGGGCGTCTGATGGTGAGCTATCTGGCAACCGACTTACACGGACTGCTCGGGGCGATCGTCTCCGGTGGAGGAGGTCAGCTTTTCGTGGCTGATCCAAGCGCTGGCATACTTTGGACTATACCTCTGGATGGGGCGGCGCCTTCTAAAGTCAACACGGTCTTCGGGATCAGCGATCTCGCCTACGATCCCTCAACGGGTAAGCTTTACGCAAGCAGCTACGTCACCGGAGACAACGCCGCCGCATACGTGTATGAATTGGATCCCACTACCGGGAGATCCCTGAAGCTAAGTGAGCAAATTAGTAATCTCGGTTCTGTGGAGGTGGTAGGCTCCAGGTTATTGTTTACCGTCTTGGGAGGCGCTAACGCCCCAGGGGCGCTGTTCTCGATCGACCTTTCTTCAAAGGCGGTTAGCCAATTGCTGGCAGGGTCGCAGTACCGAGGCCTCGGGCCTTTCGCTACCCTCGGCGACGGTCTAGCTTTCCTGCCGGTCATTTACGGGAGCGAAGTCGCTATCGTTCGGATCCCATGATTGCGATCCTCTCGGCACCGTCGATTGTCGCGGACCACGACTTTAGCGATGCCTCAATGCGAGTACATTTGGCCGCCCCGCCCTAACCTCTCCGAGCAACTGAAGATTGGTGTCTGTTGAGGACACGACCCGGTTCCACGTGGGACCGACCAAGCAAGGCATGGCAATGAGAGTACTGAAGTTTGGCGGCAGCTCGGTAGGGCACCCGGACAGGATCAAGGACATTTCTGCAATACTGCTCGCTCGCCATGGCGCGGGCGATAAGTTCTGTGTCGTGGTCTCGGCCTTCGGTGGGGCCACGGATCAGCTCATCGGCATGGCGCGCCTGGCAGAGCGCGGCGACGCGGCCTGGCGGGGGGAGTTCGCCCACTTCCGCGAGCGACACGAAGCATCCATTTCGGAACTCACCTCAGGAGCACGTCGGGACCAGCTCCTAACGGACATTGCCGCTCACAACAATGCGCTCCAATCGCTGCTGGAGGGCGTGTCTATGGTGCGGGAGGCGAGTTCGCGAACGATGGACTACGTCCTTAGCTTCGGCGAACGTAACTCCGCTTTCATCGTCTCGCGCGCGCTTCAGGAGGTGGGTCTCAATGCGCAGTTCCTCGATGCACGCAACATCATCAAAACCGACAAGCGATTCGGCGCGGCGAATGTCCGCTTCAAGGAGACCTACGAAAACATAGATCAGCACTTCCGAACGACGGGGGGCATTCAGGTGGTGACCGGGTTCATCGCGTCGAGCCTAAAGGGTTTAACCACCACTCTCGGTAGAGGCGGCAGTGACTACACGGCGGCATTGGTTGCCGCCGGAGTGAAGGCGGAGGCTATCGAGATTTGGACCGACGTGGACGGCGTCATGACTGCCGACCCGCGGGCCGTCCGTCGTGCCTTCACGATCCCGCACCTGAGCTACCCCGAGGCAATGGAGATGTCGCACTTTGGGGCGAAGGTCATCTACCCGCCCACCTTGCTGCCGGCGATGCAGCTCGGAATCCCGCTCTATATAAAGAACACCTTCCGACCGGAGTTCGGAGGCTCATTGGTGACGCGAACGGCCGACCCAACCGGGCGCGCGGTGAAGGGCATCTCCTCCCTCAACGATATTGCCCTGCTCACGCTCGAAGGCTCAGGCATGTTCGGCGTCGTGGGCATCTCGGGCCGGCTGTTCGGCGCGCTGGCGGAGGCCGGGATCAACGTCATTCTGATTACGCAAGGCTCTTCAGAACACAACATCACCTTCGCAGTCTCACCTTCGAAAGCCGAAATGGCGAAGCGCAAGGTGGAGGCCGTATTCAAGTACGAAGTTGACGCGGGGCTCATTCGCCCGATCAAAGTCGAGTCGCGGCTCAGTGTCATCGCGATCATCGGGGAGCAGATGCGGTTTCGGCCGGGGATCGCGGGGCGGATGTTTGCTGCCCTCGGGCGCAACGGCATCAATTGCGTCGCCATCGCTCAGGGCTCTTCTGAGCTCAACATCTCGGTGGTGATCCGACGCGACGATGAGAAGAAGGCCTTGAACGCCCTGCACGATGCCTTCTTCCTGTCGGATCTCAGGGATGTCAACCTCTTCATCGTCGGGACGGGCCTCATCGCCGAGGAACTCTTGAGTCAGCTCGCGAAGCAAGTGGATCACCTCCGCGAGAGTAAGCGGCTCAACCTGCGACTGATCGGGCTGACCAATACGCGTAAAATGCTCTTCGACGAGGATGGGCTCGATCTCGCGAGTTGGGCCAGCGATCTCGCTACCGCCGGCGAGGAGGCGGACTTGAAGGGTTTTGCCGAAAGGCTCATCGCCCTCAATCTCACCAACAGCATCTTCGTCGATTGCTCCGCCTCCGAAGAGGTCGCGTCGCTGTACGAATCGTTGCTCGCCGAGAGCGTAGCCATCTCGACACCGAACAAAGTAGCCACGGCCTCTTCCTACGCGCGCTACGTCGGTCTCAAACAACTCGCCGCCGATAACTCGACGGTGTTCGCCTACGAGACCAACGTCGGCGCGGGGCTCCCGCTCCTAGGCACCCTCCACGACCTGAGTGCCTCCGGGGACAGTGTGCGCACAATCGAGGGGATCCTGAGTGGATCCCTGAGTTACATCTTCAACACCTACGACGGAAGTCGACCCTTCAGTGATGTCGTCGCGGAAGCCAAGACGAAGGGCTTCACCGAACCCGATCCACGGATCGACCTCAGTGGGCAGGACGTAGCCCGTAAGCTCGTCATCCTCGCCCGCGAGGCCGGGATCCCGCTGGAGGTCTCCGATGTCGCCGTCGATAGTTTCCTCTCGGTGGAGGCCTTTGCCGCGGACAGCGTCGAGGGATTTTTCGGAGTTCTCCGCGAGCGAGACGACGCGCGACTCGGCCAGCGGATTGGCGACTTGCGTCAAAACGGCAAGAAGCTCATTATGCTCGGTGAGCTAAAACAAGGCAAGGCGAGTGTCGGCCTCCACGAGATCGACAGCGCGAGTCCCTTCTGGGGCATGTCCGGATCGGATAACATGGTAGTGTTTACCACGGATCGCTACCACGAGCGACCGCTCGTCATCCGCGGACCCGGTGCCGGCGCCACCGTAACCGCGGCCGGCGTCTTCGCCGAGATCATTACGATCGGCAACCTGAGATCATGGGAGTAAAAGTATTTGCGCCGGCCTCAGTAGCCAATCTGGCCGTGGGTTACGACACACTGGGGCTCTGTCTGGAAGGTCCCGGCGACGAGATCATCGCCGATTTCGTCGACGAACCCGGGATTCGTATCCTCGAAATCACGGGCGCCAAGGGCAAACTCCCACTCGAGGTCGAGCGAAATACTGCCGGCCGGGCGGCCCTCGCCACCTACGAGGCACACGGAGATTGGAGCCGAGGGATAGCCCTTAGGATCCACAAGAAAATGCCTTTCGGCTCGGGTATGGGCAGCTCCTCCGCCAGTGCCGTGGCCGGAGCGATGGTGGTCAACGAGTTGCTACGGCGACCGTTCGACAAGCGACAGCTACTGCGCTTCGCAGCTGCGGGAGAGCAAGTGGCGGACGACGCCTGGCATCTCGACAATGTGGCCCCGAGCATGATAGGCGGGATCGTGTTGGTGCGCGACGCCGTCACCTGCGACGTGCAACGTCTTATCACGCCTTCCGGACTACGCGTGTGCGTCGTCCATCCCGACGTGCAAATCCTCACGCGCGATGCCAGGGCCGTACTGTCCGACCAGGTGCCCCTGGCGCTCATGGTTCGGCAGCAATCGAACCTCGGGGGTTTCATCATAGGCCTTTACCGCAACGATATCCAGCTTATCCAGCGTTCGATGGAGGACCTCGTGATCGAGCCTCAGCGAGCGCGGTTGATTCCTGGTTTCGCGGAGGTAAAGCGGGCCGCACTAGCAGCTGGTGCCCTAGGCTGCTCCATTAGTGGCGCTGGGCCAAGTGTATTTGCGCTGTGCCAGAACACTACCATCGCTACGGCCGCCGGCACCGCTATGCACGCTGCCTTTAAAGCGGCAGGTCTTGGGTCGACCGTTTATCAAAGTGGAATACACCCGGAGGGGGCTCACGTCTGCTAGGAGACGGTGTCCGCCGACGGGACCTAAGATCGCTACCGCGTGATGCGGTCAACCGCTATCGCCATATGGAACTCTACTCTACCAACGATCCATCGTCGCGGGTCTCTTTTCAGGAAGCCGTCTTCACTGCACTCCCGAAGGACAATGGTCTCTACCTGCCCGTGAGCGTCGAGCCACTGCCGCAAGAGTTTTGGCGAAAGCTACCCGAAAGTAACCTCCGGCAGATATCGATCGACGTCACGGAGCACCTACTGGCCGGTGAAATTCCAATGGCGGACCTCGCGAGAATAGTGGCCACCGCGATTGACTTCCCGGCGCCTCTCGTTCGTCTCGCGCGAGTGGAAGGCGCGCCGCAGAACTATGTACTCGAGCTCACGCACGGCCCGAGTGCCGCCTTCAAGGATTTTGGCGCTCGGTTCATGAGTGGGGTCATGGGTTACTTCCTGAAGCAGCGTGGGGAGCGGTTGATCATCCTCGTGGCGACGAGTGGGGACACGGGCGGGGCGGTCGCCGCTGGGTTTCACGGCAGTGACAACATAGACGTCGTCATACTCTACCCCAAGGGACGCGTCTCCAATATCCAAGAGGCGCAACTCACTACCCTTTCCAACAATGTCACGGCGCTGCGGGTAGACGGAAGTTTCGACGACTGTCAACGCCTCGTGAAGCAGGCCTTCCTCGACGGTGACCTACGTGCTAGGGCCCATATCAGTTCGGCCAATAGCATCAACATCGCGCGTCTCATCCCGCAGAGCTTTTACTACATCGACGCCTACCGACAGTGGCTCGCCGACGGCAATACCGCACCGCCGGTGTTTAGCGTACCGAGTGGCAACTTCGGTAACCTCACCGCCGGCGTCTTGGCGGAGGCTATGGGCTTGCCCGTGGCCAGATTCGTAGCGGCGACCAACGCAAACGATACGGTCGTCGGTTACGCCAATACCGGTGAGTACACGCCGAAGACATCCGTGGCTACCCTCTCGAACGCTATGGATGTAGGATCGCCGAGCAACTACGTGCGCCTGAGTACACTACTCGGTTCCACGTGGAACGGCTTTCGGGAGAGGGTATACGCAGCGAGCTTTACTGACGAGGAGACGGAAGCGGAGATGCGTTTGGGCTTTCGCCAAAACCCGCCTTACGTCTTCGATCCCCACACCGCGGTAGGGAGCCTGGCCCTGCATCGGTATCAGCGCCAGGAGAGGGCTACCGGCGGAATCGTGCTAGGTACCGCCCACGCGGCGAAATTCCTTGACGACGTAGAGCGTATACTCGGGACGGAGGTAGGGCTCCCGCCCCAGCTACAGGGACTCCTCGACAAACCTCAGACCTATGAAGATATAGGCGTGGACTACGCCGCTCTGAAGCGACACATCCTCGAGGTCCACGCGGCCCGACGGGGGTAGGTCATTTACACCGTGCGGCTACCGCACGGGCACTGTAAATTGCCCACTGAACAGCCCAAGATCAATGAAGCAACCTATTTACGCGCTGAGCGTGCTGTGCGTACTCAGCACGCTACTTACGACAGCTGCCGCGCAGCACCATGCCACGGTCAATATTGACGACAACAAGTTCCGTCAGCTCTCGCCGGCCGAACTCCCGACGCCGAACGTCTACCGCAACGCCGCCGGGGCCCCGGGCCACATGTACTACCAGCAGCAGGCCGACTACGACATGAAAATCCGCCTCGAGGACGAGACCCAGCGGATCTACGGAGAGGAGGTGATCACCTACCACAACAACTCCCCCGATGCGCTGGAATACCTCTGGCTCCAGCTAGACCAGAATATGATGGCGCTGGACTCCGATACGGAGAAGATTGGGACCGGCGAGATGAAGGACGAGGTGTCCTCGGCCGAGCTGACCAACATGCGGCCCTGGTTTGACGGCGGCTTCAAGCTCGACTACGTACAGTACGCCGACGGCAAACCCGCCAAGACCTACGTCAACAAAACCATGATGCGGGTTGACCTACCCACAGCGCTCATGCCCGGGCAAAAGACCCAGCTTAAGCTCAAGTGGTGGTACAATATAAATGACCGCATGAAACTCGGCGGCCGTTCCGGCTACGAGTACTTCGAGACCGACAGCAACTACCTCTACACCATCGCACAGTTCTACCCACGGATGTGCGTGTACTCCGATGAGGACGGCTGGCAGAACAAGCAATTCCTCGGGCGAGGGGAGTTCACGTTGCCCTTCGGTAACTACAAGGTCGAGCTCACGGTCCCCGCCGATCACCTCGTCGCCGCTACCGGTACCCTCCAAAACCAAAAGGACGTCATGACGGGCGCCCAGCGCGATCGATACGAGAAGGCGCGCACGAGCTACGATTCGGTTGTCGTGGTCTGCACCCAAGACGAGGCCCTCGAGCGCGAGAAACGCAAGCTGAAGGAGATGCGCACGTGGAAATTCGCGGCTACCAATGTCCGCGATTTTGGTTGGGCTTCGAGCCGGAAGTTTATCTGGGACGCGATGGCGGTCAAACAGAAGGATGGCTCCACGGTGATGGCGATGTCGATGTACCCCAAGGAAGGCAACCCCCTCTGGGAGCGCTATTCCACCAAGGCCGTCGCCCACACGCTCAAGTGGTACTCGCACTACACCTTCGACTACCCCTACCCCGTGGCCTGGAGCATCAACGCCGCCGACATCGGCATGGAGTACCCGATGATCTGCTTCAACTTCGGCAGGCCCGAACGAGACAAAACCTACTCCGACCGCGTCAAGTACGGCATGATCGGCGTAATCATCCACGAGGTAGGCCACAACTACTTCCCGATGATCGTCAACTCCGACGAGCGCCAGTGGACCTGGATGGACGAAGGCCTCAACACCTTCCTCCAGTACCTCGCCGAGCAGCAGTGGGAGCGCAACTACCCCAGCCGCCGCGGGCCGGCGCACCTCATCGCACCCTACATGGCCGGCGATAAGGACAACATCGCCCCGATCATGACCAACTCCGAGTCGATCTACCAGTTCGGCTCAAACGCCTACGGTAAGCCCGCCACCGGCCTCAACATCCTGCGCGAGACCGTGATGGGGCGCGAAGCCTTCGACTTCGCATTCAAGAAATATGCTAACCGCTGGAAGTTTAAGCATCCCGAGCCGGCAGACCTCTTCCGCACGATGGAGGACGCGAGCGCCTATGATTTAGATTGGTTCTGGCGCGGGTGGTTTTTCACGACCGATCACGCCGACCAAGCCATCGCCGGCGTACGTCACTTCCAAATGACTCCAGGCAGCCCTGAGGCGCGCGAGATGGCGAGCATGGGAGAGAAGGAGCTCCAGCAGCGCAACATCTCCGACATCCGCAACGAGAGCATCGTGAAGACCCAGGACGAGCTAGACGCTAGCCTCCGCGACTTCTACACCGATTACGACCCGCGCAAAATGTCTGTAGCCGACCGCGAAGACCTCGAGAGGCAGATGAGTAAGCTCTCTCCGGAGGCCCGCAAGATGACGCAGGACACGAGTCACTTCTACGAACTGACGCTCGAGAACAAGGGAGGTCTCGTGATGCCGGTGATCCTCGAGTGGACCTTCGAGGACGGCACCACGGAGGTCGAGCGTATCCCCGCCGAGATCTGGAAGATGAACGACAGCGAGGTTAAGAAGACTTTCGTCAAAACGAAGCCCGTGCGCAGCATTGCACTCGATCCCTTCTTGGAGATTGCGGATATCGACCGGAGCAATAACGACTACCCTGCCCGCGCACAAGCACCGAGTCGATTCGAGCTCTACGAGCGCGCGCCTCGTGGGGGCGGCGAGAACCCAATGCAACGGGCGCAACGTGGTCAAGGCAACGGCCAGAGTTCGCCTGGTAACTGAAGCAGAGTTGGTGCTGGCATAAAAAGACGCCCACAGTGATAATATACTGTGGACGTCGGAATCAAACGAAAAACCAACTTCAAATGGAGCGCGCACCGGATATCCGACGCGCGTCCTTTAGTAAAAGTCAAGTGCGCCGCTGAGGTTTGGTCGCGGAATCATTGACGTTCGCTCAATGTCGAGATTGGGACAATGAGTAACCTAGCCGCACACCTATAATGCGTAAGCCTAGCCGTAGGCCAAGAAGGCAGTGCCGCGATGTGGAAACACCGATCTGACCAACGGTCATACGATGTTATCCCGAGCGCCGGAGCTAAACCAGCATGGCCCGCCGTTTGCCCTGCCGGTAGATCTGTGATTCGATCTCCCGGCCGCGCCGCCGCACGCCTATCGCTTCGCGGTATTGTGGGATCTTCTAGATGCCGTGCCCTACGACCCGAGCGACCTCCTTCGCTTAAAGGATAATCTTCCGCAGGGGCGCCTGCAGGATTGCGGCCCCGGGGCTCCTGTTGCCCTGTATTTCAAAACGAGCAAGGGACCGACGGATCCGGGGGTGTTTATCGTGAGAGAGTGCGGGATAGGAGTCTATTTTCGCCGCCGTGAAGTCGGTTGTCCTGAGCGAAATGATCCAACCGGAAACCGACTTGGAGGCCTTCCTACTGCGACAGCCGGAGCTCGTCTCCGGCATGGGCTGGGGCACCCCGCGCTTTGGACACCCTGAGGGTGAGGTCTGGCGACACGTCGTCGAGGTGCTCGCGAATATCGATAAGCTCGTCGACGTATCTGCCCCACAGCGACGCGACCTGCGTCTCGTAGCCCTTGTACACGACTCCTTCAAGTACGCTGAGATCAAATCGGAGCCCCGGGATTGGTCACAGCACCACGGGATTCTCGCGCGACGCTTCGCCGAGCGGTTTACCAGCGTCCGCCGCGTCATTGAACTTACCGAATGGCACGACGAGGCTTACTACTGTTGGCGCCTCGAGGCCCTCTACCACCGCCGCAACCGCAGCCAACAACGCCTCGATCGACTGCTCGATCGCTTCTCGGGCGAGGTCGACTTCTACTACCGATTCTTCGTGTGCGACACGCGGACGGGGGACAAGAACCTCGCACCCCTACGCTGGTTCGAGCGCGAGGCCGACATCGACGTGCCGACGTGGTGACGTGGCGTAATACAGCACTCAAGACCCAGGCTTCCCCAGGACGCCCGTCAGCGTGCGATCTGGATAGGAGTACGCTCGGCCCCGTGGCGGTGTTGCGATAGCGCCTCGAAGCTGTACCCGAGACTACTCAATACCGCCAGCGCCCGCGGCAGGGCATACCGGAGATTGCGCTCGCTCTTCAGGCTATCATGAAAGACGACAATACTCCCGGGGACTACGTGCTCCAGGACGTTGCGGAGGCAAGCCTCTCCGTCCAGAGTTTGGTCGAAATCGCCGCTCAACACATCCCACATCACGATACGGAATTCGCCGTATAGCGCCTTTGCTGTCCGTGGTCCTATCCGACCGTAGGGCGGCCGAAAGAGTCTACTGGACACGAGTTGTGCGCACTGTCGCACGTTGGCGAGGTAGTCGCCGGCATCCGTCGACCAGCCGCTCAGGTGGTTGTGGGTGTGATTACCGACCGCGTGACCTTCCGCCTGCAGGCGCTTGAAGAGCTCGGCGTGGCGCTGGACGTTTTCTCCAACGCAGAAGAAGGTAGCCTTGGCGTTGTACTCGGCGAGTGTGTCCAACACCCAGGGCGTCACCTCCGGGATGGGGCCGTCGTCGAAGGTGAGGTACACACGCTTGCCCGATGCCTCGCTGCGCCACGTGAACTGGTGGAAGATCCGCTGGATGATGGACGGCGTCCGGGCGAGGTACAAGGCGGTAGCGTTTGGGGGTGGTGTTCGCGGGGAGTCGCGGTGTAAAACGTTACGAACGCTCGGATCGCTGCTCGGCGCCGAGACCGTGCTCATGAATTCGCTCCTACCTTTGCACGTTTGTTAGTTACGATCACCGAGACCCTATGTCCTCCCCCGCCCGCGTCCGCTTTGCCCCGAGTCCCACGGGGCCCCTCCACATTGGCGGGGTCCGCACTGCCTTGTACAACTATCTCTTGGCCCGCCAGTCCGGCGGCACCTTCCTGCTCCGCATCGAGGACACCGACCGGGCCCGCTACGTCGAGGGTGCCGAGGCCTACATCCGCGAGGCCCTAGCGTGGTGCGGTATGGTGCCGGATGAGGGTCCGGAAACCGGCGGCGAATCCGGCCCTTACCGTCAGTCCGAGCGCTCGGAGCTTTACGAGGCAGCCGTCCGGCGCCTCATCGACGACAAGCGGGCCTATTACGCCTTCGACACCCCGGAGACGCTCGACGAATTGCGCGAACGCGGCGAGACCGCGGGCGACACCTTCCGATACGACGCCACGACCCGCGACGGCCTGGACAACAGCCTTAGGCTGAGCCCCGCGGCGCTCGCGGAGCGTCTCGCCTCCGAGGATACCCGCGTGGTCCGTCTCCTCGTCGAGCCCGGGGAGGAGGTTGTGTTCTCGGATACCGTCCGCGGGACGGTTCGCTTCTCGACCGACGAACTCGACGACAAGGTATTAATGAAGGCGGACGGCCTGCCGACCTACCACCTCGCCAATGTCGTCGACGATGAGCACATGCGCATTACGCACGTCATCCGCGGCGAGGAGTGGCTGCCGAGCACCGCGCACCACGTGCTGCTCTACCGAGCCTTCGGGTGGGAAGCTAAGATGCCCGCCTTCGCGCACCTCCCGCTGATCCTCAAGCCGGAGGGCAAGGGTAAGCTGAGTAAGCGCGATGGTGCCAAGTTCGGCCTGCCGGTCTTCCCGCTCCGGTGGAAGGACGAAGTGAACGGCGAGACCTTCATGGGTTTTCGCGAAAGCGGCTTCCTCCCGGAGGCCGTCGTTAATTTCGTGGCCTTGCTCGGGTGGAACCCTGGTACGGAGCAGGAGATGTTTTCGATGGACGAACTGATCCAGGCCTTCGACCTCGGCCGCATCGGCAAGTCCGGCGCGCGGTTTGATTTCGACAAGGCGAAGTGGTTCAACCAGCAGTACATCATGCGGCTCTCCGACCGGGCCTTCGCCGAGCACGCGATGCCTGTTTTGGCGAAAGCCGACCTCTCGGGCGCGAGCCACGGGGATGAGACTTTCGTCAGAACCCTCGCGCCCCTCATGCGCGAGCGCCTGGTGACGATGCACGAGCTACCCACCGACCACGCTTACCTCTTCGAGGCACCCACGAGTTACGACAGCACCCAGGTGGCCAAGCGCGCGGTCCAGGTGACTCCCGAGACCTACGCCGCCGTCGCGACCGCGCTCGAGAGTGTCGAGGAGTGGCGGGGCGAGGCAATCGCCGCCGACGTCAAGGCCGGCATCGCTTCCTCCGGCGGGAAACCGGGCGCCGTGCTGCCGCTCTACCGTATCGCACTCACGGGCGGCATGTCCGGTCCGGATGTGTTTGCGCTCAGCGAGGTGCTCGGCCGCGAGGAAACCCTCTCGCGTTGGCGCGCGGGCACTACGGCTTTCGCCAAAACCCTCTAGCCCGTGGCCAGACACCCGCACCGGCGCTCCGCGAAGCAAGTCGGCAAGCCGCCCCCCGTACGACCTCTTCCGGATGTCCACCCGGAGCTGCAAGGGTTTGACGTACGTCTCAATCATTTCGGCCAGGTCGACATGACGATCTCCATCGACCGGCTCAACGACTTCCTCGACCGCGAGGTCTCGGATCCGAAGCTGCGCCAGTGGGGGCTTTCGGACGAGGAGGAGTGAGGGCTCAGGCGGTCACCGGTAGCGAGGCGGGCCGGGCGAATACGACGTTGTCCGACTCCTCTCCACTAGCCCTGATGTGCTCACGGACATCTTGCGTCTGGCGGAAGTGCCCGCGCTCATCGATCAGGTATGCTCGGTAGCCGAGCGAGAGCAGGAGCCGCTCGGCGTTGGCGTGCTCGGCATTGCCCCGGGCTTCGGACACGTACTCCATGACCACGTAGGGACTGTGGGACGAGAGATACTCCCGAAAGCCATTAATGACCCTAAACTCCGCGCCCTCGACGTCGATCTTGACGATGTCTGGCCCGAGCCCACGTTCGGCTACGAAAGCATCGAGTTGCGTCGACCCTACCCGTACTTCGGTGGGGGCGTTCTTCTCGAACCAGGTCTCACCCCTGAATTGGTCCACGTCGAGGGAGTTGTACTCCGAGTAAAGCGTAGGGAACTCGTAAAACGAAAGTTGCGTATCGGAGTCCGAGGCCGCCAGATTGTAGCCTAGGGTATTGGCGAGGGCGTCGGTGTTACTCGCCAAGATTCGATAGGTGGCCGGGGAGGCTTCGAGGGCGGCAACGGTCCCTGAGGCGCCTACGAGTTCGGATGCGAGTAGTGTAAAGTACCCGTAGTGCGCCCCGATGTCGACGAAGGTCCCCCCCGGGGGTAGGTGCTCTAGCATGAAGCGCGCGAGTCGGACTTCCGAGCCGTGCGATTTTCCGCCGGTGAGGTAGATGTCGGTACTCGAGGGGAGTAGTAATCGCATCTCGCGACCGAAGAAGGTCGCGGCCGTGACCTGCTTCTCGCGTCTGTTCCTCCCATACACCAGCTCGCGGAACGCGATCGCGGAGACGTATCTGTAAGGGGAGACGAGCAGGCGCCCCCACCGTGAGAGGGACGCGACGCGGGCCACCTCATCTAGTGCGGTGTGTAAGGGCTGTCTAGACATAGGCATGCTCTGGGGTCGGGAAGCCGCTGCGGTGGCTGGCGAAAGTAGGAGCGGCGCCGACCTAGATCGCCAGTAAGTAGCGCAGGCGTTTACGCCCGTTCTGCAGATGGGACCGCACCGCGCTCGCGGAGATCTGGAGGCGAGCGGCGATGTCGTCGTAGCTCAGGTTCTCGAAGTAGAAGCACTCCATACTGGCGCGCTGGGCTGGTTTGAGTTGGGCGATCCCTTGTCGCAGGCGCTCGAGGAGGGTGTCGTGCGTGAGGGCGCTGAGGTCGTCGAGACTCGGGGGAGGATCGTACTCGCGGGAGGCCTGGAGGTGTTCGGCGGTGGCGTCACTGCGCACGCGCTCGCGCCGACGGCGATCGAGTAGCGTGTAGGCGGTATTGCGGGTTGCGGCGTGGAGGAGGCCCGCTACCGAGACCACTTCGCGCGGCGAGCCCGGCGTAATGACCTTCCGCAATACCTCCGCGCAGACCTCCTCGGCGAGGGAGGTCGTGTCGACCCACTGCCGCGCGTAGCCGAGGATCCGCGGGCGGAACCGATCGGTGAAGCAGTGCTGGGCGTAGCGGTCTCCGAGGGCGATGGCCTGGTGGTAGAGGGCTTCGTCGCTGAGGAGCTCCGTTTCGTTGCGGGACATGTCGGCCCTAACTTACGTAAGCCGCCGGACCTCGACGTCGCTGCCGCAAGTCGACCGCGACGATCAGCGCGAGGCTGTAGAAGAACCACGGGCCGGCCTTATCGGTCTCGATCATGTCGTTGATGAGCTGGAAGCTGAGGTTGATGACCAGCGAGGAGGCGGCCATCAGGACGATGAGGCGCTCTTCCCTACTGGCGGCAGAGTGGTAGGCACGCTCGGCGGTAGTAAGGGCGACGCCACACAGCGCCAGGAAGACGAACAGCCCGATCCACCCCTGCTCCACGAGGACCATGAAGTAATAGCTGTGGACGCCGGAGCCCTCGAGATTGTCGCTGACATACGTTCGGAACGTCTCTATGGCGTACCCACGGTACTGCGAGACGAAGGTCCCGGGACCGAAGCCGAGCCAGGGCTCCTCGGCGGCCATGTACCCAGCCGCCACCCAGCGGTAGACCCGCTCCATGGTAGAGACGTCCTCGAGCTTGTAGGTCGCTTCCACGAGGCTCTGGAAGTCGGTCTGCGTGATGGCTTTGTTGTAGTCGGGGGCGAAGTGGAGGAAGTTGTTGTCGCTCACTAGGTAAGTGAAGAACAGCGCGGCCGTCCCGACCGTGGCCAGGAGCACCACCCGCGTGAGCCGCCACCGCAATACCAGCGTGAAGGCGACGCCCGCCACGATACTCACGTAGGCAGCCCGTGTGTAGCTCGTCTGTACAGCGAGGATCAGCAGAGCCGATACGCCAAACAGGCCCCACCGCACGAAGCTCCGCTTACCGAACAGGAACGCGCCCACGAAGACGAATGGTAGGGTGATGCTCGGGAGGGCCGCGTACGAGACGTGGTTTCGGAAAAACGGATACATCGCCTCGTTCACCCGATCGAAGGCGAAGTCGAGGCTCGCGTGTCGACCGACGGTGTACGAGAGGGCCACGGCCAGCGGGACGGCCAGGCAGAGCACCGTGCGCCGGACGTCTCGCGGGCGAGATAGGAGTAGTCCCCCGAGCACGTACCACGGGAGGACGTACCACAGCTTCGCGGCTAGATATTTCCAGGAGTAAAGCGGGACCTGCGACGCAAGGGCCGTGATCGCGATCCAGGTTACGTGTACCAGCAAGAGGAGGCTCACCGGATGTCGGATCACTGACCCGGGCAGCTGTCTCGCGTAGCGCAATACGTACACTAGGCCCAGACCCGCCGTCAAGATGAGTATGGGCTCGAGCGGTAGGTCCGTACCGATGCTGCCGATCTGGACCTCGGCGCTCAGCGGGACAAGCGCTACGCAGAGCAGGAGCGCGAGCCGCAGATCATAAAGGGCGAACGCGAGGATCGCGAGGCCGCAGAGCAGGACGAGCGGCAGGAGCGAGTAGGCGAGCCCACCGCCGACGAGCAGGAGCAACAGCAATCCGACGCCCGCGACCACCGAGGTCCGCCGCGCGCCGCCGCGCGAGATCAGTCCACTGTGTAGCGATCCCACTCGACCCCTTTGTAGGTGTCCCACAGCAGAATACCCACTGCGCCGAAGACCGCCGCGGCCGACGTGATCCCGACCACGATAAGCCAGCGCACTGGCCTAGACTTGCGATCGGGTACGCGGGCCGCATTACTTACATAGATGACCGGTCCTGGACTCGCCATAATTGTCTCGATGCGCCGCATCCGTTCGCGGTCGTAGGATAGCTGTTCGTTGAGGATGGTGTACTCGGAGGTGAGGGTTCGGGCGCGGGAGTTGCCGAGGGTATACTGGTCGAGCTGCGTACCGATGAGCCTGCGGGTCACCTTGGCGGCGGCTAGCCGCGCCTGCACCACCGTGAGCGTATCCCGCAGGCGCCCACTGACGCCCCGGCGCGTGAACTCGTCCACGAAGGTGCTGTCGCCGATGATCTCGCGACTGGTGCGGTCACGGAGCCCAGCGAACTCTTGGCCCTGGGTGACGGCGTCGAGGATCCCATACTGTGTGCTGATGCTGTTGAGGGAATCGGTAATACTGGCGAGACGGTCGGTCTTCACGTTTACGGCACGCTCGTAGAGCTTGTACATCTCCCGCTGCCCGCGGAGGGTCGTGTGCTGTATGACGGACCCCGCGCGTTCCCGCGCGACGTTCGCCATCGCGGCCGCACGCCTCGGCTCCTTGTCCTCGACGGAGATGGTGATCTCGTCGTACTTGGTACGTCGCACCGAGTAGTGGTCCAGCAGTTCGTCGCGGACCGTGGTCGAGGCATAGCGTCCGTCGCGGTCGATATCGTAGACCGCGTACAGGTCGAAGGTGTCGATGAGGTAGCCGATCGTCTCCTCGGACTCAGCCGCGGCCAGGACGCGCTCCACGTCATTGCCGGTGCCGTAGAGTTGGACCTCCTGCGCGGCGAAGAGCTTCGAGGCGTTATTAAGGTCTGGACTGGCGGCAAGGAAGGTGGTAATGGCCGTGTAGTAGACCGGGGAGATGAAGGCGACCACGAGGCTCAACACGAATGCCGCGGCCGTGATGCCGAGCCAGAGTCTGCGGTGGGCGACCAAGAGGCCGAGTACGTCTACTAAGGATTCGCGTTGCCGCATGTGCTAAAATTCGGGCCGCAAACATAGCCGCCTTTAAACCGGGGATCGGGTTGACCAACGTTTTTGTGGGGCGATTAGCGGCGTACCGGTTTAAATCTCGACAGTACCTCCCGGGGGTCGACCAGCAGCCCCGTCCCGAGGCCCGCACCCGTACACACGCCTACCTGAAAGAGTGTCGCCCAGAGCAGCGGCCAGGCTTGGTCGTTCGATAACCACGCCCCACCGGCACTTAGCCCAGCGTAGACTACGAGCTTAAGCAAGATCGGGGCCGACGGTGTGACCCCGGGCTCGCGGCGCGTCGCCCGGTCGGCGGTGATCCACTGGGCCACGGCAATCCCACCGTGCGTAACGGCGGTCGCCACGGCCGCGCCGAGGGCACCGAGGACGGGGATCATCGCGAGGTTCAGGGCGACGTTGAGCGCGGAGGCCCCGACAAAGGTCAGGTTGACGAACCGCAGGCGGTTGATGACGATCAGGTAGCTACCCTGCACGTACATCACGCCCGTCCCGACGCAGGCCCACAGCAGGGCCGCCAGCACCGGACCCCACTCAGGCGTCGATTCAGTGTAGAGCAAATCAGTGACGGCCTGCGCGTGGAAGGTGCCCCAGGTCGCCACGCCCAGCGTAAGGAGCATCACGTACTGCGCACCCTGGTACAACAGCGGCCGTACGGGCGCACTGCGCTCAGCGAGGGTGCTCAACATCGGGATCAGTAGCGTGGCGAAGAGGTACGAGACCATATTAACCGCATCCAGGAGGCGATACCCCGCTGCGTATAGCCCCGTCTGGTAGAGCCCGTCCACCGCCAGGCGCTCGAGCATTACGATGTCCACGCGTGCCGCGAGGGTATTGAGCAGCAGGGTAAGCGCGTACGGGGCGGCAGCCCTGATGAGGACGACGATCTCGGCCCGGTTCCACGTCAACCACCGCTGGCCCGCGCTGAACTCGGTGGCCGCGAGCGTGAGCGCGATACTAATCCCCAGGGCAGCCGCCTGAAGCATGACGAAACGCTCGATCGAGACCCACGGCGACAGCGCCGGAGAGAGCAGCACTGTCCCGAGCACCAGCAGCAGCTGCACCTTGTCCGCCACGCTCAGCAGGCTATTGAGCGTGTACTTCCCCTGTGCCGCGACGTTGTTGCGCAGCAGTTGCCACGTGCTCAAGAGGACTTGCGTCAAAACGATCCACCCCAGTAGATACAGGTCGTCCCCGCTGGCGCCCGCGAGGTAGCCGCCCAGCATCACCAGCGTGGCGTACATCGCGGAGAGCAGCAGTTTTAGCGAAAGCGTATACCCAAACTGGTCACGGAGTCGCTGCGGCTGCCGCGCCAGCGACACGGCATTGTAGTTCTGCAAGCCAAAGTCGAGCACCGTCCCGAATAAAAAGGCGAAGCTGAACCAGTACGCGTAGCGTCCGTAGGTCTCCGTGCCGACGAGGTTCTGGACCCCGAGATCCACGCCGAGCAAATACGCAGGCTTCACGAGCGCATTGACGGCCAGCAGCAGGGCGAGGTTGACGGCGAAGGCTTTGCGCAAGAGGGGCGAAGGTAGGAGGGGGCATGTACCTTCTCACTCATACCTCAAGCTCTCGATCGGGTCCAACCGCGAAGCCTTCACCGCGGGATATAGGCCACTCAGCAGACCCGTGATCAGACAGACGATGAAGCTGAGGATAATCCAATCCCACGGCACGAGGAAAGCGCCGCCGGCGATGATGGTGACGATGTTGCCGACCAGCATGCCGATGATGATACCCACCACTCCCCCCACCTGCGTGATGATGACGGCCTCGGTGAGGAACTGCCACAGAATCACGGAGCGGCTCGCGCCGAGGGCCTTCACTATGCCGATCTCGCGCGTGCGCTCGGTGACGCTCACTAGCATGATGTTCATTAGGCCAATCGCCGCGCCGAACAGGGTCATCAGGCCGATCGCGATGGCGCCGGCCTGGAGCTTGGCGGTGTTCTCCTCGATCTCCTCCACGAGGCTGTCGCTCGTGATGAGGTCGAAGTCGTTGGCGTCGCGCGGGCCGAGCCCGCGCGCGATCCGCATGACGCCCGTCGCGTCGGAACTCCCTGTGGACAGGTCGCCGACGCTCGTGAGCTGGGCGATGACACCGTAGTTGGTCTTACTCGAGGCATAGGCGTTGCGGGCCGTGCTCAGGGGCACGATCACGATCTTGTCGGCGCTGTTCTGGCTCTCGCCCTCCTCCACGAGCACACCGACGATCTGGAGCCTGAGCGGCCCGGCGGCGATCCCTTTCCCGAGCGCGCGCTCGGCCCTGCCGTTGAAGAGCCGCTTCACGATCTCGCTGCCGACCACGGCGATGTTACCGCCGCGGCGCGCCTCCTGCGGACTGAACGTGCGTCCCACCTGGATGTCGTAGCTCTTCACGCGAAAGTAGTCCTCGTCGACGCCGACGAGCGGGATGGTCGGGGTGGTCTCCTTGTCTTCGTACTTGATGGCGGCGCTACCGGAGGCCCGCATACTCACCGTCACCACGGCGCGCTCGCTGAAGAGGTCCTTGAAGGTCATCGCCTGTTCGTAGGAGATTGGTTCGGCGCGCTTCTCGACGCTTCCCCTACGGCGGGCCCCCCGTTCTCCGCGCGCCGGCCGAATCTCGATACTATTGGCGCCGAGCGAACTGAAGTTGTCGTTGATCGAGTAAATAGCCGCGTCGATAGCCGTGAGGATCCCGACCACGGCCATGATCCCGAAGGCGATAATCATTAGGGTCAGCATGCTGCGTAGCCAATTGGCGCGAAGGGCACTCAGGGACTGGCGGAGGGTCTCGGCATTCATGACTGGTGTCGAATGTAGGCGCGGGACGCGGGGAGGGCCTCCGGGCTTTCGATCAAAGAGCGTTGTGGGCCGACGGAGGGGGGCGGGATTGGTGCATCGAGCGCGTGGGCGTTAACCTCACCCATCCACGAGGGAATAAATGGCGGGCAGGTTGCGCCCGAGGCCATTGTAGTCGAGCCCGTACCCGACCACGAAATCTGGGTCGATCGTGAACCCGACGAAGTCCGGCTCGAAGGCCACTACCCTAGCGGTGGGCTTGTCGAGCAAGACGACGGTCGTGACGCCGGCGGCTCCTCTGTCCGAAAAGGCTTTCGCCAAAACCCGCAACGTGCGTCCCGAATCCGCGATGTCCTCGACGATGACCACGTGCCGCCCCGCGGGGTTGAGGTCATGCGGGAAGTCCACGCGGACCTCGCCGCTGCTCGCGGTGCCGGTGTAGCTGTTGGTCCGGACGTAGGCCACGTTGAGCTCGCCGCCGTAGGCGCGGACGAGGTCGGCGTGGAAGATGGCCGCGCCCTGGAGGACGGCCACGAACAGCGGCGGGGCGGGCGTCGGGTCGCGGGTAAGTACCCCGACCAAACCCTCGGCTATCGCGCTCACGCGCTCACAGATCCGTTTTGCCGAAAGGCGCTCCTCGAAGGTGAGCTCGTGTACGCGTATCCTAGCAGCCATCACGGGCAAATCTAGCCTGGCGCGAATGGCGTATTCGTTTTGTTACCGAGACTGAACCGCCAAATTTCCAAAAAACCAGTAAAAAAGGCGTGATATTATAAGGTTTGTAAACCTGTCTTTTGTGGGGCCATTCACTCGGATCGGCAACGAAGCTTTGGCTTTACGGAGCTTGGGTCAATGATCTTTCGACTTAGTGTGAGAATCACAGCAATGTCAACATAGTCGCGTTGGGGATGGTCTCCGCGTAGGAGAAGACCGAGGCGGGGGGTCTACTTTTGACATATCGACAGACCACAACGCTAGTCTGCACACCGCAGCAAAGCGCAAGTTTCATTTGGTTTTATTTGGTTAGGGCTGAGGTAGCACGTCTTCGACGTGCTACCTCTTTTTTTGTGCCTCCCATTCGCCTGCAAGTAGACGTCCGGGTCGACGGTGGCGCGCATCGTCGGCCCGGCTTAGCTTTCGCCTCCGATCCCACGCCTGACGACAGCCGCTATGACAAAATTTACGTCACTCCCTACGGCGCTGGCGTACCTGCTGGCGGTACTCACCTACCTGCCCGCCGCGGCGCAAAAGGAGGCCGACGAACCGGTCCCCGACGGCTGGCAGCGCGGTGCTGGCCTCGGCGCGGATGTCGGACAGTTGCTGTTGCTTAACCCACGGGTCGGCTCGGGGGAAAACAGGATCGGCCTAGGGACGAATCTTACGGCTTTCGCCAAACTTAAACGTGCGCGACTCCACTGGGACAACAACATGTCCCTGAACCTCGCCCTCCAGAAGCTTGGCGCCGGTGTGCTCCCACCGATCCCCGGATTACCGCAGACGAAACTCCCCTACCAGAAGTCCATCGACGAATTGCGCCTGGCTACCCTCGCCGGGTATAGTTTTAGCGAAAGCTCTCACTGGGGTTACGGCTTCGAGTCGACTCTCCTAACGCAATTACTGGCCAACTTCCAAGACTCGAGCGGGCGCAACCTGTTGAAAAATACGGACAACAACAACCTCGGGACCCCAATCGCAAAGATCCTGAGTCCGGCTACGTTCACGGCCAGTCCCGGGATTACCTACCGGCCGGACGACCACTTCGACGCGCTCTTTTCGCCAGCGAGCTTCAAGGCCATCTTCGTAGGCGATGAGACCGTGCGCGCCAAGCCCCTCTACGACTACCTCGACGCCGATAACAATGGCCAGCGCCGCCTGCTGCAGCTCGGGGCCTCGCTGCGGGCCAACTACACCAACAATTTCCTCGCCGACGACCGGCTGCTGTTTAAGTCGACGCTCGGACTGTTTAGCAACTACCTCCGCAATCCGCAGAATGTGGACGTCGACTGGCGCAACGAATTCGGCGTTCAGATCGTCAAGGGCCTAACGGTTACCCTCAATACGGTCCTGCTCTACGACGACGATGTCCCCGTCCAGATCACCGACTTCGACGCCGTCGGAGGCATCGTCAAGAATGCGGCGGGCGAGCCTGTGCTAGGGCGCCGCGTCACCTTCACGGAGCAAATCTTGCTGAAGTACGGGCTGGTCTTCTAAAGCGGGGCGCAAAGTAAAATGGGCCTACCTGATCGCGCCCGGGCGATGGCACGCATTTGGCAGGGGGAGTGACGATTACACGCCCTCGCCATGCCCGCTACCGACGTCCTGAAGTCCACCTCCCCCCGGCAAGTGATCCTGGTGGTGGGGCTGGGCTTCCTGGTACTGGCGGGTGCGCTCCGGTGGCAGGCCTACCGGCAGATCCGCGACCAGGCGGAGCAGCTGACGCTGCAACGCCTACGGGCTACGGCGCACCTGGCGTCCGCCGCGCTCGACGGCGACCAGATCGCCGCACTCCACGCCGACTACCCGCGGCAGGACGACATTAGGAGCAACGGCGACGATGCGCGCTACCGTGCGATTAATCGCCAACTGGCCGACATCGCCTACCAGTCGCAACTCACCACCCCGATCTACCTCTTCGTCGCGACCGGCACCTACGGCGAGATGGAGCTCACGGTCACGAGCGCCGAGGAGCCGTACTGGCGCCACCGCTACAAGGCCGTGGCCGGGTTGGCGGACCTACCGTTCGGCGAGGCCGGCGAGCTCGGGGTCTACGAGGACGAGCTCGGTGGTTGGCTCTCGGCCTTCGCGCCGGTGCGCGATCGCCGAGGGCGAGTGGTCGCGATGGTGCAGGCCGACGAGCGGTTTGACGTGTTTTCGGCGAAAGCCTCCGCCGCTGCGCTCCACGGCTTGTGGTGGAACGTGCTGCTCCTGGTGGCCGTGGGTGGGATGCTGATGCGCTTCCTCAACCAGACCATCCGCGAGGAGCAGCGCGACAAAGCGAGACTCGTGCAGGCCATACAGAAACAGATCGAGTTCGGGGACGCCTTGTCGGCAAAACAGGCGGAGCTCTCGGCGAAGTCGAAGGCCCTCGAGCAGAGCAACCGCGACCTCTCCGACTTCGCCAACATCGCCTCGCACGACCTCAAGTCGCCCTTGCGCGGGATTGTCAACTTTTCGCAGCTCCTAGCACGCCGCAACCGCGCAACCCTCGACGCGTCATCCAACGAGTACCTAGACTTCATCATCGCCGGCGGCCGCCGTGCTATCTCGTTGGTGGACGGTCTGCTCAGCTACGCCAAGTCGGACGGCGGACAGGCCGAAGTGCGCACCTGCGACCTCACGGACGTCGCCCAGCAAGCTGTGCAGGCGCTGCAATCCGTGATCGTCGAGCGCCAAGCCATCGTCGAGATCGCACCGCTCCCGCAGGCGCACTGCGATGCAGTCCTCATCAGTCAGCTCTTCCAAAACCTGATCGGCAACGGCCTCAAGTACAACCGCAGTCAGGTGCCGCGGATCTGGGTCGCGAGCGAGACAAGCGCAGAGGAGGGGACGGTCTTCAGCGTACGCGATAACGGCATCGGTATCCCCGCGGAGTCCCAGACGCAGGTGTTCGAGATGTTCCGACGCCTGCACGGCGGGGAGGAGTTCGAGGGCTCCGGGATCGGACTAGCGTTTTGTACTCGGCTAGTCGGCCGTTACGGCGGTCGGGTGTGGCTAGAGTCGGAGGCGGGGCAGGGGGCCACGTTTTACTTTACGTTGCCGGGGGCGCTGGAGGAGAGGTTGGTTGGTGAGTTGATTGGGTGATCGTTTGGTGGGCTGTCCTAAATCACTTGCCCTACTTCTCCTTCCCCACCGCCGGCTCCCGGTTCAACGTCCCCGGTCGATTTGCTAAATTCCACGCAATCAGAAAGGCGTGGCGCCCTACCGTCACCATCTTGTCGTAGTCCAGCTTGTCCGGTGTGTCCCCCGGCCGGTGGTAGTCGTCGTGCACACCGGAGAAGAAGAACACCGAGGGGATGCCGGTCTTCGCGAAATTGTAGTGGTCGCTGCGGAAGTAGAAGCGGTTCGGGTCGTCCTCGGCGTCGAAGGTGTAGTCGAGCGCGTAGTTCGATGAGTACCGGTTCATGCCTTGCGTGACGGCGTCGAGGTCGGAGGAGATGCGGCCGGCGCCGATGACGTAGATGTAGGCGCTCGAGTCGGCGTGCGCCTCGTCGTAGCGGCCGATCATGTCGATGTTGATGTCGGCCACGGTAGTCTCCAGCGGGAAGACCGGATGCTCAGCGTAGTACTGGCTACCGAGCAGACCTTTCTCCTCGCCGCTCACGAACAGCATCAGCACCGAGCGTCGCGGACCTTGTCCAGCCTTGGCGGCCTGCGCGAAGGCCTCCGCGATCTCGAGGACGGTACTCGACCCCGAGGCATTGTCGTCCGCGCCCGGGAAGAGCGTCCCATTGCGAGTCCCGAGGTGGTCGTAGTGCGCCGAGACGACCACGAGCTCATCAGCTAGTGCAGGATCCGATCCACGCACGTAAGCCAGTACGTTCGAGCCGTCGAGACGGCCCTGGTCGATCTTGAGGGTAAGGTTAAGGCGACCGGGCAGCTCTACCGCGTCGAGGACGCCGCGTGAGAGGATGCGCTTGCGGGCCTTGACCACTTTGCGGCGCTTGCGGCCAATTAGCTCCTCGAACACCTTCGGGGAGACGTGGACGATGTTGACGGTGGATGGCGTGGGCGCTACCTCGCTGAGCCTGGCGGGATCGACTGTGCGTAGGCCACGCTCGATGATGCGCGAGCGGTTGGCGGCGATCGCGCGCTGGATGCCGGGTTCCACGATGAGCAAAGCGGCGAGGCCGGCTTCCTCGGCGGCGGCGCGCTTGCGGGAGTCGTCTCGGGACCAAGCCGAGGTGTCGCGGGTGCCGGTCACGAGGGAGGTCCCGTTTTCCCGAAAGGGCTCCCCCGCCAATACGATCGCCACACGGCCGCGCAAGTTGCCGGCCTTGCGATAGTCGTCGTACGCGTCGTCCTTGATGCCGTAGCCGAGGTAGACGACGTCATCCGTCGCGAGGCTCAGGTCGCGGCTCTCCGACGGGAAGGCGTAGAAGTCCCTGAGGAGCTTAAACTCCTTGCCGTCGACGGTGAGGCCGGTGGAGTCCCAGTTGGAAGCCGCCAGGGCGATGGGTTGCTCGTAGGTCCCGGACGTCGGTAAGGCCGGGAGGCCGAGTTGCGCGATCTGCCCGGAGAGGAAGCGCGCGGCCCTGCGCTGTCCGTCGGTGCCGGTCTCGCGTCCCTGGAGACTGTCGCTGGCCAGGATGAAGGCCGTGGTTCGGAGTTCCGCGGCGGTGATGGTGTTCGCCCACGGCAGGGCCGCGGCGAGCCCGAGGGTGTCGATGCTGCGCACCGGCGCTACGGTGGCGGTCTGTGCGTCGAGGGAGTCGGCTTTCGCCAAAACCAAGGTTGCCGCGAGTACGAGGGTAAGGGCTAAGCGCAAGACATTTTGGCGATGCGTCGAGCGTGGCGCCCGCCCTCGAACTCGGCCGCCAGGAAGGCGTCGAGGATGGCGATGCCCTCGGCCTCCGTGGAGGTGCGCTCGGCGAGTGACAGGATATTGGCGTTGTTATGCTGGCGGGCGAGCGCGGCGACTTCGGGCGTCCAACACAGCGCACAGCGGATGCCCTGGTGCTTGTTGGCCGTCATGCTGGCCCCCTGGCCACTGCCGCAACACACGATGCCGAACGGGTACTCCCCCTTCTCGACGGCCGTGGCCACGGGGTGCACGAAGTCGGGATAGTCCACCGAGTCCTCGCTGTAGGTGCCGATGTCCTTGACCTCGACCCCGAGCGATTCCAGGTGTCGCTTACAGGCTTCCTTGAGGAGGAAACCGGCGTGATCGGAGCCGATAATAATGGCGGTGGGGAGGGGCATGGAGAGGGATTGCAGGCCTGGAAGGGTAGCTTTACGTACGCGCCTGCGGCGGGCCAACGCGAAGACGCAAAGAAACGCGAAGGACGCAAAGGCTGTTCGAACGTGGTGAGGGCGACCGCTGTGCGGGTAGAAGGCAAAGACTTGGACGTACGTGAAGCCGAAGATCAGGCACTGATTGCAATTCCTTGAAATCGCAAAGATTACCCCGCGCGGTGCCCGCCAAGATTACAAACCCCCACTCGTATCCCCGGGTTGCGGCGTGACATTGTTGATGGCGTCAACCTCCGGGACCTCGATCGACTGCTGTACAGGCGGCTGACCGAGCTCCTGTGGATTGGTACCAACGGTGGCGCCGCCGAGCAGCTGATTGACCTCCCCGACGAAGGCTTTGTCCTTGACGAGTGGGAAGATCTGGCGCTCGAGTTCCGCGATCGTGCCGGCGTTCTGGTTGTAGTCGCGTCCGAAAGCGCCCTGCGGACTGATGAGCTCCGGACGCTGCGAGGCGTAAAAGTCGCGCCACTGCGCCAGGGAGTTGCTCAGTGTGCGAATGTGCCGCTTGGCCTCCTCCTCCTGGCCCGTCTGGAGCAGGACGCGCATCGGGAACAGCGTATTGGCGTCGAAGGGGAAGTTGTCGTGCGGGAAGGCGTCGAAGTAGAGCTTCGCGAGTTCGCCGGCGCGTTCTTGGTCGCCGGCCTGGAGCATCTCGGAGATCGTGCGGATCAGCACGAACTGCGTCATCTGCACGCTCGGCGCGTAGCTCGGGTCCACGAAGAGGTTTTCCTTATCGAAGTTGCCCCAGGCAAATTTCTGCGTGATGTTGTCGTAGACCTTGTCGACGTCCACGCGGCCGGCGCCGACGGGACCGAAGGTTTTGTCGGAAGGCGACTTCACGGGCGTGAGGCGTAGTGCCAAGCCTTCCAGGCGGAAGTAGTCGCGCAGGCCCAGCATCTTGGAGTCCGGCACCGTCACGGCAAAGTAGATCGGCCGCTCCCAGGCGTTCGAGCCGATGATGTCCATGATGGCGAGATCGTCCTTGAGGATAGAGCGCGAGCCGCCGAGACCAAGGTCCACGCGGCTGATCGACGCCGAGTCGCCGAGGTCGTCGATGACCCCGGAGGCGCGGGCGGCCTCGGGCGTGACGGGGATGAAGACCTGATCGGTCGGAAAATCCGTGGCGAGGGTCTGGCCGCCCTGCAGCTGCACGGGGTGATCGCCGGCCACGTAGTCGAGCACGGCCTGAATGGGCATCGGGCGCACGCCACCGGTCCGTGGGTCGTTCGGATCGCGGATCAGGATCTGGTTGCGTAATTCCCCGCGCATAGCCGACTGCGGGATCGTCATCTTGATCGGGGGCGAGTCGTTGATCTTGCGGCGCATCAGGTCGATGTACCAGTCCACCGCGATGAGACTCAGGTTGATGACCCGCACGTCGGGGCGGATGTTCTCGACCTCCTGCGCGTACCACAGCGGGTAGGTGTCATTGTCGCCATAAGTGAAGATGATGGCGTTAGGCGCCAGCGAGTTCAGGAAGTTGGCCGCGTAATCCCGGGACGCGCGGTGGTCCATGCGGGAGTGATCGTCGAAGCCCTGGAAGGCCATCAACGCAGGTGCACTCAGCACCAGGGCACCGGCGATGGCTGCGGGCACTAGGCCGCCGTCTTTTAGTACGCGTGTCCGCAAAACATCGAAGATCGCGAGTACGCCCATCCCGATCCATACACAGTACATGAAGATGGCGCCTGCCTGGACGTAGTCACGCTCGCGGGGCTCGTTGGGCGGCTGATTCGTGTAGAGGATGATGCCGATGCCCGTGATCACGAACAGCGCCAGGATGGCGAGGAAGTCCTCAGGTCGGCGGCGCAGGTGGAACACCAGGCCGAAGAGGCCGAAGACGAAGGGCAGGGCGTAGTAGGCGTTGCGGCCTTCGTCGTCGCGGGCCTCCTCCGGGAGGAATTCGAGGTTCACGCCGAGGAGCGACTCGTCGATGAAGTCGATGCCCGTGATCCAGTTGCCGGAGCTCGGGTCGGAGTCGTAGAAGCCCTGCGCGTGATTTTGGCGACCGCTGAAGTTCCACATGAAGTAGCGCCAGTACATCCAGTCGAGCTGGTACTGCACGAAGAACTTCAGGTTGTCGAGCATCGTAATCGGCCCGGTGGCGTGGTCCATCCACACCTGCCGGTAGATCTGCGGGCGGCCCTGCGAGCCGTCGGCCATGCGCGGGAACAGCATCTTGTCGGCGGCGCGGTAGACGGGCGTGAGTTTCTGGTCGACGACCTCGTACTCGTCGCCGACGCGGCCGTAGCTGTCCTCGTACTCGTAGTTCGTGGGCTGGGCCTCGAAGGTTGGTCCGTAGAGGAGGGGCCGGTCGCCGTACTGCTCGCGGTTGAGGTAGTACTGCAGGCGCATAGCGTCCGTCGGGGCGTTCATGTTGATCGGCGGGTTGGCGTTCGCGCGAATCATGACCACGCCCACGACGCTGAAGCCGACCACGAGCATCATGGCCGACATGGTAATCAATTCGACCGAGCGACTCCCGTTTTGGCGAGCGTAGCGAAAGCCGAAGTACAAGACCGCGGCAATGATGAGGCCGAGCGGAATGAGTCCCGAGTGGAAAGGCAGGCCGAGGCCGTTGACCATAAAGATCTCGAGCTTCGCCCACATGGCGGGGATGCCCTTGATGACGGCGGCCTGCGCGAAGATTAAGACGATCACGCCGCCCAGAGCCGCTGCGAGTCCGCCGACGGCCCGATCGAGCGCTGGGGTGCGCGCACTCGCGTCGCGGAAGGCCAGCAGGCCGAGGTAGCCGAAGCCCACCGCCGCCGCCCCGAAAAACACGATGCTAAAGACGGAACCCGATAGCGCCACCAGCGCCACGATGCCAGAGAGCACGGCGATAATCCACGCCAATATGCCGCCGACCCTAGTCGCGAACGGCGTCCCGAGCGGGTGCTTTTTGGCGAAGTAGAAGATGGCCAGGGCCGGGAAGGTGAGCAGAGACAGCAGGTGTACCCCGACCGACAGCCCCGTGGCGAAGACCGCGAACACGATCCAGCGATCGGCGCGGGCCGTGTCCGGCAGGTCGTACCAGCGCACCATCGCCCAGAAGGTCATCGTCGTGAAGAGCGTCGACATGGCGTAGACCTCACCCTCGACCGCCGAGAACCAGATGCTGGTCGCGAACGCCGTCGAGAGCCCAGCCACGAGACTGGCCATACCGAGGGCGATGCCCTCGCCCGCGGTGGCCTCGCGCGGCCCGGTAACGAGTGCATACTTCCCGAGGATGCCGGTCGACTGCGCGATGAAGAAGGCCGCGAAGGCCGTACAAACCGCCGAGAGGAAGTTGACCGCCCAGGCGATGGTCGACGGATCATCGGAGACGAGCTCGCCGACCCAGGCGAAAAGGCGTCCGACCATCAAGAACAGCGGTGCCCCGGGCGGGTGGACCACTTGCATTTTGTACGCTCCGAGGATGAACTCCCCGACGTCCCAGAGACTCCCGACGCGCTCGACGCTGAACCAGTAAACGATGATCGAGATCGCGAACACCAACCAGGAGGCGTTGCGGACGTGATGGCGGTGACCTTCCATAAACTAAATCGTAAACGATGCGCCGCTCAGGGCCGGGGCGGGGCTAGCGGCGCGCAAAGGTATTTGAATTGATGGGCTGCGTTGAGTGGGGTATTGTACGGCTGGGTGGGGGTGGGTGGTACGGCTTTCGCCAAAACGCGTCGTGGGAAAGGACCAGGGTTTTGCCGAAAGGCTGCACGGCGGCGTGAGGTGTGGCGTTCGACTGGCTCCCGCCAGTGCCACACACGGCACTACTCGTTTACGCCCCACTGGCAGGAGCCAGTCGAACGGGGCGCCCGCCATCACACCTATCCCTACCTTCCGTCCGCCACAACCGGCCCCGAATCGCATCGTTGTTCTAGTCCAAACCCGTCTTATGCTGCGCCACCTCCTGGCTGTCCTCTCTCTGGCCCTCGTGGCGAGCTTCGCGAACGTTGGCTGTAGTAGCGGCGGCGACGGCGCTAGCGCCAACGAATCCGGCGCCGTCTTCGCCAGCGGGAAGTCCCGCGCCATCGGGGACGTAAATCGGATCGTCATCGTGGCGGATCGCGAGCTGCTCCAGACTCCTGTGGGCGACTCGATCGCCTATCACTACGAGCAGCCTTACCCGCTGATGCCGCAGCCGGAGCCCCTCTACGACCTGCGGTACATGACCGCCGAGGAGATCACGCAGAACGGTCCGCGGCGAGAGTTGCGCAGCTACGTCATCATCGCCGACCTACGCGACGAGCAGAGTTCCACGACGCGCTTCGTGACCCAGATGCTCGGTGAGGAGAAGATCCGCGCGGCGAAGGAGGACTACCGCAAGGGGACCACGGTGGTGACGGACCAGTGGGCCAACGGCCAGATCGTCGTCTACCTCTACGCCGAGGGTCCGGATCAGTTGGCCGACCTCGTCGCCCAGAGCTTCAGCGCCGCCCAGAAGCGCATCAACGCCTCCGACGAGGAGGTCCTGATGGCCAACATCTACCAGTCCGGCCGCAACCGGGGCGTGACGGACACCGTGCAAAAGATGGTGGGGCTTACGCTCGACGTACCGCAGGACTACCTCATCGCCAAGGCCGAGCCCGGCTTCGTGTGGCTGCGCCGCGACCTCAACGACGTGGTGCAGAACTTACTGATCAGCGAGGTGCCCTACAAAGGCGGTACACAGATGAGTACCGATAGCGCGGTGGCGTACCGCAATCGCATCAGTCGCGACGCCGTACGGACGAATACCAAAGGCTCCGTGATGTCGACCAACGATCGTGACCTGCCGATCGTGCGGGAGAGCATCACGGTGGATGGTGTCGAGGCGCTGGCGGCCAAGGGCGTCTGGGAGATGTCGAACGACTATATGGGCGGTCCGTTCTTCACCTACCTCATTCCGGATGCGGAGAAGGGCAAGCTGTACGTGGTGGATGCCTTCGTGTACGCGCCGGGGAGTAAGAAAGGGAAGCGCAATTACATGCAGCAGCTGGAGACGATCGTCAAGAACGCGGAGCTGTAGGAGCGAGCTTCGCTCGGAAATTTCACCACGGAGGCACAGAGACACACAGAGGGCCACAGAGACATTGCGTGTGATCTCTCTGTGGCCCTCTGTGGTGAAAAATGTTGGAATAGGCGCTAGCCTATAACCACCGCAGCTGCTCTTCTTTCAGGCCGGTGTGCCGGACGACGTCATTAGAGCTGCAACCGTTGGCGAGCATCTGGCGGGCGACCTGGATGGATTGGCGTTCGCGGCGCTGGCGCTCGGCGGGGCTCTCGAGGGGTGTCGACAGCCGCTGGGCGAGCAGGGCCGACTCGGTAGAGTGGTTCATACGTGGTTTGATTTGGTTAGGACGAAAAAGGGAAGGCCAGTAAAGTAACGGAGTTTTTTGGTGCTTTGCTCAGTGTCGATGCGAGGTTTCGGTATGAAATTCGGGCAGCATCTTCGCCGACTATGTCGAAGGTGAGCGTGCTGGTGGCTGTTTCGTTGGTCTCTTTGGGCGCCTGCCGGCAAAACCAGACCTCCGCGGACGGGGATGGCGTCGTTGGTAGCCCCGCTGCGCTCCCCTTCGATCGGCCCCTAGCGCAGATGGCGCTCCACGACAGCTTCAACGGATCGGTGTTGGTGGCGCTCCCGGACACGGTCTTCGAGCAAACCTACCGGCAGGCGAGTGCCCCGGAGGCGATACACACGGCGTCCAACTGGCGCTACCCCATCGGTGAGCTCAACCAGTTGCTGTTGCGCGCGGCCTATTTCCGTTTGGCGGATCAAGGTCGACTGTTGCTCAACGGCCCGGTCAACAAGTACCTGCCCGACCTACCGGAGTCCAAAGTCATCAACTACCGCATGCTGCTCGACCACCGGGCGGGGCTGCCGGATGTTTTGCCGCAAGGCGCCCGACTCTCCGACCTCAAGCTCATTAGCCAACCCGGGATCGAGGAGCACTACAGCACGCTTGGCTACCGATTGCTGGCCACTGCCTTCACCCGTATGCTCGGCACCGACGTAGCCGAAATCATCCGCGTGCAGGTGCTGGAGCCAGGCGAGATGAGCAATACCGGCGTGCTCGATCCGGCGCAAGACATCGGTAACCTTGCCGTCGGGTACTCCGACATCTCTGGACAGTGGGCGAGCGTGTCGCTCGCCGAATTTGATCCACCCACGAGGCTTACGGATGCGCTCGGCCCGGTACCTGCCCTTCCTGAGTACTACTCCACGATCACCGATCTCTTTTACCTGGCGCAATTCATGCCTGAGAGCGGCTTTTTGAAAGGTGAGTTGAAGCAGCCGGGGGTGAGGCCGGGGTACCGGAGCTATTTCTATGCGCAGTTAAAGCCTGAGTATACGGTGGTGGTGTTGAGTAATTCTGAGGCGGCGAAGGTGGGGGAGGTAGTGGGGGTGTTGCGGGGCGGAGCGGAGGGAGTGCTGGCGAAGGATTCGCTTTACAAAGGTCAGGACTAATACTCTATCAGAAACGAGCGTCCGCAAATACCTTAGCTTCGTGAGAAACCTCATCACCACTTTCTTAATTTGATCCTGTTGCCTGGCAGCAAATGCACAGTATGACTCACGTGCATATCTGCTAAGCGATGCCATGAAGCAGGCCGAGGGGGAGTCAGATTACCTTGCCGTAGCGAGACTGGATGAGTGTGTAGGCGGAAGTAGCACTTTTAGGTTAGGAGAAGGATATGAACCGGACACCTTAGATTGGCGGCTGGATCGGTTGCTGCTGGCGTTAATCTACGAAGATCAGCAAATACGGTTAGCTGGAGCCGCCACCGGCTTCCAGATCGATAGTGTCGATAGTGTCGATAGATCGGTGTGGCCGAGGATGTTAGCAGAAATAGAGACTAATGGATTTCCGAATCGAAAGAACATATCTCGTCAAGTGGGCCTCGGACTGCACACGATTATCTGGCATAACATCCGCAAGACGCCAGAGGCGTGGAACGAGTTCCAACCTACTTTGAAGAAAGCACTCGAGGATATGGATGTGCTTCCTTGGGAGTATGCGCAGATGATCGATGCCTACCGATATCGGTATTTAAGGCAGCCGCAAGTATACAATACTTTCGACCATGAGCTATCCAGTGAAGACTTGACGGAAGTCAATCGACGTCGGCTGGCGATTGGGCTGCGGCCGGAGGGGTGGACAGTGGAAGATATTTAGGATATTTTGGGTGTAACTTGTCGACAAATTTTTACATATGCAATTATTACAGTCAGGAGCAGGGTATCTCCCTGCCACTCCGGGCTTTGTGTACTTAGTATTGATTGTGGTTCTTTTACGGTACTTCTTTATCTCCCCAAGGATGCGGCTCGCGCTGGCGGAAGCGGCAGTGGCTAGCTACTTTGAGCAGCGGGATCTCGGGGAGATGGTGCACTTGGAGCAGGATCACTTTGGTGCTCGGCACTGGAGATTGGCCGATGTGGTACTCCTCGGGTCGCTGTACTTCGATGTACGAGAGTATACCTACTTTAGGGCGGCTATAGAGAGGTCTGAGAGCAAGGTGGTTTACTCTTGCAAAGTGCTTCGGGTGTTGCGGCGGGTGAGGCGAGTGGAGGTGAAGTTGATGCCTGACATTGCCAAAGAGCGTCGGGACGTGGCCAACTTACAGCCTTGATGTTCCTCGTCGACATTTTGAACAGTTGAACCCGACCTCCAATCATGTCCGAAGAATCTAGGCAGTTCCGCGTCATCATCTCCGAAGAGAGGGGTTATCATCAGTTTTGAAGAAAACGGCAAACCCGGGATTGGCTATATCAATACGAGCCTAATCGGTTTTGAACCAAAGGTCGTTTTTGCTTGGCACTGTTCCATCACCATCGAACTGAGAGACGTGAGTGACGTTGGCCTTCCACTCGACTCCGAACGAGTGGTCACTAACAAAATGGGGGACCGGTTTATCGAGATGGTCGTCGGTCTGGACGCTAAAAAGCCCAATGCATTATTTTTAGCCAGTCTGGCGTGTGATGGAACTTACTAATTTGTATGGAGAGTTTATCAGCCAAAAGACGTTGCGACGCAGTTGCAAGCGATGATAGATGAGCGGTCGTACCTGCGACCTTTCGAGTACCGGATCGATTCGGATGCGGAGTGGGCGCTTGCGGCGTGGCACCTTGTGGTGAGGCGGGGGGAATGAGGCCTTATTAGTTAGCGAGCCTGGATTGGCGTGTGTTGAGGCCAGGGTTTATCCGGCGACCACAGGCGTAACCCCGCCGAAAGCTACCCTAGCTAAGACCTCCGATCGACCTCCTCGACGCTGGACAGCTCCCGGCGCTTGTCGTCGTATCGGTCGGCGGACACGAAGGTCATGTCGGGTAGGACGTGATGCCGTAGAAGTCACCTTAAACGCGTGTGTACAGCTAAACTCGGGCCTACCTTGCTTCCCGATGTCGACCTACTCTCCATCACGTGAGATCGAGCCTGCCTCCTACACCGGCCACCTCAACCGCATGAACGAAGTCTGGCGCTATGGCCTCCACCCGACCGGCGGCTACATCCAACTCAATGATCTCGTCTACAAAGTCTACGCCGACGCCGCCCGGCCCGGTCGCCTCACATCGGTAAGCGAACCAACTGCGCAGCAAAACCTCTCCTACCAAACCAAC
>JBGTKC010000162.1:0-18429 GCA_041744755.1 Saprospiraceae bacterium
CCGAGTGAGCGCAGCAGCGCCAAATCTCTCAGCCGATCGCGCAGCGCATTCAAAAGAATGACGAAGAGGCTCAGGATCGAGGCCACCAGGATCACGCCGCCCAGCCCTTTAACTACCGCCTCCGCTCCTGCCACTTGCTCACTAAACTGCGCCATGACCACGGGCGGTGTGGCGGCCATCAGGTCCGTATTCTCGTTGAGGTTACGGGCGAAATTGAGTGTGGCGGTGTTGCGGGCCGAGAACTTCGTGAGCAGCGCCGTGATGGTTTTGTCCTCGCGCTCGTACCAGAGTGGGGCGGTTGTTTGGTGGGATGGTGGTTTGATTGTTTGGTTGCCACGCAGGTCGTGCTCATTGGGGCTTGCTGAGGGAGCGTCGTGATCTTCGTGACTTTCGTCAAAACCGGTTGCGTCACTGTCGTCTGTGGCTTCACCGGTGGCTTCGCCGTGGTGGTCGTGGACGGCCCAGACGGTCTCCACGGGTGTGACGATGAGCTCGTCGATGACGAGGCCCGTCGGGGCGAGGAGGCCGACGACTTTCAGGTGGCCGGCGTCGGTGTGGGTGAGGTCCTCATTGTCGTCGAGGCCGTGGGCGCTTTGAAATTCTTGGCCGAGACTGAGGGACGCCGTCGCGGCGGCACGTGCGCCTACGACCACTTCGAACGGCGCCACTGGGAGGCGACCTTCCGCGATTTCGGCGTCGTACCAGCCGAAGAAATCATCGGTCGTACCCACGATTCTACGGCCACGGTAGCTGTCGCCGAGGGCCAGCGGGACAGCCGCGCTGATGAGCGGGTGGCCCGGGCGTGCGAAAGGCTTCACGGACTTCACCGGCACGTTGCCCGTCGGGGAGTCGGCGTGGTAGATGGTGGAGGTGACGAGTTGCAGCGGCGAACCCTTCGCCCCGATCACCATGTCGACGCCAGCCAGGTTACGGTCGAACTGCGCGGTGAGTTGGCGGTCGAGGAGTAGGAGCAGACTCAGCAAGCCAGTGCCGAGCGCGACGAGTCCGACCGGTAGCGCGGCGGCCAGGGGGCGGTGGCGGACGTAGCCCCAGACGAGCCTAAGGACGGTGTTCATCGGCGGCGTTTGGGGCGTATGGGCTGCTTTGAAGTGTGATGGTCTGGTCGAAGAGCGGCCGCAGGCGATCGTCGTGCGTGACGATCACGAGGGTAGCCTTGTGCAGGCGCGCGCGTTCTCGTAGCAACGACGCCACCCCTAAGGCGTTGTCGCGGTCGAGAGCGCTGGTCGGTTCATCGGCGAGCAGCAAGGTGGGTTCGTGCGAGACGGCCTGGAGGATGCCGATGCGCTGGCGTTCGCCGAGGCTGCAGTCGGCTGGGTAGCGTCCGGCCAGGTGGGCGACGCCGAGTTCCTCCATGGCGGCTAGGGTCGCGGCGCGGGAGATGGGTTTTGCCGAAAGGCGCCTCGGCAACTCGATGTTGTCGACCACCGACTGGCTCGCGATGAGCCGCGGACTCTGGTACACGAAGCCCACGTGCCGGCCGCGCCAACGGTCACGCCCGGCCCCACGCAGTTGATCCACGCGGACGTCGGCCACTGTGATGTTGCCCTGTTTTGGCGAAAGCAGACCCGACCACAGACTGAGCAGCGTCGACTTGCCGGAGCCACTCGGCCCCAGCACCAGCGCCTCGCCGCCACCGGCAATCTCGACGTCCGGCAAGTGAAGCGTCGCGCCGGAAGGGTAGCGGAAAGTCAGGTCGCGGCTCAGGAGCATACGGGCGGGAAGGTATTGCCGACGGAAGTCTTCATTACATACGAACAGCCTTCGCGCCCTCACCAGCGCCCATACAGCCGTTTGCGCCTCTGCGCCTTTGCGTTGGGCCAACCGCAGGCTCACGTAATCTGCTCCTACAACAACGCCGCCCCAAACACCCCCGCACTATCCCCCAACTTCGGCCGCAGAATTAAGGTATCGAGGCGCGTATTATACACAAACCGCTTGATCAAATCTGGGCCCTTCGTGTGCAGCGCGTCGATCTTGCCGACGCCCCCGCCGATGATGATGGCGTCGGGGTCGAGGAGGTTGATCACCGCGCCGATGCCCTTAGCGAAGTTGTAGAGCAGGCGCTCAATCGTCTGTGCGGCGGCTTGGTCGTTGCCGAACTCGGCGGCGGCGGCGATGTCCTCCAGCGGTAGGCGACGACCGGTGAGGCTCTCGTAGTGTCGTTCGAGCGCCGGACCCGAGATCACCATCTCCGCGCAGCCGTAGCGCCCGCACTGGCAGCGGCCGCCGGACTCGTCGAGGAAGTTGTGCCCCCACTCCCCGGCGATGCCCTGGCGCCCGCTATACACGCGGCCGTTGAAGACGATGCCCGCGCCGACGCCCGTGCCGAGGATGACGCCAACCACGCACTTGGCCGTCGGCAGCACCTCTGGGACGCTGCCGTAGCGCGTCTCGGCGAGCGCGAAGCAGTTGGCGTCGTTGGCGACCCGCACGGGCACCCCGAGGTAGGTCTGCAGGTCGGTCTGGATCGGCTTGCCGTCGAGCTGGTCCCACCCGGAGGACTTGAGGGTCTTGGTGATCGGGTCGAGCGAGCCCGGCACCCCGATCCCGATGCTCGCGGGCCGGATGCTGATCTCAGTGCTCAGGACCTCGACGAGTTTGTGGATCTGTCCGAGGACGTGGTAGTAGCCGCGGTCCATCTCGGTCGGGATCCGCATCCGCCTGAGGACGCTCATGCTCGCGGCCGATTCTAGGACGACGCCCTCGATCTTCGTGCCGCCTACGTCTATGCCCCAGATTGGTCCCATGTGTGTGCGTCGACCTCTCCACTCGGGTCGGACGTAGGCGCGAAAGTAGACTCGGCGGAGGTGCGCTGCTGGGCAGGCTTTCGCCAAAACTCGCCAACGGCGGACCGCGGTAGGGCCCAGGGGTCCGGCACGCGGCGTCACCCGCTCACGAAACCCCGCCCCTCACTACCTTGCCCCCCCGTGCCGACCAGCTTCACACACGACTATTCCGTCGAGACCCTCGAGCGTGAGCTCGGGCTCAAGGAGCTGCAGATCAACCGCCTGCTCAACATCACCCAGGCCATCAACGAGAATCGGCCCGCGCGCGAGCTCTTCGAGATGTACGCCAATTTTCTCAACTGGGACCTCGGCATCCGGCGCATGGCGCTGTACTTCCGCCGCGACGGGGAATGGGAGTGCCGCTCGCACATCGGGCTTACTCAGGAGGAGTGCGAGGTGGTGGTGAGCGACTGCTTCGACGATTACGACGCGCGCGGTCCCATTGGCAACATCGGCCACCCACTGCTGCGTAGCTTCGACTTCGTGATCCCGGTCACGCACAAGGACGAGCACCTGGTGTACGTCTTCCTCGGCGACCTGTCCGATGCCCCGGAGGCCTCGGCGCGGGTGCAGCTCGTGACTACGATCACGCACGTGGTAGCGGTCGCGATCGAGAATAAGCGCCTCTTCAGACAGCAACTGGAGCAGGAGCGCTACCAGGCCGAACTCACGCTGGCCAGCGAGATTCAGCGCTCGCTGGTGCCGGACGAACTGCCCTCCGGCAAGCACTTCGACATGGCGGCGCTCTACATGCCGCGCTTTGGCGTCGGCGGGGACTTCTACTCGGCAGAGTATTTCGAGGACGGGCGACTGCTATTCTGTGTAGCCGATATCTCGGGCAAGGGTACGGGCGCGGCGCTGCTGATGAGCAACTTCGAGGCGTCGTTTTGGTCGCTCGGTCGCTCGCGATCGACGCTCGCCACCTTCGTGCAGGCGCTCAATACGGCCCTGTACCGCGTGACGCGCGGGGATCGGTTCCTGACGCTCTTCGTCGGGGAGTACGACACCAATACGCGGCAACTCACCTACGTCAATGCCGGGCACAACCCGCCGCTCGTCGTCGTCACGGGCTGCGAGGACCCGATCGAGCTCACCGTCGGCTGCACCTTCCTCGGGGCCTTCGACCGCATCCCGCGCGTGGACACGGGGCACATCGACCTGAGTGCCGGCGGACTGCTGTTCTGCTATACCGACGGCGTGAGCGAGCTCGTCAATCCGGCCGGGCTCATGTACGGCGAGGAGCGCCTGCTGAAGTTCGCCTGCGCGCGGGGCGTTTGCGTGGCGGCTGAGTTCAATGAGCGCCTCGAGGGAGAGCTGAGCGGCTACCAGGGCACCGCCGAGCCTACCGACGATATCACGGTGTTGTCGGTCCACTTCCAGGGCGTGGGCAATTGAAATTGCGTTGGGCGATCAAATCTCGAATTTGGTAGAGAACCCGCGTGCGGGTTATTGGTGCTACGCTACTTTTGGGACGCATGTCGAGGAGATCAGATAGACAAGACCGGTACCGCAATCGCCGCCGCGGTGGTCCGGGAGAGCGTCGCCGTATGGCGATCGTGTTTGCGATAGCCCTGGGCTGGTGCGGCGTCCACCGGTTCACGCTCGGGCAGTGGCAGTGGGGCCTGTTCCACATCTTCCTATTTATCGTGTCGATGTCCGTGGCCGATAGTATCGACCTGAATATCACGCCCTGGATGACGCTCTCGGCGCTCGTGGCCTACGGCCATGGCCTGAAGTGGTGGCGCATGACCGACGAGGAGTTCGGGGAGCAGTTCCTCGAGCCCGTCGACGCCGACGACGACAAGCCGATTACAGGCAAGTACCTCAAGGGCCAGGAGGTGGTGCACCCGCGGGTACTGTCGGGCCGTGCGCGGCGTGGTCTGTTAGCTTCCGCCAAAACCGCCTACGACGCCTTCGACTACCAACTCGCCGCCGAGCGCTACGAGCAGGCCTTGGACCTCGACCTGCAGGATGGCGAGAGCCGCGTGCAGGCCGCCCGCTGTTACACCCTCCTCGAGGACGGAGAGGCCGCCTACCGTCATTTGGCGAAAGCCGTCCAGCTGCGGGCCACCAACTTAGACCTGATTAGCTCCGACGACGACTTTGCGTGGCTGCGGACGCAGAGCGACTTCGAGTTGCGCCGCCGCACCGGGTTCGGGATCTACGCCGAGCCCGTGGAGCCGCCGCCGCTCCGGAAGCCACACCCGGAACCTACGGGACGGCCGAGCCTACCGGCCCCGCGCGCGAACCTCCTCGACGACCTCGAGCGCCTGGCGAGCCTCCGGGAGCGCGGCGTCCTCGACGACGAGGAGTTTGTGCGCCAGAAGGAGCGCCTCTTGCGTAGCTGAGCCGCGCGGGCGACATTACCGACCGCGGGAATCGAGCTAAACCGGGAGTCGAGCGACCAAGTCGCCCGAAAACGCGTTGTCCCTCGCGTGCCCGCTGCCCATGCGCCCGCCGACCCGACCCTATGACGACCGCCAGCGAACTTTACACCAGCGAAATCCTCCCCCTGCGGACGTCCGACACCGGCGAGGACGCCCTCGAGGTGATGCACGACTTCTTCGTGCAACACCTCCCGATCGTCAACGACCGCGAACTCCTGGGGATCGTCTCCGAGGCGGATGTCCTCGAGCAGGACGCCGGCGCGGCGATCGGGAGCTACAACCTGAGTCTGCCGCACATCCGGATTCGCACCTCGGACCACCTGTACGAGGTCATGCGGATGGTGGCGCAGTACGAGCTCTCCGCCGTCCCGGTGGTGGAACTGGACGGCAGCTACGTGGGGCTCATCACGGCCAACGACCTGCTTAACTATTACGCCCGTACCGCTACCTTCACGGAGACGGGCTCGATCATCGTGCTCGAGATGCAGCGGCGCGACTACAGCCTCGCCGAGATCGCGCGCATCGCCGAAAGCGAGAACGCGATCATCCTGAGTAGCTTCGTAGAGTCGGTGGCGGACGGATCGCTGTTACAGATCACGATCAAGGTCAACCACGAGCACGTCTCGGGGATCATCTCGACGTTCCAGCGCTTCGGGTACGAGGTGCAGGGGACCTTTAACGAGGGTGAGGCCGTGGATACGATGCGGGAGCGGTACGATGCGTTGATTAATTATCTCAACGTCTGAGGTTCACTCCGCGGCTCACGTCGGGGCGCCTACGCGACACCTCCCCCGCTATCCCCTGCGAAGCCGTGGCTTTAGCGCGACCTTTACCGCCGAATGTCGAGCCCGCCCACCCTCCTATACGTAACGTGCTGATTGCCCTCTTCCCCCGGGCCTGGAAGTGGCGGTTACTAGGACTGTCCGTTTGCGCGGTACAGCTGTGTGGGGTTTTGGCGAAAGCCCAAACCTCCCGCCCGCTGCCTTTGCCCACCTTCGACCCGCCACAAGATTCGCTGCTGCTGCCGGCGGACTCGAACGGCTACGTGGTCGTGACGCAGGTCGTGGTCGAGGGCAACCGCAAGACCCGCCGCCCGATCATCGTGCGGGAGATGGGCCTGCGCGAGGGCGACACCGTGCGCGTGGCGGAGCTCGACGGCGAGATCGAGCGACAGCGGCGCCTGCTCCTCAACACCGGCCTGTTCTCGGAGGCAGAGGTGCTGGTCACCGAGCTCAACCCGCGTACGCACGAACTGGTGCTGCGGGCCGTGGTGCGGGAGAAGTGGTACCTCTACCCGGCAGTGTCCGTCGATCTCGCTGATCGCAATTTCAACGTCTGGTGGACCGAGCAGAACCACGACCTGAGCCGCGTCAACTTCGGCGCCAAGCTGCGCCACCGCAACATCACCGGGCGCGCCGATAAGCTGACGTTCGGCATCCAAAGCGGCTACACCCGCAAGGCCGAGATCACGTACAGCATCCCTTACATCGACCGCGCCAAGCTCGTGGGCCTCGACCTGAGCGCCCTGGCGGACCGCAATCGCGAGTGGAACTTCCGGACCGTTGACGCGGTGCAGGATTTCTACAGCAACGATACTAGCTCGGTGCTGAATCGCCGCCGCATCCGCGTGGGGATCTCCCTGCGGCCCGGTCTCTACGCGACGCACAACTTCTCGGTGGAGCGCCAGGTGACGCGGGCCGACTCGATCCTCGCCACGGAGATCAATCCTGATTTCCTCGGGGACGGTCGGCGGCGGCAGGCCTACTACGGGTTGCTCTACCAATTCACTTACGACAAGCGCGACGTGCGACCCTTCCCGCTCAACGGGGACTACCTGAAATTCAAGTTGTACAAGCGGGGCCTGCGTGCGGCCGACGACCTCAATCGCCTCGACGTGTCCCTGCAGTACGCGCGCTACCAGCCGCTCGGTAGGCGGCTCAACCTCGCCGTCGAGACCAAGGTCAAGGTGGACGTGCAGCGGGACCCGGTGCCGTACTACAGTCGCGAGAGCCTGGGCTTCGGGCGGGACTTCCTGCGGGGGTATCAGTATTACGTGATCGACGGGCTCGATTACGCTTTCGCCAAAACGACCTTGCGGGCGCGTGTCTTCGACCAGGTCGTGAAGGTGCCGGCCTCGCCGATCCGGCTGTTCAAGGAGGTGCCGCTGAAGGTCTACGTCGGGGTCCACGGGGATGTCGGGGGCGTGCGTGACCCGAGCGATGCAGTGGGGAATGTACTGGCCAATCGCGTGCTGGGCAGCTATGGGTTCGGGCTGTACGGCAATGCCTTTTACGGACAGGTGCTAAGCGTGGAATTCTCCCGCAACGACCTGCGGGAGTGGGGCTGGTATATTGGGTTTACGACCGGGTTTTAGCGGTCGAACGCCACCGCCCCACGTACTTTACGCGCCGCATGCGAGTAGCCGTTTACAGCCAGGTGGTCAAGCCCCAGGACGCCACGTCGATCGCGCAGCTGTTCGGGGCCCTCGGCGAGCACCGCGTGAGTACCTACGTGCACGCCCCCTACCTGGCGGCCCTGCGCGCCGCGGAGGTCCCCACCGGCGACGTTGGCAGCTTCGAGAGCCACCTCGACTTCCGCGTCAAGCACTTCGACTTCGTCATCACGCTCGGGGGCGACGGCACGATCCTTACGGCGACGACCCTGGTACGGGACACGGGCGTCCCGATCGTCGGGATCAACCTCGGGCGCCTCGGTTTTCTAGCCAGCATCGAGAAGGCCATGATCGAGGAGACGGTCCGGCTCCTGAAGCGCGGGCACTTCGACGTATCCGAACGCGAGATGCTGGAACTCGTGAGTGACGTGGGCCTGTTCGGGGAGATGAACTTCGCCCTCAACGACTTCACGCTCCTGAAGCGGGACACCTCGTCGATGATCACCATCCACAGCTACGTCAACGGCGACTACCTCAACAGCTACTGGGCGGACGGCCTGATCGTGGCGACGCCGACGGGGTCGACAGGGTATTCGTTGAGTTGCGGCGGGCCAATCGTTTTCCCGGGTTCGGGCAACTTCGTCATCACGCCCGTGGCGCCGCACAACCTCAACGTGCGCCCGATCGTGATCTCGGACGACTCGGTGGTGAGCTTCGAGGTGGAGGGCCGGGCGGACAATTTCCTGTGTACGCTGGACTCCAGACACGAGATCATCGACGAGCGGCAAGCGCCCCTGGCGGTGCGGAAGTGTGGCTTCTCGACGCGGATGGTGCGGATTAAGGACCGGAGCTTCCTGCATACGATCCGGGGGAAGCTGTTCTGGGGGCAGGACGCCCGGAATTAATCGAGCTCTAAGAGTTCAAAGTTCTAAGATTCCAAAGTGCGCTGGGTGGCTCGTCTAGCGATCTGTGCAGCGTTGGACATGGGCGACACGCGCACTTTTAGAACGCTTGGCACTTTCAGCACGCTCAGCACTTTCAAAACTACAACTTAGAATACCCGATCCGGCGGATTGCACCCGACCCCACCGGCGCCCGATCTTGCCCGGCCAATCCTTGACACTTCCGTCAAACACCGGGGCAGGTTTCGTGCGTTGGGTATTGGATGGGCCGCGGCGGCCTAGCTACTTTGCGCAAGCTTCCTCCGGGTCCCTCGATGTCGAACTCACCTACGCAAGACTCCCACCTCTACCGGTCGTTCAAGGCGATCGAGGCGGACAGCTACCGTTCGATCCTGCGTTTCGTCGAGAACCACACCGAGGAGTTACACCTGCTCAGCGTCCGGGAGTACTTCGACCTGCAGTACGCGTACGTGGCGGCGCTGTTCGAGACCGGCGCCTACGACCGCGTCGTGGCGCAGACCACCTCCCTGCTCGAGCTCGCGATCGAGGAGAGCATCACGGTCGTGGACGGGGAGGACGTCTACCGAGCGCTGCTGTTCAGGCGCGCCCACGGCTTGTTCTACCTGTCGCGCTACGAGGAGTCGATCGCGGTCTGCGACCAGATGCTGCGGCTCTACCCGACCGACAAAGCCGTCTCGCACCTGTACGAACGCGGGCTGTACCAGCGGCCCAACGCCTGGGTGAGTCGCGTCCGCGCGCTCAGCGTGTTGCTCTTCCTGACGGCCGCCTCGCTGATCGCGATCGAGGTGCTCATCGTCCAGCATTTCTTCGACGACTTCACCGGCGCGGTGATGCAGATTCGGAATGTGTCGTTTGTCGCCGGCTGGCTCCTGCTACTCGGCGGGGACCTGGTGCACCGCGGCTGGGCCTGGGGCAAGGTGATGGGGGCGAAGCGGGTGTACGTGCGGCGGCGGGCCCTACGCACGCAATCGGAACGCAGAGTGCGCTGAGAGACGCGGAGAGCGAAGGGTAGGGATTTAAGGCGCAGCCGGTCCTTTCTCAAAGCCGCTACTTTCGCCGGCATGGAAGACATCGACTTCTCCGACCTGATCAAGGACTTCATCCGCCACCTGCCGAAGATGGCCCTCGGCATCGTGGTGGTGCTGGTCGGCTTCTGGTTGTCGAACAAGATCGCCCGCCTGCTCGCGCGGACGCTCTCCAAGCGGTCCGTGGACGCGACGGTGATCCCGTTTTTGACGAGCCTGATCAGTGTCGTGTTCAAGGCACTGGTCCTGCTGTCGGCGGCGGCCATGTTCGGGGTGAACGTCACCAGTTTCATAGCCATTTTCTCGGCGCTTACGCTGGCCATCGGCCTGGCGCTCCAGGGCAACCTCTCGCACTTCGCCAGTGGCCTGCTGCTACTCACCATCCGGCCGTACAAAGTCGGGGACGTGGTCAACATCGGCGGTATCACCGGCAAGGTCGAGGCAATTCAGATCTTCCATACCATCCTCTCCACGCCCGACAACCAGCGCCACGTCGTCCCGAACGGGAAGGTCACCGGTGACGTCATCACGAACCTCTCCGGCCAGGGCACCCGCGGCGTCGAACTCAACGTCGGGATCGCCTACGGGGACAGTATCGCCCGCGCGCGCGAGATCATCCTCGCCGTCGTAGCGGCGCACCCGAACCTCCTGCCCGAACCCGCGCCTACGGTCGTGGTGACGGCGTTGGGGGACAGCTCTGTGAATCTCTTTACCCGCCCTTTTACGCTTTCGCAAAACTGGTGGGCCACCAAGGTCGAACTCACCGAGCAGATCAAGGTCGCGCTTGACGAGGGCGGCATCACGATCCCATTCCCGCAGCGCGAGGTGTGGATGCGCGCGGAGGCAAATGAATAGCACCCCAAACCACTGGCACGGCCCGTGGACCGTGATCCGGCAACACAGACGAGAATGGATGTCGATCCAAAAAATCGATCGCTCATCCCACCTACGCGGCAGCCCGTTGGAAATTACTCCCTCACCCGCCACACCGCTACCACCAACACCCCGAGCATCCCTAAGATAAAGGTGTATCCGATCCTCAGGCTCCCGAACGCCTCCGCCAGGAAGCCAATGATTGCCGGCCCCATGAATAGCCCGAGGTAGCTGATCGTCGTCACCATGGCCAGGGCTGCACTCGCGCTCAGCCCTGGGATCCTACCCGATAGCGAGAATACGATCGGCACGGCGATCGACAAGCCCGAACCCACCAGTGCCGCGCCAAGGATGGTCGACCACGGACTTGGGTAGGCGATCGTGACGGCCATGCCCAAAAATGCCAGTATCGCCCCGCCGCGTAGCAGCAGTGGGTCCCCGTAGCGGTTGCGGAAGTCGTCACCGACGCTGCGCCCCACCGTCATCATGATCGAGAAGGCCGCCAGCGACCAGGGCGCCATGTACCTCGCGGAGCCCGCCACCTCCAGCATGTACTTCGCCGTCCAGTCCGAGATGCTCGCCTCCGACATCATGGCGCAGAGTCCCACGAAGCCGAGTAGGTACGTGGCCGGTACCGGCAGTCGGAACGCCGACTCGTCCCCGCTCGCGTCTTCGGCGCCCTCGCTCACGTGGGGATAGAGTCGCGGCGTCGCCCAGGCCGTCATGGCGACCGCGATGACGGCCGCGAGCCCCAGGTGCCACGTGAACGGCAAACCCAACCAGATGACCGCCGAGCCAATCAGTGCCCCCCCGATCATCGCCCCGCTGAAGCCCGCGTGAAATGACGACATGATGGCCTTGCCGTAGGCGCGCTCCACTTCGACCGCCTGCGCGTTCATGGCCACGTCTAGGAGACCGAAGCTGATGCCCATCAGGAAGAAGATCGGGTAGATGAGCGCGGCCGTCCCGAACCACGGCATCAGCGCCACCGCCACCGAGTAGGCGATCGCCGTAGTGACGGTGACCGGGATCACCCCGAATCGCCCGTTGACGTAAGCCGCGAAAGGCATACTGAGAAAGGCCCCGCCGCTCGCGCAGATGAGCACGAAGCCAAACTGTGCATCCCCGACGCCGTACTGCTCCTGGAGCGCCGGTACGCGTGCCGCCCAGGAGGCATAGAGGAAACCGTTAACGGCGAAGAGGAGGAGCACCGCGAGGCGGTGGGTGCGCAGGGACGGGAGCGCGGTGGAGTCAACGTTCGGCATGGAGCTAGTTCACGGCACATAGCTACTCCATCTGCCGCGCACTCCGCTATGGTGGCGGCGGTCGTTTTCGCGCCAGCTGCCATTAGCTGACCTGGCGGGGGCAGACTTCTCGTTTTGCCGAAAGGCTACCGATCTGCGCGACGGGGAGTTCGGGAAGGCTTGTCGCCAAAATTAACCGCATCCCCTTTTCCACCACGTGAGTCCTCGCCGCATTGATCGTCATGCCGAGAAACGACGGGGGGTAATGGGTGCCGTTCTAGCTCTGCTAGCTCACCTACAGGCAAGTCCCCGTATACGAGACTCTCCGAGGTCTGCGGCCTCGTCCTCGCGCTCCTCGTGGTTATGGGCACCTCCGCGCAAACCCTGCAGGAAGCCCTCCTCGGCGGCCACAACAGTCCCGCAGTGCTCTTCGACGGCAACTCGAGGTAATGACGAAGCGGTGAGTGGCCTGTGGCGCCCTTAGCCCACGGGGTCGGTGATCTGCGGCGCGGTCGGGACTCGGCACTATGCAGGGGGCGCCGCCCGTGACGGGGGACCGCCAGCGCTACGCTATCGTGGCGACCGCCTACCTTAGGCGCCACCTTACACATGTCCAACGGTCGAGCACGTATTGAGCGTAGCGGTGTGCCCCCGGCCAACGAGGGCGCGGTAAGTGAGCGCCGAAGGCCTACCACGCTAACGGCCGAGGATACGCTCGCGTCCACGAATGCACAACGGGGACCCGGTCCCATTGGCTCCTCTTCGGCCAGCCTTGCGGACGAGACCCTCGCCGCCCGTTTTCGCGAAAGCGGCAACCCCGAGACCCTCGGCCTCCTCTACGCGCGCTACCTCGAGCTCGTCTACGGTCTGTGCCTCCAGTACCTCCGCGACGGCGGGCGCGCCGAGGACGCCGCGATGGACATCTACGAGCAACTCCACGTCAAGCTCCGCGAGCACACCGTGGAGCACTTCCGGCCGTGGCTCTACCGCCTGGCGCGCAACCACTGCCTCATGATCCTGCGGCGTTCGGCCAGTCGACTGACGCGCGACTCAACCAGTGTGCCCGTCTACGGCGGGGCCGACCTCGCGGATATGCATTACGCCGACCTCCGGCATCAGGAGGGGGGCGACGGCGGGGGCCTCGACCACGACCGCCTCCTCGACGCCCTCGCTGCCTGCACCGACCGATTGAACCACACGCAAGCCACCTGCATCCGACGTTTCTACCTCGAGGGTGCCTCGTACCAGGAGCTAGCCGATGAGCTCGGCTGGGCGTTGAGCAAGGTCCGTAGCGCCATCCAGAACGGGCGGCGCAACCTCAAGCTCTGCGTCGAGCGCAACACTTCCGATGACGAGCGATAAATCTCCATACGATCCGAAACCCGAGCGCGGCGACGCCTTCGGAGAGCAGGCGAAGGCCGGTTACGCTGCCGTGCCCGACGGTGACCACTCGGCGCGTCTGGCGAGGTTGCGAGCCAGGACGCAGGGCGCGCCCCAGGCAGCCCCCTCCGGTGGGGAGTCCCGTGAGGCGGTGGTGAGGCAGCTGTCGCCAAAACCCGCTACCCATCGCGCGCCAAAGCGCCAGGTGTGGTGGACGGCCGCAGCCGCGATAGCCCTGTTCGTCGTGGCCGCGCTCGTGTACCAACTGGGTAGTCGGCCCGACGCAGGAGGCCTCGCGAAGGTCTACGAACCTAACGCGAGCGCATCCCAAGCGCCTGCCACCGCAGCCGATAATCTGTGGGATGGCGACTCCGCCACGCAGCGGCCCGAAATAGAGGAGGCCGAGGCCGCAGACCCCGTTGTCGCGGATGCGGCTGCACGCCCCCGCCCCGCACCCGTGGCGGCTGGCCCCACCAGCCTTCCGATCCGTGTCCAGGGGGAGCCAGCTCACGAGGTACGTACCGGCGCGCCACTGATCACGAGCCAGTCGCGCCCGGCCGTGGCTCCGGGTGCAGTGCCCGACGGTGAGCTCGGTACGGCCCCCAGCTTCCAGCGCGAAGTGGTGCTACCCACAGGAACTGCCGCGGAGTCAATCGCGCAGGAGATCCCAGAATCCCCCCCGTCCCCAGCCGCCGTCGCCAAGCGGCCTGCCGCCCCCAGGACCGCTGAGCGCCCTACCCCCGATCCCGACGGAGCGAGTTCCGGTAATGCCCTGTTGCCCACTGCCGACCAAAATCCGGCAACCTCCTCCTACACCCTTCAGCGCAGCGACGTCAAGGTGGCCTTGCGGACACTCCCCGTGCGCGTCACCACGCTCGACGGCTACCCGCTGTCCGGGGCCCGCATCGACGTCGAGGGCACCGGTCAGGCATTCACCGTCGACCAGGATGGCCACGCCGACCTGCAGCTCCTCCCCGGCGCGCGCGTGGCGCGGGCGGTGGCCCCGGACCAGGACACGCTCTACTTCGACGTGTCGGGCCGGGAGGACCTGACCTTGCTGCTGGCCGGGCGCTCGCCGGCGGGCCGGGTGTCGAACGTGGTCGAGTCCCGGAGCCGTCGGGACTTGGTGGCGCTCGGTCCGCCGGCTGCGCCATTCCCGGGATTCGATGCCTACGCGCGGCGCGGGCGCGGGCCTCTCGCGGAATCGGGGTCGCGTGCGGAGCTACAGTTTTACGTTAGCCGGCAGGGTCGCCCGACGGGTATCTCGCGCTCGCCGGCCTTCGAGGGCTCGCGGGTGGACTACCAGCGCGCGAAGGAGCTGTTGCAGGCCGGGCCGGACTGGCCAGAGGCGTACCGCGGGAAGCGGTGGCGGTACGTGGTGGAGTAGTCGGGGTGGGGGAGCTTGGGGCGCTGTGCGGTGGGGCCTTCGGCATTTGGATAGTCATTTGTTTGGTGCAGTCGCCTGAACATCGGCGACCTATCGTCCGATTAGGACTACAATCTACTGCCCCGCGTAGCTCCACAGCTGCCAGATGAACAGCCCAACGCCTGCCGCAACTAAGTACCAATTGACAGCCTTATAAAAGGCGTCGTAGGTCGGCTTTGTCTTCCACCAGGTGATGAGGATCACGATCGGGACGAGGGCCGCGATCTGGCCGATCTCCACGCCGACATTGAAGCTGGCGATCTTGGCGAAGAACTGGTCTGCGCCAATGTCGAAGGATTGTAGACGCGTCGACAGCCCAAAGCCGTGGATGAGACCGAAGGCGAAAACCATCCCCAGCAGATTCGGCGAGCCCGTCCCCAACACCCGCTGGAAGCCACCTAGGTTCTCGAAGCCTTTGTAAAGTACACTCAGCGCAATCACGGCGTCGATCAAGTGCTCATCCGCCTGAATCCCGAAGTATGTCGCCCCGAGCAGCGTAATGCTGTGCCCGACCGTAAAGACGGAGATGAAGCGCACCACGTCCCGAAAGCCCTTCAGGTAAAAGATCACGCCCGCCAGGAAGAGCAGGTGGTCGTAGCCGGTCACCATGTGCTTGGCGCCGACCCAGACGTAGTCTAGCAGTCCACCTCCGGCTAGGATGCTTTGATCGCCGGAACTAACGCCGTGCGCGCCCGCGATGAGGGGGAATAAGAGTAAGGCGATTACGCTTCCGCAAAACCTGAGGTGGACGATCTGCACTTAGCGTTTTCGGTTGAAATAGTAGAACAGTCCGCCGACCACCAGCAAGCTCCCGATCCAGTAGACGTAGCCCGGGACACCGCCGTCGTCGTGATCCCCGTCGTGGGCGTGGGCCCCGTCGGCGTGACTGCGGTCGTGCGAGACCTCGAAGGAGAGGGTCGCCCAGTTGGACTCGTGCGTGAGGCCTTCGGCCGCGGACTTCACCATGTGGATCGTGCGCAGGTGCCAGAAGCCGTCGTGCGCGGCGGTAAAGGCGACGACGCCGTCGGCGTCGGTGCGGAGCTCTTGCGTGGGCGCGTGCTTGTGGCCGTGGGTCGCTGATGCGGGCGCCGCGGCAGCGACATCGGCGTGGTCGTGGTCGTGGTCGGTTGCGTGCTCCGTACCGTCGGCGTGGACGTGGTTGTCGCCGGCGTGATCGTGGTCGTGCGACTCGACCGATCCGACGAGGACCAGGTGATTGGCCAGTGGCCGACCCCCGAAGAGTAGCTTAACCTGGAGATCCTCGCCGGGGTGCAGATCGTAAGGGTTGCTCATCGGCACGAACTCGATTGGGTAGCCGAGGGCGGTACTCCAGTCGTCGGTCTTCGTGTCGCCGACCTGGAAGATCACCTTGGTGTGCTTGGCGTACTGCTCGACGGCATCCTCCTCGAGGAGTCCCTCCGCCGTCCGGCTCGCGAGCATGTCGGCCCCGCCGTCGGAGGCGAGGTAGTCGTTGAAGTCGGCTGCGGCGAGCTCGATGTTCCAGGGGTCGAGACTCACGCCTGCCACGTAGGTCCCGGGCTCGCCGGTGGTGATGCTGAGCACCGTCATGCTGTCGCGGTTGCTCCACCGAGCCGTGTCGACCGTGGTGCGGGTCCCGCCGGAGACCAGGGAGATGTCGCCCATGCGCTCGCGGCGGATGAAGTTGCCGCTCTCCTCGAAGGTGCCGTTGTAGAGCTTAACCTCGGCGGCGGCGTTGGGCTCGAGGAAGTAGGTGTCCAGCCGGAGGAACATATCGTGGCTACAGAGCGCAACGAGGGCCGCGAGGGCGAACAGGGATTTCTTCATAAAACACAGCGGTGGGGACACGAAGATGCACCAAGCCAAGTATAGGCAAGACTCTATGCTAGGCGTTGAAGTCGCGCTGAATAATTTCCCACGCTGGCCTACCTAATACTCCCCCGCGCCTCCCGTAACCTCACCGCCTTCCCCAAATCCCAAGTCGCCGTCAGCATAAATCGCTGCCCTTGCCACACGCGGCTGTAGGTGCTGTTGAAGGTCTCACGGTTCGAGCCGCCACGAAAAACCAAGAGCCCGAAGGCGTTGCGCACGTTCGCCGTGAGCACGAGGCGATCCGAGAGGAAGGCGCGACTCACGCCGCCGTCGAGTCGATAGGAAGCTTTCTGGAAGTTCTGCGCGTAGCGTTGCGGCCCGTTTAGATTGAAGCGCGCCTGTACCTTGAGGTCCCAGAGGATTTTGCCGCGCACGCTCAACTGCGCATTGCCGGTCCGAAAAGCATTCCCGAAGTCGACCTCCTCGTACACGCCGCGCTGCTCGAAGTAGGCTATCGATCCCTCGCCGGTGATCTGCCAATCCTTTCTCGGTGAATAGGTCGCGATGAGACCCGAGCCGAACTGCAATTCGCGATCGAGGTTGATGGCAAGCAGGAATACCGTTCCGCTGCTGTCCTGCCGAGCGTAGGTGTCAAAAAAGCCTAAAGCACGATTGGCGAAGAAATAAGGATTGAGTGTCAACTTGTCGTTGCGATATAGCAACTTCAACTCTAGCTGATCCGTGAAGCTCGGATTCAGATCTGGGTTGCCGTACTCTATTTGATTTGGATTATCGAGTCCGCCAAATGGATTAAGTTGCCAGAAGGCGGGTCTGCGGAGCCGTCGACTGTAGCTGAGGCTCGAGCCGAGGCCTTCAGTAAATTGGTAGCTCACCGTGGCCGTTGGGAAAAGCTTGTTGTAGCGCTTTTCGATGGGCTCGGCTCCGTCTTTTTCGATTACTTGTACTAAGGTGTACTCGTTGCGCAGGCCGAGTTGCAAGCCCCATTTGTCCTTCTCGTAGGCGTACTGCGCGTACGCGGCGCCGATACGCTCGGTGTAGTCGACCACGTTATTGAGGCCCATAAAAACTTCCGAAGATTGACCCACCGTCTGCTCCGCCACGTAGTCGCTGCTGATGAGGCGCGTCTCGCCACGAATGCCGAATTCCAGTTTGCCGGTCTCACCGAGTTTCTGTTCGTAGTCTCCCTGTAATAGGTAATCATTGCTGCTCTCGAGGCTGCGTGTATCGAGGCGGCGGAGGCGTGCGCCTTGCGGCAAAACAGTCGTAAACCATTGTGCTTCTTGTTCGTCGTTGTCCCAGAAGTCATTTTGAAACAAGAGCCGGAGTTTCTGTCCTTCCCGCTGTAAGTCTTGCGACCATGCCACTTCTATTTGGTGATAGTTTTCTGGTTCGAGGTATTGGTAATCTTGTCGAAGAAACTGCTGTAATTCGCCGTCGCCGTCGGTGTAGCGATAGTCCGTTCGCGAGACATCGTCATTCGTCTGGTGGTAGAATGAGTAGCTCGCGCTTAAAGTCGTTTTGCCGAAAGGCCGATACTCCACTCCGCCGAATCCATCCCAGGCACGGTCCTGCCGCTCCTGGGTGAGGTCTTCCCTCAACACCTGTGTCCCGCCCGCCAGGCGACTAATCCTATCCGCAGAGCCTGTACTGAAATAGTTCGACAGGCGCAGACCTGCGTTCCCGAAATACGTAATCGTTTGCTCCGAACCGACCTTCACCGGTTGCGTCACGCTAAAGCTGCCATTCGCGCGGTAGTCCGCCGGCGCACCTACTGAGGCACTGACCTGCCCACCGCGACTCGCCTCCAGGGCGCTCTTCGTGATGATGTTGATGATGCCTCCCGAACCGGCCGCCTCGTAGCGCGACGACGGCGTGGTAATCACTTCGACGCGCAGGATGTTGCTGGCGGGAATGCCTTGCAGCGCATTGTTGTCGGCCATCGCCGAGGGCTTGCCGTTGATGAGCACCGTGACACTCGCGTTGCCGCGCAGACTTACCACGCCTTCGGGCGAGACCTGCACCATCGGTACATTATCGAGCACCTCGTTGGCCGTACCTCCTCGCGAGACGAGGTCCGCGCCGACGTCGAAGATCTGCTTGTTGAGTTTTAGCGAAAGCTGACTGCGCTCGGCCGTGACCGTGGCCGCGTCGAGTGCGACG
>JBGTKC010000163.1:0-15897 GCA_041744755.1 Saprospiraceae bacterium
AGCCCGGAGGTCCAGGTGCCCATCCCGCCCCAGCTCGTGAAGTCACCGCGGGTCCCACCGAGGGTCGCCGTGCGGGGCGCGAGCCAGACGGCCGGTCCCGAGCGCGAGGGCGAGGGCGCGAAGTCCTCGCGTTTTGCCGAAAGGCCGATACTCTCGATCTTGTACTCGGTAACGCCGTTGGCATCCGTGACCGTCAAGAGGCTGTCTGAGTCGATGACTTTCGTCAAAACGCTCTGCCGGTCGCCGGCGATCTTGAGGGACGCGAGTTGGACGGTGACGCCGGCGGGATAAGTGAACATGGTGGTCGGCAAGCCCACCGATTCCTTGACCTCCCTCACGGTCCGCGTCTTGATCACCGCCGGGTAGGCCGTCGGCAGGGGCAGGGTCATCGTCGCTACGCGCGCGTCGGAGGCCACCGTCATCATGTCGCTCGGAGCGTAGTCGCGCCGGTCTTTCTTCCGGAGGGACTGAGGCTTCTTCTCGCCGAACGACCAGACCTCGGCCTCCATCTCGGTTACCTCGGAGGCCTCGCTGTAGTACTCCGAGATCTCCTGGAACATCCGCGCGCCATCGACGCTGTACACCTCCACCGAGAGCGTCTCCTCCCAGGTGTAGGCTCCGGGGCCCTTAGAGGTTAGCGTGTATTGGTGGGCGCGGACGTCGGCGAGGTGCGTCACCGCGGCACGGGCGACCTGCGCGCGTGCCGACGTGACGCTACCGCAAAGCGCGAGCAACGCGATGCCTAGGCAAGCGCTGGGTCCCCAAGGGAAGTTCGAATTCATGCGGGCGGATCGGATCGCGAACGGAGGTAGGGTTAGTGGGCGGCGACGATGCTCAACAGGGCGGCCTCCTGCTCAACGACCTTCCCGAACAGGCCCCGCACCTCGCCGTAGCGATCGGGCAGGTAGGTGAGGTTCTTGACGGCCAGCGTGGAGCTAATGCTGAGGGTATTGTCCTCGTCGGTGACCTGGTGGCGGTAGAAGGCGTCGCGGTTGACGGTCGTCATGTAGACGGTCGGCGGGATAGCCTCCAGGCGCATGTCGGAGGGGAGCTTGACGCTGATTTGGCGCGTCTCAACGATCTTGGCGGGGAACTCCACCGGGTAGCGGCGCTCGGCGTAGGAAAATGGGTTCTTGGACCACTGCGGGGCGAGGTTTGGGTTGAGCGCCAGGGCCCCGCCGAGGTCGGGCGCAGGAAGCAGGCTGCGCACGTCGGCCGTGAGCCGCCACGCGTAGGCCTTCTCTCTGGTGATCACGAGGTTAGTGACGTGGAAGCCTTCGAACAGCGCACCCGTGTCTACCGCGAGGCGAAGGCCGTCGGCGGTCGCGGTGATAAATGGTTTTGCCGCAAGGCCACTGAGCGTAAGGGCCGCGTAGCCAAAGACGTAGCCCTCCGCGTCGACCTCGAGCAGGGCCTGGAGGGCGCGCTGGTCGATGGACGCGTCCTGGAGGGAGACGAAGGAGAGCAGGCCCTTATCGCTAACCATGAGCCCCTCGCCGTTGTGATCGTCGAGCGGGAGTACGCCCGGGTATCCGGTCGGATCAACACCGTCGACAAGCAAGATCTTACCGCCAGCGTCGAAGGCGACGATCATACTGTTGACCGACGAGAGGGTCGGGAGGTGCTGCAGGAGGCGCCCGTGGTCGCGGGTGCTCATGAACACGGGGCTAGCGTCGAGGCCGAGGGCGCGCAGGACGCCGAGCAGCAGGGCGTTGACTTCCGCGCTCGAACCCTCGCCCGCGTCTACGAGCGCACTGAGTTTACTGCTGGCATACGGCGAATGGTAGCCGCTCCAGCGCACGAGCGAGGCCACCTTCGCTATGGCCCACGCGGCCTTGTCCTGCGGCTCGGTGAGGGCGGTGGGGCAGGCGGCCGCCCAGGCCTGGTAGTCGCCCTTGCCGCGGAGGGCGGCCTTCACGCCCGGTGCCTCCGTGAGCGCCTCACTGATTGTCGCCCAGCTACCCGAAAACTCGACGGTCTGGTTGCCGGGGTAGGCGAAGGTCTGGAGCTCGATCCGGAGGTGAGAACGGTAGTTGCCCAGCGCGGTGATGTAGGGCTCCGGCGTGAGGGCGGGGAGGTTTTCGGCGCGGAAGGTGTGCGTGACTTGCCGGCCCTCCACCCCGCGATCGGGGTAGGGGTCGTGGTCGACCGTCTGCGTGACGCGCTCGTGGCCTAGGACGTGGGTCTGGTAGCGGAAGGCCTCGTGGGACTTGAGCCTCGTCTCAGCTATCTGCACCGGGATGTAGTCCTGGAAGTAGGTCGTCGGGCAATACCGCAGGCTCTCGCTGTCGCGCGTGTAGCTCAGGTCGAGCACCGTGCCCGCCACCACGCCCGGGAAGCTGAACGCCACCTCGACGACCTCCGGGGAGAGGCGCGTGCGGTAGCGCTCCTGCTTGGCGACTTTATTGGTCTTGACCTGGCCATTGAGCATCTCGTGCGTGTAGGCCTCGAGATTGGTCAGGCGCTCGCCGGCGCCGCCGTTCTCCGGATCGTAGAAGTAGATCTTGATGAGGGCCTGCTCGTAGCCCTGCGGGTCGAGCACGCGCACGATACGCCGGGTCTCAATCCGGCGGGAGAGCTTGTTGCTCCCGAGGTAGAGCCACCCGAAGTTAATCCCGATGTCCTGCGCGATCACGTAGGCGTGCACGCTGCTGTCGGCGGCGTAGGGATTGGGCGCGAACCAGGCCTCGCTGGCCTTCCCGAGCTTCGGGAGATCCGTGCCGGCGTACCCGAGTCGGGAGCCGCAGCAGATGACGAGACAGAATATCGCTAGACGCATAGTAAAATATATTTCCCTGAAGTGGTTACGCCCAAAAATTTACCGGGGGCGAGCGAACACAATGTGTGTTTGTCGCACGGACGCAGGAGCGCGACCGGGCTTCGGCACTCGTAAAATGGTCTCGCTTCCGCAAAACCTACCAACCGTCAACCTTCGGAGACCCGCGGACCCTGCGCAATTCAGCCCTAACCGCGAACAAGCGATGGGGCGCCCCGTTGCGCATAACAGGCCACTACCGGCCGCCCGAAACACTCCCCCTCATGCGTGCACTCACTTACCACGGCCAGGGCGACGTCCGCGTCGACACCCACCCCGACCCGAAGATCCTCTACCCCACCGACTGCATCGTGCAGATTACCTCGACGGCCATCTGTGGGTCGGACTTGCACCTCTACGACGGCTTCGTGCCGATGATGAAGGCCGGCGATATCATCGGACACGAGCCGATGGGCGTCGTGGTCGAGGTCGGCAGCCAGGTCAGGAAGCTCAAGGTCGGCGACCGCGTCGTGGTCCCGTTTACGATCTCCTGCGGGGAGTGCTGGTTCTGCGAACAGACCATGTTTTCGCTGTGCGACACCTCCAACCCCAAACCCGAGAACGCGATCGCGCAGATGGGTCACGCTCCGGCGGGCATCTTCGGCTACAGTCACCTCACCGGCGGCATCCCCGGCGGACAGGCGGAGCTGCTGCGCGTGCCGCACGCCGACGTCGGGCCGATCAAGGTCCCCGACGGACTCACCGACGAGCAGGTGCTCTTCCTGTCCGACATCTTCCCGACCGGCTACATGGCCGCCGAGAACGCCGAAATCGCGCCCGGGGACACGGTGGCGGTATGGGGTTGCGGACCCGTGGGCCAGTTCGCGATCCAGAGCGCGTGGATGATGGGCGCCGGCCGCGTCATCGCGATCGATCAGGTGCCCGAACGCCTCGAGATGGCGCGCACGCACGGTAGGGCCGAGACGATCGACTTCTCCGACGACTCCGACGGTAGCGTCTACGACCGCCTCCAGGCCATGACCGGTGGCCGCGGACCGGACCGCGGCATTGACGCCGTCGGCGCCGAGTCGCACGCCGCCAACGGTCTCGCCACGGCCATCGATGTCTTGCGCCAGAAGACCCACACGCAGGTGGACCACGGCTACGTGCTGCAGGATGCGATTATGAGCGTGCGCAAGGGCGGGACCATCTCCGTGCCCGGCGTCTATGCCGCGGCGGTGACCTTGCCCTTTGGCGCGGCCATGAACAAGGGTCTAACCTTCAAGATGGGCCAGACGCACGTCCAGCGCTACCTCGAGCCGTTACTGAAGAAGATCACCTCCGGCGAGATCGACCCGAGCTTCATCATCACCCACACCGCCTCCCTGGAGGATGCGCCCGAGATGTACGATACCTTTAGAGATAAGAAGGACGGATGTATCAAGGTGGTGCTGAAGTGCTGAAGCCGTGTTGAAGGTTCTGAAAGTGCGATGAGTTCTGAAAGTGCGCTTTGCGAGGCTGCTGCTCCTGCTACGCCAAGGGGGCCAAAGTCCTTCGCGAAACTTGAACAGGGCTACAGCACTCACGACTTCTCGACGCGCTAAGCCGCTACCCCTACTAGCCGCACTTCGCAGGGTGAACTCCGAACTTCCTAAACCTTGTCCATCAACCACCGAAAGTACTTCGGGTCGTCGCTGAAGAATAGCTTCTCGCCGCCGATCCGGAAGGCCATCATCAGGTGCTCGAAGGCGGCCTCTTCGTCCTTAAGCTCGAGGGAGGCCTGGCCGAGGCGGAGGCGCACGAAAGGGTTGTCGGGGCCGCCGGGCATACCGTAGGCTGCCAGCATGTTTTGGCGAGAAGCCTCGAAGCTGCCCTTCAGGAAGCACGCGTCCCCGATCGCGGCGTGGAGCCAACTCGCGGAGGGTCCGCGGCGCTGGTGCGGGGGTAGGAGCGCGAGGGCCTCTTCGTAGCGGGCCACCGCGGCGTTGAAGTTGCCGCCCTCGGCGAGGTGGTCGCCGCGTTCGCTCAGGGCGGCAATCTGGGCTTGGATCGGGGTGGTGGGCGCTTGCACGGCGTGAAGGTAGACGCGCTGGTTATGAAGCGAGAGCCACCGCTTATCAAAGCGGGTGTTTTGGCGGAAGCCCACGACTCATCTTCGCCCAAACGCGCCCGGCGAGATCCGCGGCGGGGGAGACTCCACCCACAAATCTGTTCCCATGTTCCGATCCACCCGCGCCTTGCCCCTATTGCTATTCCTGGTATGTGCAGCGGGAGCCCCTTCGTACGCGCAGGTATCGCTCACGATGGAGGTGCAGCAAGAGAAGAAGGGCAACCTGGTCGACAAGGGTTCTTCGACGATGACGATCATCAGCGACGGCGAGCGGTTTACCGTGACGACGATGGTCGACGAAGACGACTCCACGATCATCTACGACAAGCCGAACAAGACGATGACCACGATCACGCGGTCGGACGGCAGGTTGGTGGGCGTGCGGATGCCGATCATCAGCGCGAGGAGCAAGCAGGCCGACGGCTTCGACGGCACCTTCGAGGCGACCGGCGAGAAGAAAGAAATCATCGGGTACACGGCCGAGAAGTACCTGGTGGCCAACGACGGCGTCACCTCCGAGATGTGGGTGGCCAACGTGCCGGGCTTCGACTACGGCCTGCTCCCGGAGGGCGCCGGGCAGACGGCCCCCGCACCGCCGCGCATCCCCGGTATCCCGAATCCCGTGGTACTCGAAGGACACACGCCGAGCAAGAACGGCAAGGAGGTCATCCATATGTACATCCGCGCGGTGGCCGCCGGTGACGCCGTGGACCTGTCGCGGATGGAGGTGCCGGCCGGGGTCGAGATCAACGACTGAGCGCGTTGCTGAAGGGCTTCGGCAATAGGTAATCCCAAGCGGCGAAGTTGTGGGGCGGCGGGCCGCGCACGACGAGGCCATGGCGTACGGAGCGCATCTTTGCGTTCCTAAACCCCAAAGCCCTGCCCCAATGCTCGACCTCCACCCGGACGAATACTTCGCCTACTATGCTACTTACTTGAACAAGGTCCCGGAGGGACTCTCCATCGAGGAGGCCCTCGACGACAGTGTCGATCGTTTGAGTGCGTGGCTGGCGAAAGTCCCGCAGGGCGAGGCCGACTACGCGTACGCCGAGGGCAAGTGGACGATAGCGCAGGCGCTCCAACACGTGATCGACACGGAGCGCGTCTTCGGCTACCGCGCGCTGACGTTCGCGCGCGGGAGTGCCGGGCCGCTGCCGGGCTTCGACCAGGATGCTTTCGTGGCGACCTTGGGGGCGGTGACGCGGACGCTGGAGGCCTTGGTCGACGAGCTGGAGTTGGTACGCGCGGGGACACAGCGGCTTTTCGAGAGCTTCGACGAGGCGGCACTCCTGCGGCGGGGGACGATGAGCGGGCACGTGCACTCGGTGCGGGCGGTCGGGTACATTATCGCGGGGCACTGTTACCACCACGCGGAAGTGTTTGAGGAGCGGTACGGACGGGCGGCTGCGGCGTAGCGCGTTTTCGTCGGTTCGTCGACTTTCCGTCGGTCGCTTTGTCCGGCAACGCGGGTGGGATCCTTTCCGCTTACGCCAAAACCTGCACCCGCGCTACCGCTTGCCCCTCGATCACACCGCCCATCCCCTGCTCCACCTCCGGCTCCACGAGGCCCGTGGTAAAGCGGATAAACACGACCGAGATAGCGAGGATAATGAGGACGAGGACCGTCCCGATCAGGTAGTCGCGCGCGACATTGTTCTTCTGCATGGCGGCGAAGGTCGGGCGTAGGGCCCGGATGTGGAAGGGGCCGCGCGCCGCGTCGCGCGAGGCTAGCGGCGGGGCAACGGTATTATGTAGGCGCTACCCAACCACGAGGCGGCGCGACACGAACCCGCCGGCCTCATCCGTGAGGGTAAGCTTGTAGAGGCCAGCCGCCTGATCGCCGAGCGAGCTCCCGAGCCGCTCGCCCGTGAAGTTGCGCAGTTCGCGCACCACCCGGCCGAGGGCATTTCGGTGGCCGGCACGTCGGCAAAGGGGGTGCCGTACTGCTGGTAGCCGCTCGGAGCGACCACGGCGGTATCGGGACCTTTCGGCGGGTCGACGGCCTTGGGACCACCGTCGTCGTCGCAACCGGCCGCGCTCAGGAAGCTAGCCGCGGTAACTAAGAGGAGATAGTACTGATAGCGGGGGCGGATGGTGGTGGGCATGGCGATGATCAACGTGCGGTGAGTGAGGGCAAGAGCTCGCTCGACGTTAAGCTAAGGGCTTTCGCCAAAACGTGGATAGCAATTCTTACTTCGCACCTATACTTCGCAGCACTTTATTCAATCCCGCCGCATCCCCCGCAGACACACCAGCGGTTTTGGCGAAAGCCGGCCAATTCCCGACGGCAGCTCTCACGTCGTCGATCATCCGAATTGCGTTTCTAAGTGCAAAAGCATCCGCGAGTGCCAGGAGCTCGGTCTGCCCAGGGTTGCGCCCAACGCCAGCCACCGTAATGCTGTGTTCGCCGTGCGCTGATTGGCTAAACGTGAGATCGTAAGCTGGCGCCAAACGCCATGTTCCTTCGGCGTCCATGAGGAAGGAGAGGTTTCTGGAATGATCGTCACGATTGTGCGCATAGACGTTGAATGCAGCCATTCGGAGGACATCTAGCGCAGCGTTTCGGTAACCGGAAATTTCGATAGCGGCATCCATGAGGTGACCGTAATCGATAGCACTCAAGCGAAAGTTATCGTGCAATAGTCCCGCCGCGGAATGGAGGTGCAGTCGATCGTTTCCGCTACGGTCGAAACGTTTTGTCCCGAAGTATTTAGCGCCACTCTGGCCGACGAATAGTCGCGAATCACTTACCGTTATTCCGGCCGCCTGAGCCATGAGCGCGTAGGCGTATTCCACTGCGCCGAACTCTGGTCCGTCGGTCGATGCCGAAAACTTGATGATCCAAGGTTCGTAGCCTTTCGGCAAAACTGCTTGGTGCGGCAACAACTGCCCGGTTTTGGGATGGTAGCCGACGAGGGCCTTCGGGCGGGCCCCGCCACTGCTACCGCCGACCTGCGCGAGGGCGTCCAAATCTTCAACCGTGTCACCAGATAGAAGCCGCTTGCTATCCTCGGCCAAATGGTCCAGACTAGGCAGCTTGTCCAGCGGGCTGATCCAAGTTTCGACAGGTCGATAAACGAGTGCACCGGGCCCCAACTCACCGACGCAGGCCAGGCGGTACAGCGGCGTAATGACCGATGGCGAAACCCCGCGCTCCCGCAGCGAGCGATCCACCAAGAGTCGCCCCCAACCATCCGGAAGGGAGTCGGCGAACACCCCGAAGAGCCCATCGAAGACCTGTGTTTGGACGAGCTGTACGCCCGTGCGAAGCGGAAGGTGCAACGGCGATAGGTCGAGTCCGAGTTTGAGGAAGGCAGGGTAGAACGCGAAACCGATCTTCGCGCCCGTACTGCTCAACTTCCCCACCGGGACCGCAGCTTAGGTAGCGTCGAATCGCAAGCCTACTTCGAGCCTATTCACGTTGGCGTATTTTAGCACTCATCAGGTCTTCGAGCGCGGCGACGTCATCAGGAGCCGTCGCGAAGACCTGCTCGAAGTCACCTTGGCGACCGAGCGCATGCGCGAGTTTCAGCAAGCTCAGCAGCGAGATCTGTCCACTCGCCTCAAAGCGCCGCAGAGACGCGAGCGAGACGGCGCTCCGCTCGGCGAGTTGGGCCTGGGTAAGCCGGGCGTCTTTGCGGAGGGCACGTAGGCGAGTGGCGAGGTCGAGCGCGAGCTGGGGAGGCTGTTTGCGGAGGGTGTAGGGATTCACTGCTAGTATGTGAGCGAAAAGATGGGAAGGTAGCAAGAATCGTTCATATGTGAGCGGCGGCACCTGTGGAAAAGATACATTCTCGCCGCCAGCCGCTGCGTGCGGGTGCTCCGGCCGGTTTTGCGGAAACGCGACCCGGAAGTCCAGGCCCTCGCTGTCTTTACGGGCAAGCAAACCCTTTGCGGCGGCGTGCAGCTTTCGCCAAAACAGACGATCAAATCCTATTGATCCCGCCCAAGACAGGCCCCTAAACCCTAATCCTAAACTCCACCCCCACCCCCGCATAAAACAACGTAAAGCCCCCACTTCCGGCACAAACATTAACCGGCCGCAATTCATACACGACCCCGTGGCGGAGTGGGTCAGACCGAAACCCGAGGCCTCGCGCAAGTCTTGAATGGCGAGCCCCCCGACGTGGGCGCTCACGTCATTCCGGCGGTACGTTATGTCCTGGCCCCACGCCGGGCCGCAGGCGAGTAGGAAGGCAGTCCATGGCGCGGGCTTTCGTTATGCAGATCGGAGGCAACGCTCGTAAGCGTAGCAACGCTGCTTGCCTCAACGCGTCTCACTCCGTCAATTCGCGCGCCATCTCCGGGGAGGCTCACGCAGATATTCGGCATTCGCCAAAACGGGATCGCGGACTGCACGGGCGCGTTCGACTCGCTCTGCGAGTGCGCCCATCCTACATCCCACAGCCTTCCCGTGACTCAGCGGGCCGTGAGGTCCGCCTCCTGCTCAGCCGGTTCGGCACGGAGCGAAGCGACCGCGCCGCGCCGGGTAAACCCACTGCCTACACGTTTTGGCGAAAGCCTACACCTCCCCCATATCTTCAACCTCCTCAACTTCCACTTCCTCCACATCCGCCACCTCCGTAGGATGCGTCCCATCCACCGAATCCGGATACCGCGTCACCCCCGCGTAAGGCTCCTTCGAGAACGTCAGGCCCTGCGGATCCACATCCACGTACACCGTGTCCCCGGCCAGAAAGCGCCCGCGCAAAATGTCCTTCGACAGCTTATCGACCAGCTCATTCTGGATGACGCGCCGCATCGGGCGGGCGCCGAACTGCGGCTCGTACCCGAGCTCGCCCATGTACGTGAGGGCGTTGCCCGACACGCGCATCAGCAGTCCCTGGCGGTTCAGCATCCGGTCTACCGAGCGGAGCATCAGCTTGGCGACCTCCTTGATCTCGTTGCGATCCAGCGGCAGGAACACGATCCGGTCGTCGATGCGGTTCAGGAACTCCGGGCGGATGTTTTGCTTTAGGCGATCCAAGACCTCGAGCTTGGTGGTCTCGACGATCTCTAGGCGCTTGGACTCCCCCGCGGCGGCGAGGTCTTCGAAGTTCTCGAGGATGATGTCGGCGCCGATGTTCGAGGTCATGATCACGATCGTGTTCTTGAAGTTGGCAACGCGACCTTTGTTGTCCGTGAGGCGACCGTCGTCCAGCACCTGCAAGAGGATGTTGAACGTGTCGGGGTGCGCCTTTTCGATCTCGTCGAGCAGCACGATTGAGTAGGGCTTGCGCCGCACGGCCTCCGTGAGCTGGCCGCCCTCGTCGTAGCCGACGTAGCCCGGAGGCGCACCGACGAGCCTGGACACGGCGTGGCGCTCGGAGTACTCCGACATGTCGATCCGCGTGATGGCCGTTGGGTCGTTGAAGAGCACGTCGGCGAGGGCCTTGGCGAGCTCGGTTTTGCCGACGCCCGTCGGACCGAGGAAGATGAACGATCCCAGCGGCCGGTTCTCGTCCTGCAGGCCCGCGCGCGAGCGACGCACGGCATCCGAGACGGCCTCCACGGCTTCCTTTTGACCGATGACGCGCTGGTGCAACTGGTCCTCGAGGTGCAGGAGTTTCTCCTTCTCGCTCTGGAGCATTTTCGTCACCGGGATGCCCGTCATCCGGGCCACCGTTTCGGCGATGTCGTCGGCGGTCACTTGCTCGCGCGTGAAGCGCTTGTCGGCTGGCAGTTCGTCGAGCGTCAGTTCCTCGTTTTGCAGCAAGGCGTTCTTCTCCGTCAAATCCCCGTAGCGGATCCGGGCCACCGTCGCGAAGTCGCCATCGCGCTCTGCCTTGGCGGCCTCCTGCTCGAGCTGCTCGATGTCGGCGCGAAGCTTGTTGATCGTGTCGACGATGTCGCGCTCCTGCTGCCAGACGGCCGTGATGGAGTCAAGTGATTGCTTGGCATTGGCCAGGTCCTCCTCGAGAATCTTCAACTTGGCCGTATCGTTCTCGCGCTTGAGGGCCTCGCGCTCAATCTCTAGTTGACGTACGCGGCGCTGCTGCTCGTCCACCTCGTCGGGGACGGAATCCAACTCCAGGCGAAGTTTTGCGGAAGCCTCGTCGATCAGGTCGATCGCCTTGTCGGGTAACTGCCGCTCGGTGATGTAGCGGTGCGACAGTTGCGCCGCGGCCACGATGGCCTCGTCGAGGATCTCCACCTTGTGGTACACTTCGTAGCGCTCCTGCAGCCCGCGCAGGATCGAGATGGTGTCCTCGACGCTCGGCTCGTCGATCAGGACGGTCTGGAAGCGCCGCACCAGCGCCTTGTCGTTCTCGAAGTACTTCTGGTACTCGTCGAGCGTCGTCGCGCCCACCGTCCGCAGGTCACCACGGGCAAGCGCAGGTTTGAGGATGTTGGCCGCGTCCATGGCGCCCTGGCCACCGCCGGCCCCGATGAGCGTGTGGATTTCGTCGATGAAAAGTATCACCTCGCCCTCGCTGGCCGTCACCTCTTCGATGACGCCTTTGAGCCTCTCCTCAAACTCACCTTTGAACTTGGCACCAGCGATTAACGCGGCGATGTCTAAGGAAAAGATCTTCTTCGACTTCAGGTTTTCGGGCACATCAGATTTGACGATCCGCCAGGCGATCCCCTCGACGATGGCCGTCTTACCGACGCCAGGTTCGCCAATTAAAATCGGGTTGTTCTTTTTTCGGCGAGATAGGATGTGCAGCGTCCGCCTAATTTCCTCGTCGCGACCGATAATCGGGTCGAGCTTACCCATTTCGGCGCGCTCGTTAAGGTTGATGGCAAACTTATTCAGTGCATTAAAAGCGTCCTCCCCGCTCTGCGTCGTGATCTTGCGACCCTTCCGCAGTTCGTCGATCGCAGCTTTTAAATTACTCGGTGTCGCCCCCTGGTCCTGCAACAAACGCGCAGTTTTATCGCGTCCGGCCGTGATACCGTACAGCACCGCCTCGAGGCTGATAAACTCGTCGCCCATATTTTTGGCGAAAGCCTCCGCCTCGCGCAGCGCCCCCTGAAAGTCATTATTAGGATACGGACTCCCGCCCCCGGCCACCTTCGGAAAAGAATTTAAGATCTCCTCGAGTTGACGATTGATGGCGGGCATGTTGGCGCCAGTCTTCCCGAGCAAAAAGCCCGTCACACTCTCGTCCGTCTGGAGGGTGGCCTGCAGCAAATGTGCGGTGTCCACGGCCTGCTGTCCCCGGCTCTGCGCCAGTTGCGTCGCCTTCTGGAGCGCCTCTTGGCCCTTGATGGTTAGGTTATCGGCAGTCATAAACGGTCGTTTGACGGACGTAACGTCAAGGACTGTACCGCGGGTCACGGAAGGAAAAAGTGGCGGGTTTTGCCGGAAGGCTACTGTTACAATGTCATGCCAAGGTCTTTAAGCCTGCCGGAATGTCGGGGTTCGGCTTTCGCCAAAACCGGTCGGCGCGGAAGTAGTCAAAGCGCTAGGTAGCGTTTCCAAGCTTCTCGAAGGCGGCACATCATACACCTACTGTATTTGAATGCTACTCCTCGAAACGCCTTGCGGCAAAACCTGCCTCGCAGTTGTGCCGAAAGGCGCTAATCCGTCCCGACCCGCACCGCCCTCACCAACACACAACCACGCCTATCGCAGGAGCCCCACGCTAGGGTAGGTAAGACGGCTTCTCCGCGAGAGCCCCCGGGGATCGTAGGCACTCGCAGCAATCGAAGCCCGTCGGTAAGGGGAATCCACTACAGAGGCTGTTGGGGAAGCCACGGACGCCGGCGGGGGCGTCGTTGACGGGTAGAACCACGATCCGGGCCTCGGCCACGCCGAAGTACCCGAGGATCCCCGGGGCCTCCGCAGGCCCTTCCACATTGCCGACCGCGGGCAGGAGGCGCTCGTCGAAAGGTGTCCCGGAGGGGGCCAGCGCCACGTTGTACGTCGATAAGTACCGACCGGCGGCCGCACTGTAGCGTCGGCTCGCGAGCACGAAGTACGCCTGCTCAGCCACGCGATAGTCGATGAACTCCGCGCCTTGTTCGAACGTCGTAGCGCCCGCGCTCCCGATCGTCGTCAGATCAATCAGGCGGGAGGGCTCCTCCTCGTTGCCTTCCACGAAATAGCAGATGCGGCTCGGGTCGAAGGGTCCGCAGTTGACATCAGCGTAGGCCCAGACCAAGGACTGACGCACGGTGAGCACCCCGCTCAGGGGTGCACCCACGCCTCGCCCGACAGTGGTCCTGGCGGTGATGTAGGCGCGCTCCACGGCGATGCCGTCGCGGTTGAGACGCGTCTGTCTGGCGAGCACGCCCGAGAGCGTGAGCGCCGCTGGCTCCAGGGAGTCCGGACGACTCCGGTAGGGCTGTGCCACGTCGGGCAGGCGGATCACGAGCTGGTAGGCCTCCCCGTAACCCGGCGTAAAGGCCGCTCGGTAATTCACCTCGCCGACGTTGAGGTAAGGGTAGCGCTCGCCGGTGCTAAGGTTGACCACCTCGATCTCGGCCTCGGGGATCGGGAAGGCCCGCTGGCCGAGTCCGACGGTAAACCCGAAGCGCAGGCGCTGCACCGCGCTATCCACGATCACGGCGCCGTCGACGAAGGTGGTCGACTGTGTAGGCGTGGGCAGGTCGAGCTCTTTGACGCAACCTGCGGCGGCCACGACAGCGAGCAGCAGTGCGGCGGCATATACGCCGATGCGCCCGCGGTTTCGCACGGGGGCGCGCCGGGGAGTTGTCGTTAGTCCCATCGGAAAGTGAGGTTGAGGGCGGCCACAGCGGTTCCGATGAGGGAGAACTGGTAAGCCTGCAGGCGGCCGTAGGGGCGGTCGTAGAAGGCGGCGAAAGCGTTCTGGCGCTGGTAGAGGTTATAAATCGAGATCGCGTAGCCGACGCGGAGGCCGCGGCTGCGCGTGGCGGAGTTGTCGACCTCGACGCCGAGGTCGAGCCGGTGGGTCGGCGGGAGGCGGGCGCCGTTGACGCTCGCGGGTAGGGGAATCAGGCTCCCGTTCTGCGGCAGGAGCGCCGTAGCCGCGGTGAAGGGCCGCCCGTTCGTGAGCATCCAGGCGGCGGAGAACGTAAAGCGTCCCGTGGGCCGGTAGGAGTAGGTAAGGTTGGCCTGGTGGGGAAGGTCGGTGTTGGACGGGAAGTAGCGCCCCTCGTTAAGGCGGACGTACCGGTAGCGGCGGTCCACCTCGAGAAGGCTCCGCCCGTAGGCGTACCCGAGTTCCACGCGGTGCTTGATGCCCCCGTAGCGGAGCGCGGCCTCGGCACCGGCGGCGAATCCGTCAGCCGTGTAGTAAGACTGCTCCGGGGTCGCGGAGGCGCGCAGGAGCTCCCCGGAGAGCGCGAGGTGCGCCCGGCGAATGCGGCGGTAGTAGACGGCGGTCTCGTAGCTCCAACGCGACAACGATTGTCGGATCTCGCGGCTGGCGACCGTGAGGCTCACGATGCCCGAGGTGGTGATCGGGAGGTACTCCGAGGAGACGAAGAAGATGTCGGCCGGGGTTGGGGATACCGTTGGGCTGAGCTGGTGGATCGGCTGCGCGAGGCGGCTGTACGCTAGGCCTACCGTGTAGTCCCGCCCGGGCGGGCTGTACGTCAACTGGACGCGGGGCTGGAGTACGGGGGCATGCGCGAAGCCGTAGGCGGCCGCCGCGGAGTCGACATCGACGATGTTACCCTCGTCCGGGACGCCCGCGCCGTACTCGGTGCGCTGCCCGGGCGGTGCTACGGTCCGCGCCGCGAGCAGGCGCAGTCCCCCTTCTACGCGCCAGTCTTCCGAGATTTTGTGGGTGGCCTCAGCGTAGGCGTAGGCGGCGTGGAGGTTCGGGTCCTCGAAGGCGAAGGGTGCCGCGGCGCCGTCTTCGCGGGGGCGCTGCCGCCGCCCGGCACTGCGGTAGGACTCCACCCCGACACCTGCGGCGGTACGCAACCCCGTGGCGGCCACGCGGACGAGCCCGACCTCACCCTGGAGGTAGGTGAGTCCAGAGGTAAAGACGGTGGCGTCGGGGAAGGCGCTGACGGTGAAGCGCTCCGACGCGAAGTCGCTTACCGTCGCGGCGGCCCTGAGGGACGTGCTCGCATTCAGGCGCTGCCGCAGTTCGGCCCGCGCGCCGGCATTCTGGTAGCCGAACCCGAAGCGCTGCCCGTAGCGGAACTCATCCCCCGAGGTGAAGGCGCGCACGTCGAGGCGGGACGCGCCCCACCGCGCGGCCACGCCGATGCCCGCGTCGTTGAAGCGGACGACCGAGCGCGACAGGTCGCCCTGGTTGAGTTGCGCCAACAGCCAATTGAGGTGGCTGCGGCGCGCCCCAGCGATCACGCTGACCTTCCCCGGGACGATTGGGCCGTCTACGGCGAGACGACTCGACAGCGGCCCCACGGCCCCACTAAGGTGCCACTCCTCGAAGTCGCCCGTGCGCCACTCGACCTCGATCGCGCTCGAGGCCCGACCCCCGATGCCGGCGGGGACGTACCCGCGGTAGAGCTCGACCCCCGCGACGAGGTCGCCGTGAAACGCCGGGAAAAACCCGAGCGCGTGCGCCGGGTACAACACCGGTATCCCGCCCTGCCGTACGAGGTTGGCGTCGAGTCCCCCGCCCCGGACCGAGAGCCCGACCGAGCCCTCGGAGGTGGCCGCCACCCCGGGCGTACGCGTGAGCGCGAGTAGGACATCGGGCTCGGCCGTGAACGCGGGCAGGAGCTTGATCTCACGCGCGGAAAGGGTCGTGAGACCGCCAGTGGCCTGGCGCATGCGCACCGCCTCGGTGCGTGCCGTCACGACGACCTCGGTGAGCGTGGCCGCGCCCTCGCGGAGCCGCAGCGCCGGGAGCGCCCCGTCGCCGAAGACCTCGAGCTCGATGGGCTGCGGAACGTACCCAACGGACTGCACCTCAATGAGCTGCCGCCCCCGCGGTAGCGCGAGCGCGAATCCGCCCGAGAGTTCGACAACCGTGCCGGTCCCGGAGGCCGGGTGCAGGACACTCGCCCCGACGAGGCCCTCGTCGGAGCGCGCGTCGAGTACGTACCCGGTCACGAGGGCTGGCTCCAGGGCGGTGTCTTCCCGGTCGACAGTAGCCCCTGACGCCGGAGCCGTCCCGAC